>CAUTPO010000124.1:0-6191 GCA_963540475.1 uncultured Treponema sp. | reverse complement strand
TAGCCTGTTCTGAAACTGAAGTTTCCGAACAGGTTTAATGTTTAAAAACTGCACATCCGTGTGCAGTTTTTAACTCGAGTTTTGACGAGCTTTTGCTCGTCAAAACGTCGGTTACCTAAAGCTGTATAGGCGTCGTATGAAACCTAGCGCATTCATGCGCCGGTTTCAACTCGAGTTTGCGCTTGCCGCAAACGTCGCGTGCCGGATATGAATACGGCACCCCCTCGAGCACAGCCTTGGGGGGTGTTTTTTTGTAAGCCCGCAGCTGTCAGCGTGGGGCAGTTGTACAGGCGGTACAGGTAAAGCTGTAGAACGGCTGCGTACTCAACCTGTGCAGGCGGAGCAGGCAAACCCGACGAACGGCAGTCGAGTTGGTAATGGAGCGGTTAACTGCCCGCCGTTTTACGCGTGCAGACAACACAAACAAAACCGCCACTTACACAAAAATCGATTTTCAATCTCCCTCCGTTTCATAATTTCTTCAAAAATTGCTGTTCCGTGTAAAAAAGTAATATATCTTTTTACAAAGATGAATTTCTATAGTTTTTGACTTTTCATATAAATATTATTATATTCAAATATATGATCACGACGTTTAAAACTCAAATTCCTTTGAAAGCCGGTATAAATCAAGATGACGTGTGGAAAACCATAAAAGCATGGCGTGTAAATAGCTGTAATACTTCAATGATGGCAAAAAAAGACTTGGAAAAGTACGATACAGCTCCTGAAAACATTACCTTTTCGTATACACACAGCACAATACAAATCAAATCCCTCAATGATGCAGACAACAAATACTGGGGCTTCAACCTTGTCGAAAAAGAATCGGATTCCGATAGGATGTGGAATACGTATATCATTTTAAAGATGAAAAACGGTAAAAACATTCTTACCTTTGAAATCGTACTTAATGGTGTAATCAAGCAGATAAAGTATAATAAACCGAGATATTTCGAAAATTGCATTGAACCTCTTATCGAGGCAAATGCATTAACCATTATAAACAGAGCCGTAAAAACCGATAAAACATCGTCTTCAGCGGAATACCTTATTGATGTATTAAACGGCAAGACGTGTCCTGAAATGCCTCTTGTTTACATCAGTGTAGATGAATACGGCGAATATTTAATCGATCCGGATAAAACCGCTGCAAAACTCTATTGTATGGCTACTGTTTTTAAGGAACATGACAGACATTTTTCATATTTTCTCAAAGAAAAAACAAATAACCGTAACGTATACAACGGTGCCGTCGGTATTTACTGGGGAAAGCAGAAACGGTTTTATTTTCTTCCTGAAGAAGATACTTCTATAGAAAAAGTGTATGAAAAAATTATCGAAATAACGGCTCTAAAATCCTTTTCGGAAGGCATATCATGGTTTGATTTATTGCAAATTGAAACAGCACAAAAACAAGAGAAATTAAAGCGTGAGTATGAAAACCTTAAAAACAATACAGCTGTTAAAGTTCAAAACCTAGAAAAACAGATATCAGAAAAGGATAATGAAATAAAACATTTAAAAGGCGAACTTCAAAAGATAGCAGATGAACGAGATGAATATATTAAAACCTTTGATACCGATATTGAGAAGCTAAAATCTGAAATTAAAAATTTAAAGGGTGAAAATAAAAGACTTAGAACGGAAAATAATGAGTTAAAGGAAAAAAATCAAGCATTGTCAAATAATTTTTCACAAAAACAAGGCAAAGAAACGGGATTGTCTTTACAAATTCCCTGTGATGAAAAAGAATTATTCCCCGATGAAATATATGATTTTATTAAAGGTATTTTTTATAATGCAATTATACAAGAAAGTACTGCAAAAGATAGCAGAAAGGAACATGTTTTAAACAGTATAAAGAAACATATTAATGATTGGACGTTTGAAAAATCGAATTCTTTTAAAGATTATGAGGACTGTGAAACAGAATGGACTAACGCAATAAAAAGCAAACATAGCGTAGATGATATTATCGGTATCTTAAAAAAGCATCATTTCATTGCCGGTAAGCAATCAAAACATCCCAAATTATCATATTATGGTGACGAACGCTATCAGACTACTATTCCAAATTCTCCAAGTGATAAAAGCTCTGATAAAAATACTATAACAGATACAAAAAGAGTATGCTTTCTAATACCTGACAAAAAATAATAAACCATAATAATTTCTATCGATAATCAAACACAAATCACAGCACCCCAAACGGCTGTTTTTTCAGCCCTTGGATACTGGCCGGAAGACACTACCGCACGCTTATCTGCGGACGGCTTCGGCTCACACTTCTTCATATTCTCTATTACCCGCAGCAAAGGCGCCGGTATCTATATCGATGACTTCGCGTGCAGGCTGGATAAGCGCCTCTTCATAGCGGCATATCCACGGTTCAGACGGAGCCTCTCCGTCCGGTACGCCGTCGATTGTATCGCCGTTTTTTATGGGGTTATCGTTTTGTAAAAGGTAGAAAGCCGTGTTATAGGCATGGTTTACGATTTGGTTCGGATTAAGGCTGTGAAAGTGATATTGTAAGTCGGGCAAAAACAAGAGGCTCATTCCGAGTGTGTCAACAAGCATATCCTCGCCGCCTTGAATAGTAAAAAAACGGACGTTTACGGCAAAGCGGATAAAACGGTTTTCACAGGGAACGGTATGGCTGCGGATTGTTTCTGCGGTAAAAAGTTTGCCTGAATTTTCAAAATAAACGGCAGTGCATTCGGGAAAAAGCTCAACCAGCGCCTCAGTAAAATCCATATCGAGCGCCGCCCGCTTTGATGCGGGAAGCGCCGCCGCCAGCATATCGGTACCGATAAGTGCATACCGGCACTCGGAGAAAATACGGTCCTTATCGTCTGCGCAGTCCCACATCTGACTTTTGGTAAAATCGTCAATGGTTTCTCCATTAAAGGCGGCGGGGGCAATCATCAGCATGGGCGGGAATGTTCCGTCCTTAAATTCCGCCCGGTACCCCTTGGCGGCAAACTGCGCCGTACCGGTATCGCCGTCATACGAAAAGCATTCGGCTTCTCCCAGCCGTCTTTGCATCACCTCTTCCATCTGCTCCCGCGAAGGCATTTTTACCGGCTCTTTGAATAAGAGTTTTACGATAAAAATTCCGCCGGCCCTTTCTTCTTTGGTTAAATCTTGTTGAAAGGCTTCACCCATTCGTTTTTCCTTCTATATATTTTCTATTCTCCTTTTTTCCGCAAGCCGCCGAAAACAAACAGAGGCAGGCAACAGCAAATAAAACAGTCTTTTTCATTTCATTTTCCCGATTGTATGATTTAATGATAGCATAATACACTTATCTACGAAAAAAATCAACGTCCTACACACTGGACGACAGGGAAGTCAATTTTTGAAAAATTATAGTAGCCATGTTCATAAACTTCAGTTTCGGAACAGGCAGAACCGGTCTATTACTATTGAATAATTTTTATAGTATGCTTAGAAGGAATTGTGTTTTTTTACTTTTCTTACTATTGTTTTTGCTACAAAATCCGTCAAAATAGCATTTTGTGGAAAAATTATGAACCGAAACACCTAAAATTGACTCCCATATTCATTCTTTCCCCGCTCTTGACTGTTTTTTAAAAGACTGTTATTCTTGTCGCCTATTTTCATTAAAGGATTTGATTATGAACATTATCGGAAAATTACGGATTATCTTGTTTTTTGCCGTTTTTGCCGCCGTATGCGCAGGCTGTAACGGAAAAAATGCCGAAAAAAGCGGAGCAGCGCAGGAAGCGCCCAAAACAGAAGAAGGTGCTAAAAACGATGAGCCGGCAGAGGTTACGCCGGAACAACTCGGTTACGCTTTCGGCATTATAGTCGGAAAAACGGCTCAGGAAAATGAGTTTAAAATAAACACAAAGGCTTTTTTAAAAGGCTTTAAAGCGGCCTCCGCCGCCGGTTTTAAGGACGCAGACCTTACCGAGGCCCAAGAAGTCATAAATCGGGCCTATCATCGGTCGCACCTTGCATATCTTGCAAAAAAACTGGAAGAAAGCAAGAAATTCTTAGAAGAGAACAAAAAGAAGGACGGCATTATTGTAACCGATTCAGGCCTTCAATACGAGATTTTGCAAAATGGCAAAAATGAGGTAAAACCGGCGCCGTCGGATACGGTTGAGGTACATTATACGGGTTCGCTGACAGACGGTACCGTTTTCGATGATTCGTACAAAAACGCCCCCGATGAAAAGGCGGCACCGGTCAAAATAAATCTGGCACGGGTCATTCCGGGCTGGACAGAAGGCGTCTGTCTGATGTCGCCGGGTGCGAAATTCAAGTTTTATATTCCGCCCGAATTGGGATACGGCGAAAAGGGCATCAAAAACAACGCCTCAGGTGAAACGATTATTCCGGAAAATGCCGTACTCGTTTTTGAAATAGAACTTATTTCCATCGAGCCGGCACAATAACCCTGCCTTGAAAAACGCCGATAAATCCGTGCAAATGCGGTTTATCGGCGGTCTTATAGACGGCCGATGTTGAGGACTCAAGCCCCCTTTTAAAAATCGGATTGATTGGAGGATTATATGATTAAAAAAATCGAAAAAACCGTGTTTTGGTTTTTGTTGTGTGTGCTTTCTTCGTGTTCCACCATACAAAAAGATCTTATCTACACGAGCTCAGCAAAAACGGATAATATCCGTGCTGCCGAAGAAATAGAAAAGGCCCTCGTCAAACAAGGCGGCCTCGGTGATCGGGCGGAACTTGAAAAAATAAAGAAAGATTTGGACGCTCTTTTATCTTCTCCTTCTTCCGATTCGGGATATCTGGCATTTGTGTATGCCCTGTACGGCGATTATTATCTGCTTAAAAAAGATAAGAGTGCCGCGCGGAAAATGCTCAAAATTGCGGAAAAAAATAATCCTTATGAAGAGTATGTCGAGCTCCTCGTTTCCCGCATTATGCCGCCTGAAGATGCGATTACCTATCTTTCGAAAAAAATAGAAGCGAATCCGTCCTTTTATCGGTTACAAGCCGAACTGGGAGCACTGCACTATCTTACCGAAAACTACACTGAGGCGCTGGTGGCTTTCGACGGCTCATTGGAATTCTTGCCCGAAGAATACGGGGCGCGTTACGGAACATTGCGGGATTATTGCAGCAAATTTCACACCATCGATAAGGGTATAAAGAAAACGACGGCACAAATTGTAAAGCAGGATAAGATTTTGCTGATAGATATGGCGGTTTTGACACAGGACAATACCCATGCCCTCGATTTTATAACGGGAACCTCGCAATGGAAGCCTAAGATGCTTGCCGACAGGCTTAAGGCGGCAGGCTGGTATGCGGCTGATCTTATCGTACAGGAAGAGTATGCAAAAAGAAAAGACGCCGCGCTTTTTTTGTGGCGGTTAATTGCAGGCAATGACAGCAGAATGCTTAGTAAGTACAGCCTCAAATACGCAAACAGGAATAAATTGCCCTTAGCCGATGTTACGATGGATGGGGTGTACTTCGATTCGGTTTTGGGTACGGTTGAAGAAGACATTATTCCTCTAGTCGGCGGAAAAATATTCGACCCCGACGGTTCCGTAAGCGGCTTGGAATTTTACAACTGGTTAAAAAAGGCCGACGCCTTGCGGTAAAATATTCGTCAAAAATAACATAAATAATATTTATTTTTTATCTTTTTTATATAATGCAAATAGCCGCCAAGTAAATTTTTATATGTATTAAATACTTCTTTATCGTTTTCTTTTAAAGCGGTAACAGCTCCTTCCAAGCGGTTATCGGGATCATACACGACTGCACTCCAATGATCCAAAAAACCTGGATCCCATACATAGCATACATATTCCTCGTCTCTTATTCTTTTGGATTTATGGCCTGTATGAATATAATCATTAACTTCTTTTTCGATAAGAGGCATTTTTATAAACAAGGCGATATTTTCAGGAATGTTTAAAATAAAATTAAATTTACTTGCTATACAAACCATTATCAAAAAAATTAATTGAATACCTAAAAATGTTTTATTCTTGGTTTCTATTGCGCTAATTATAAATCCGATTATCAAGAAAAAACTTATAAATATATAAGTAAATAAAATAAGAAGATTTATTATGAATCCCAAAAAACCGAATTCAAAGCATAAAAAATAAGAAAACAAAGTGTCGGGCATCTCTAAAAACCTTGTTGGATTTTTAGAGATGCCCGACGAGTTTTTCATA
>CAUTPO010000123.1:0-6320 GCA_963540475.1 uncultured Treponema sp. | reverse complement strand
TTTGCGCGATTTAGAACTCGTCGACCTATTCGATAACGGAGTTATCGAATAGGTCGAATGACGGACTTGTCCGGTACGGTAATATCGGAGGAAGCGACAGCATAAGATACGGAATTTCCAAAGGGAGAGTCCTTCGGCCGCGGCAAACAGGACGCACTTTACACTAAAAAAAGCACGGCGCTTTTTTTAAGCTCCGTGCTTTTTTGTTGAACGCCCGCTTTTTGGGCATCTCTAAAAACCTTGTTGGATTTTTAGAGATGCCCGACGAGTTTTTCATAAGTCCTTATATATTAATGACTTATGAAAAACATCGCAAATTAAATTTAAGGAAACCCTCTAAAAACTGATGTTTTTAGAGGCTCCCTTTTGTTTAACGGGTACTTTTCAGTTTTTTGCCTTTTATCGATGCCTTGTAGCTGTTATCGTACATAGCTTCCGCAGTTATCGCAGGCAGATAATACGAGCCGCCGTAGGTTACCGTACCTGCCAATTCGAACGTCTTCGAGGCATTGCGCTTTAATTCGAAGAAGGTGTGCACGTGGGTGTCCTGCAAATCCTGATAATCGAAATTCGAGGCTTCTTCTTCACTTTCCTCATCGTCATCGGAAAGACCTAGCCGCATATTCGAAATTTCCCAGCCGGTAGGAATCGGCATGGAAAGCGCTATATTTTCCGCATCGTAGTTGGTATTGTTTCGAACCAGCATTCTTATTTTGAAGCGGTCGCCCAAGGAAAGGTTTTCGGGCAAAACCGTATCACCGTCATCGTTAAAGTATTCGGCATACAGGCTTAAATTGCTGCTTACGGTTTCTTCTTCGCCGGGCGGCAGTTTTCCCTGTACGGTAAGCGCCGCATACAGGGGAATTTTTCCCGTATTGCGGATTTCGATTTTTTTCGCATTTTCTTCGTTTACAGGAATTTCGTACAGCCGCGCGGAGCCTGCAAGCGTATCTTTTATGATGTTCGTTTCGGTTCTAATTTCGTATTCGACCTTTTTCGTTTTGTCGAAGGCGTAATACGGTGCAACCGACATAAGAAGCCATGCCGTTTCCTGTGTGGAAAGCCAGTCGTTGCTTGAAGAGACAGCCGCAAGTTTTACGATGAGTTTTGAAGCCCTGTCGGAAAGGCCGCAAACGGTACAGGCGTTTAAAATAAGGGCCGTATCCCGTATGTTGGAAGAAAAGTTTCTTCCCATGCGGCGGTATGCAGACTCCGGCACCTGCACCTTTTCCAATAAGGTTTTCGCAGTTTTGGTGTGCCCCGCGACGGCGTAGGCGTTTGCAAGCAACGCTATCGATACGGCATTCATACTGCCTTCAAAGTTTTTCAGGCGGTTCATAGCTCCTATTTCCGGAGCCCCCGCAATGGCTAGCGTATAAAGCCGGTACGCCTGTTCTTCTATGTTATCGATGTATGTCGATGCCCAGTTTGCAGCCTTTTCGCTTTGATAGCCGAGCCACGCCTGATACATACTGCTGTTTACCGCATAACCCGCTTTTTTCGCCTCCGTCATAAAATGCCCCGCATAGGAAGTTGCCCAATTACTCTCGTAATAACTGCCGGGCCAATAAGAAAAGGCTCCGTTGCGCAGCTGGTAGCCCGAATACCGTTCCAGCACGGAAATGACATTCGTTTTTGCTTTTTCGATTTCGCCGGCATCGAGCAGCGCCATATCGGGCAAGTAAACTTGCGGAAAGGCCTTTGAGGTTATCTGTTCGATACAGCCGTAGGGGTAACTTAAAAGATATTGCAGCCGATGCTCCAGCCCCAGCGACGGATATTGCGATATTTCGACCGTAAGCCGCTTGGTGCCCTTTTCGCCCCTTAAAGATACGTCCCTCGACAGCGTTTTTCCCTGATCAAGGTGTATGGTTTCGGTTGAAGAAAACGGCATACCTCTGGAAAGAATGTCGATTTCGGCTGCGGACTCGGCCTTTTTTGCAATTCCGCGTGCCGACGCTTCCAGCTTAAATTTCGCGATGCCCGGCTTGTCGGTTTTTATTTCGAAAATGACCGAAGCGTCCGCGTTTCCCTTCACCGTTACCTGTTTTTCCTCCGAAACATTCAAGGCGCCTTCGGCCCTTAAAGAAACCTTCGCCGTTTTTTCCGAAGCGGTTCCGTTAAACACGGTTACCGGTACCTGCACAGTTTCGTCTACACCCAAGGTGCGCGGCAGGGTCGGCATAACGATAAGATCGCTTTTTACCCGCACACTGCGCTCGGCAACACCGTATGCCCCGCTTTTTCCCGCCACGGTCATAATCCGGACGGCGCCGATGTACTGGGGCATATCGAATTCGACCCGCTTTTTCTCGCCGGCCTTTATTTCGTAAGGCCCGAAGAAGAATACGACGGGTTTAAACCGTTCGGCATTTTTACTGCCGTTTTTTTCTATATCCGAACCGCCGCCGACGGCTAACAGCGACTCGATCTTTCCGTTGTAGGCACCTATGACGTAATTGTATATATCCCACGAAGAAATTTGCGAGGATTCTTTTTTGTAAAAGGCGTTCCACGGGTCGGCGGCAGAAAAGGCCGTCAGCCCGAGTAAGCCCTCATCCACGACAGCAACGGTGCAAGTCATTGCCCGCCCCTTCTCTTCGCTTATCGTAAAAGCCGCTTTTGCATTCGGCTCAAAGGCGTCCGCTGCCTGTATGACCGGTGCAATGCGCGAATTCTTGTTTTCGATCATAACGGGGGCTATTCCGTACAGTCGAATAGGCAGACTGTTTTTTGTCTGCTGATGTTCTTGAATAAGACTTACGTGAATGTAGATGTTCGGCGCCCATTCGGGTTTCAATTTTGTTTTATACGAGCAAACCGTACCGGTACTTTTGATCCATTCTTGTTTTACGATTTTACCGTTTTTTTCGACGGTAACGAGCGCCCGTGCTCCCTCGTAACAGGGAAAGGTAACTTCGGCAGTTTCGTCGGCAAAGTACTTGATCTTGCCCGCCGTTACCGTCAGCATACTCGCGCTGCTGTCATCGCTCGTTCTGCGGCTTGCCCAGCCGGCCCAATCGAAGTAGACGACCTGAGCGGAACTGTGCCCGCCTTTTTCGTCATATACGGCTATCAAATACCGGCCCCAATCACCGTCGTCTATCTTCATTTTAAGATCGGCCGTGCCGTTTTTCGCCGTAATATCCCAGCTTTTTATAAACCGCGTATTGCGGGCCGAGGTATAATTCGTATCCTCATAATCCGTTTCCCACCACCAAAACCATTCGAGCTTGTACAGCTTTACCGATAGACCGGCCTCGCCTTTTACGGGGTTCCCGTCGGCATCAAGGAGCACGAATTTAAGGTTTTGCTCGCGGTCGGTGTACAGCATATCCCGATAGGTATCGTCGCTTTTCGGAATTTCCATACCCACGTAGCGGTCATACGGAGAATAACCGAATACCTTATTCTCACTCGAAAAAGCCCCCGACGGCTCGTAAATTCTCGTTTCAAAAACAGCCCGCAGTTTGCCGGGCGCCTTTGCCCCCGCATCAAGATCAAGGCCGATTCGTGCCCTTCCGTCAGCATCAAGGGTTCCTTCCCAAATTTCGTTTTGATCGGTTTTAACCTGTATTTCGGGATTGATAAAATTGTAATTTTTGTATTTTTCGAATGGGTTTCTGTCCAAAAGAAAACGGGCCGAAATTTGAGCCTTCAAAGCGGAGGCTTTTGCACCATGCAGCCACTCCCCGCTCAAGGTTACGGGATTGGCGCCGCCTGTAAAATAGCGTCCTTCAGGCTTTAGGTCAATAAAAAGACGGTTCGGAACGACGGTTTCTACCTTAACGGATTTTGTCCATGTCTTTCCGCCGACCGTAACCCGCGCATACCACGTACCGGTTTTGGCGCCCGCGTCCGTCCCCGTATCGATCCGGTAAAACCCGTCTACCGAAGACGTAAAAACCTTATAATCGCTTTGTTTGCCAAGCGGGTCTTCCAAAGTAAACTTGACCGGATAATCGGCGGGCAGGTTCTTTTCGGTATCTTGCAGCATAAAAACCAGATGAATATCATCACCGGGCCGCCACACGCCCCGTTCGCCGTAAATATAGCCCTTTACGCCCCCATCGCTGCTTTCGCCGTCCACATCAAAATGGCTTGCAGAAAGCGTATCCCCGCTAAGCCTGATCCAGTTGTAAAAACCGCCCTTTTCCGCCTGCACAAAATACGCATCTTCCTTGTTTGCAAGCATTAAAAGGCCTTGAGAATCCGTCTTTCCGGATTCCAGCTCCCGCTGGGCAAAGCTGAACAGTTTAACGGTTACGCCGTCCATCGGATTACCGGAAACAAGGTCGGCGGCCGCAACGTACAGCCCGCCTGCCCGGTCGCGCTTTACCGACAGCCCTATATTCGAAACAAGCACCCGCTTTGAACTTAAACAATAATTGCTGTACGAGGGAAGATAAAAAGCGGGGTGATTCGGATTATCCCGCATCCGCCAAAACTGCTCGCGCTGATCCGAGGTCAGCTCCGCAGTCGTCCAATACTCACTTGCTATGTCCGTAAACCCGTCCAGCTCGGAAAAATCTTTTGGAAACGGAAGATTCGAAAATTCGTCGTTTTTTGAAGGCGACTCGTACATACTGTGCTTTTTTGCGAACCCGATCCGCAGCTCGAACATACCGCCCGGGAACTTTTTTATCAGTTTGCTCAGATCGAGGCGGCGTACCACATCTTGATTTTTCATCGAGGCGTCCCATTCAAAATCGAAGGTTTGCCGCCAGACCGGCTCGCCGACCCTGTCGAGCATATTATCACCGGACAGCGTATTATTCTGCAAAAATTGCAGCATATTTTTATCGAAAATCTGAAAGGCTTCGATCATAAGCCCTCGGATATTCTTTGTGGAAACCAAAATACCCGCGTTATCCTTCGTCGGAATAATGTTTCCCGACTTCGTAAAAGCGATCGACGGTTTTTCCCATTCGACAATGACGGCAAAACCGGCATTTTCGGCAAGGGCTTTTCCGTGCACATTTTTTATACCCTTTAAAACCGTAACCTTCGTATCGTCAGCCCAAATTCCATCTTGGGAAAAAAGCTTTAGTTTATGCCCATGAACCGCATACCGAAAAGAGTTTGCTGTTTTGGAACTTACATTTACCAGCCCGCGCAAATCCTGCGCCGGATCGAGGGCATCGGAAAAATTGATTTCTATCGTATTATGCGAGGTTTGCTCGAAAGACAAAACCTGAAAAACCGCTTCTGCAGCTACCGTAAAGGACTTAGAACCTTTGGTATCGCTTCCAAGGCTCTTTAAATCCCATGCTACTACAAGATTTTGAAAAGATTTTTTGCGCCGTATGTCCTTAATACCGATTTTGTATTTGCCCGGTTCGGAGCCCTGCGTTATCAGGACGGTCAAATCTTTTTTGCTGCCGTCATCTTCAAGACGGGCGGAAACGATTTTTTTGACTGCCTCTATGTCCATCGGAATATCGGTTTCGCCGACGGATTCGAATCCGAAAAAGGCCTCGCGTTTTTCGTCCGGTATAAGGTTTGATGAAAGAAGGGCGAATTCGGGCGGCGAAATGGAAAAGGTCTTCGTGAGCCCGCGCACATTCGGTTTATTGTCCTGCAAAAGCCCGATGTCCGCATTAAGGGTCAGCTCTTTTTTAAAGTCGTATGGTTCGGCAGGCATAAAAGAAATATGTCCTGCCTGGATGATCTTCCATTGGCCCTTTACGGACGGCGTAAGTTTGAACGCCTTATCGAGGTTCTCAGGATATTTAACCCCGCTTTTAAGCACAAGGCTGATAGGTTCAAGCCGTCTTAAACCCGAATAGCTGATGCTTTCGATATCGTCCATGGCATTTTCCGAAAATGCCCCGCCTTTGCCGCAGCCTATAAACAGGACAGCCGCCAATACCGCACCGAGAACGCACAGCGCTGTGCGTCCTGAAAAAAATCGTTCCTTTTTCATAAGGACCATTTTACCAAAAACTGCAAAAAAAATCTATTGCCGTTAAAAAGGTATTACCTTAAGGTATACGTAAAATGATGTTAAGCCGCCGTCAAAACCTTGCATAGAATATCCCGCTGCGGATCGCTTCCGAGCACAAAAACGGGTTTACCTGCTTTAAGATGCATTGTCTTATCGGTGATTTTGCTTTTACTTTTTCGGCGGTTTCGGGTGATTCGCTACCATGTAAAACCGATGTAACTATTGCCATAAAGTCTCCTTTCCGCTTTTGTAGCGGCTCTTGCAGATATAATCCGTGTTTTTTTCAAAAAGATGCAGTGTTGTTTTTTCGTTTTCGGCTTTTCGTTTTTTCAGAAAACACAGACGGCGCATTTTGTACCGCACAAACCGCTTA
>CAUTPO010000122.1:0-6393 GCA_963540475.1 uncultured Treponema sp. | reverse complement strand
CAGGGACTGCCGGTTGCCGCAGGTACTGCCTGCCCCAATCCCGCCCGCATAAAAGCTTTTTTAAAAACCGGACGCGGTTTTAACGCAAAACTTTCGATTTTTTGCGTAAAGACGGATTTCTAACCCGATAACAGCTTGACTTTTTATTCTTATTTGTATAAAATGATTACTTAAACAAGTAGAATAGAGCAATTTAAGGAATTTTGCAAAACTATTGTTAATGACACTTTTAGCGGAGGGATACGGATATGGCTGTACCAAGAGCAAATACATCGAAAGCCAGAACTCGCAGACGCCGTGGCATCAATATGAGACTTCAGGCGCCCAACCTTGTAGAATGCTCGGGCTGCGGTAACCTGATTATGTCGCATCGAGTATGCCCGAAATGCGGGTTTTATAAAGGCAGACAAGTTATCAACCCCAATAACCTGGATTAAAGGAGTAAATAAATGGACGATTTGTTTAAAAAAATTCAAAAGCTGATCGCTGAAAAACTGGAAATCGAAGAAGATAAGGTTACACTGGATTCTTCGTTCAGACAAGATTTGGGGGCGGACAGCCTTGATACTTATGAGCTTGTTTATGCCCTTGAAGAAGATATGGGAATAACAATTCCGGACGAAAAAGCAAATGAGTTTGAAACAGTCCGCGACGCTTATGAGTTTATTAAATCACAGCAAAAATAGTTTTTTTTAAAAGGAGCATACCGTGTTTCCGAAACGGCTTGGTATTGAGGCTGGGAGGAAGCAGGCGCTCCTTGAGTTTCAAAAGCAGGCGTTTGTCAAATTTAAAGATTTGCGCCTGCTTAACCTTGCTTTCCATCACAGATCTTTTTCTAACGAATACAATAAATTTCACGAAAATAACGAGCGGCTCGAGTTTTTAGGCGATTCCGTTTTGGGCCTAGTCGTAGCAGGGTACCTGTATCAATCGTTTAAGGACAAAACCGAAGGCGAATTGGCTAAAATAAAGGCCTCCGTCGTTTCGGAAGATGCCCTTTCTAAAATTGCCGCAGATTTGAATATAAGCCGGTATCTGGTTTTGGGCCGGGGTGAAGAAATGTCAGGCGGACGGGGGAAAAAGGCGATTTTAGCCGACGCATTGGAAGCCGTTATCGGGGCCTATTACCTTGATTCGGGCTTTAAGCCGGTACAAAAATTCGTTTTGCACCTGATTGAGCCGATTATCACTCTTACCTTGCAAAAAAAGTACATAAGCGATTACAAGTCTTTGCTGCAGGAGCTTATGCAAAAGAATTTCAAAACCGTGCCCAAGTATGAATTGGAACGGGTTTCCGGGCCGGATCATAGCAGAACCTTTTGGTTTTCGGTCATCGTAAACGAGAAACGCTACGGCCCGCTTTCCGGCAAAACAAAAAAAGAGGCCGAACAGGCTGCTGCAAAACTGGCGTACGACGACTTTATCTCGCTTGAGGCGTCCGAAACCGATACCTAGCGTGTTAATGGTTACGATCAAACATAAAAAGAAACTTATCCTGCTTTTCTGCCTTATTGTAATAATTACGGTTTTGAAAACCTTTGTTTTTGAAATTAAGACCGTACGGGGTAATTCTATGGAAAACACGCTGAAAGAAGGCAATACCGTGTTTATCCTGAAGGCAGCCTACGGTATAAAACTGCCTTTAAAAAACCGCTATCTTGTCAGATGGGCCTTTCCTGCCGTAAACGATATTATCGTGTACCGCAAAGGCGGGCATTTTGCCGTAAAAAGATGTATCGGAATTTCTGAAATGCCTATAGATTTTTCTTTTAATTCTTTATACAATGGACATGCGGATTATAAAATGACTGTCGGAGAAAGAACCGTCAATCTTTCTGCCGTACAATTCCGTAACCTCGGCGGAACAGCCGAAGCCCTTGAGCGGAAAGTCCCTGCGGATACGGTTTTAGCCGTCGGCGATAATCCCGACGTTTCCTACGATTCGAGGGATTACGGTTTTGTTTGTGCCGACAGTATTTACGGCAAGGTTATAATATGGAAGTAAATAAATTTATCTCTAAATACAGGTTCCTATTTTTTATAACGTGTATTCTTATATTTATTGTTTTGCTTATTTTTCAGTTTGCAAAATATATGGTGTTCAGGGAACCGGAGATTACAAAGCCGAAAATTGTAACCGAGCGCGGAAGTATCTACGACAGAAACAGAAAAATTCTTGCCGTGCAGGCGACCTTTTATAATTTGTATGCGGATAAGTCGCTTATCAAAAATATAGCGGAAACGGCAGCGGAACTGACGTCCGTTTTGCAGATGCCCGAATCCGAGCTTTTGGAAAAAATGCAGAATTCCAAGTCGAATTTTCTGTATTTGAAAAAGCGCATAACCGAAAGCGAAAAAGAGGCTGTAAAGGCCGTGATAGACGCGAAGAATTTAAGCGGCATCAACTTTGAATCCGTTTTTAACAGAACCTATCCCGAAAATAAGCTCGCGTCCACCGTTGTCGGTTTTTTAGGCGATGACGGAAAGGGGCGGACGGGCATTGAATATTCGCTTCAAAACATTCTTGCACCGCCGCCTGAAACGAAGGGGTATACGGGAAAGGGCTATGATGTTTTTTTGAGTATCGACGGAAATATTCAGTATATGCTCGAAAAAATCTTAGCCAAGACCATGGCCGAGACCAAGGCCGAGCTTGCAATGTTTATAGCGGCCGATGCGAAGACAGGAGAGATTTTAGCCTATGCGAACGAGCCGTCTGCTTCTTTGGCCAATTTTACTGCCAGTACGCCCGAACAGCGTATTGACCGCCCTGCCAATTATATTTACGAACCGGGTTCCGTTTTTAAGATTTTTTCGATGGCGGCCTTTTTGGAGCTCGGCACCACGCACGATAACGATGTGTACGAGTGCGATGCCCATTTCGAGTTCGGAAGACAGAATATCAAGCCGATTACCTGTTTAAAGGTGCACGGAACGGTTACCCCGCGTGATATAATACGGCTTTCATGCAACGACGGTTCGGCCCAGATTGCCGAATTAACCGATAAGTACGAGTTTTACGATAAGCTGAAAGGTTTCGGTTTCGGCGAAAAAACGAAGATAGAGCTGCCGGGTGAAACGGCGGGGCTTTTTTCTAATCCGAATAATTGGTCTTTAAGGACGAAGCATACCATCGCGATCGGGCAGGAAATAGGTGTTTCGGCCTTACAGATAACGCAGGCGGCGACCGCCTTTACCAATGCCGGTAACGTGTTAAAGCTCAGCCTTATTTCCAAAATTACCGACAAGGAAGGGAATATCGTGTACCTGCATAAACCGTCGATCGTAAACAAGGCTATTTCGGAAAAGACGGCGAAACTGCTTTTAAGCTATATGCGGACGGGTTCCATCGAGGGGATAGCTTGGCGGGCTGCGATAAACGGCGTACCCATTGCGGTAAAAACGGGGACAGCTCAAATGGCGGATAAGGACGGCAAGGGCTACAGCAAAACCGATTTTTTTTCCAGCTGTATCGGAATTTTTCCTGCAGACGATCCGAAAATTATTTTGTATGCCGTTTTTGCAAAGCCCGTCGGCCAGATTTCCGGGTCGGTTATAGCGGCTCCTGCGATTTCACAGGCTGCAAGCGATATAATCGACTATTTGGGTCTTGCGCGCGAAAATGCCCCGACAGTCGAACATACGGGACGGATTCCCGTTTCGGAAAACAAACCCATCGTGTTAAAAACCAAAATGCCCGATTTAACCGGTGTTCCGAAACGGCTCTTGCTCGATATGCTTTTGCAAAAACAATATTCGGTAAAAATAAACGGAGACGGGTATGTCGTTTCGCAAACGCCGCCTGCGGGTACCGTCTTACAAAAAGGTATGACCATTGAACTCAATCTTGAATGATGAAGGTTTGACGAATAATTTTTTGAATAATGCAGCCCTTTTTAAAGAGCGTTTTTTTGATCTGGCCCGTCTTATGCAGCTTGATGAAAAAAAATCGGCCTTAAACCTTTTACGGACTATGCCGGACTTTTATGCCTTGGAAAAAACGAGGGCCGGTACCGACTCTGCGCCTGTTTATTCTCTTTCCGTAAACGGTAAATTTCTTCATTCCAAATACAATCCGTTAAAAGAAGCGACTCAGACCCTGTCATCGGATTTTTTTTCTTCCGTTTGTGCTGCCGGCGGGACAGGCGGAAACAAGCCCCTTGTCTTTCACGGGCTTGGCCTCGGCTATCTTCCCGAATTGTATGCGGAAAAAAATCCTTATTCCGATCTGATAATAATAGAACCGGACCTTTTTGTCTTTGCCCTGTTTTTGGCAAGTCGCCCGCTCGGCACCTTTTTTAAGCACCGCGGGTTGAGCCTGCTGTTGGGAGCCTATCCGTATGAGGCGGCCGATTTTTTAGAAGCGCAGAATTTGAATGGGGCGCCCGTTTTTAAACAGCAGGCTGTTATCGAGGCCGAGTCTGCGTGGTTTTCGGAATTCGAGGCCTTACAAAAAAGACGGGCAGAAAAAAATACCTTAAACAAAAACACCTTAAAAAAATTCGGCCGGTTATGGCTTAAAAATCTTTTTAAAAACTTACACCGTATTTCCGACCTTGAAGGAATAATCCGGTTTAAAGACCTGTTTGAGGGGTTTTCTGCCCTGCTTATTGCGGCCGGGCCGAGCTTGAACAAACAGCTCGCCGCGGTAGGGCATAAGGCGGATAAGTTTGTCGTTATTGCCTCCGATACGGCGGTACGGGCCTGCATACAAAACGGTATTGTTCCCGATTTTATTCTTTTAATGGACGCCCAGTACTGGAATTATCTGCATATTGCAGGGCTGGATATTTCCTCTTCCGTTTTGATTACCGAATCGTCCGTGTATCCTGCCGTATTTAGAATAAAAACCGCCGCAACCCTTTTATGCACCTCGATGTTTCCGCTGGCGCAGTATATCGAAAAGGCTGTAGGCGATAAGGGGCAGCTGACGACGGGCGGCTCGGTTGCTACGGCCGCATGGGATTTTGCCCGCTTTTTGGGCATAAAAGAAATTATTGCGGCCGGGCTGGATTTGGCTTTTCCGAACTATCAAACCCATTTTTCAGGCAGCCGCTTTGAAGAAGACGGTGCCGTTTATTCTTCGAGGTTTGCGCCTTCGGAAACGGCATCGCACCGAAGCATTTATGCCGCCCGCCCCGAATGGAAGGACGGATATTCCGGAAAGGTGCTCACCGATGCGCGGCTTCAAATGTATGCGTGGTGGTTTGAAAGCAAGTTGGCACAATTCCCCGACATAAAAACGTATAATCTTATGCCGGAAGGCCTGAAAATACCCAATATGCCGCCGCTTTTGAAAGAAGACTTTTTTAAAAAAGCCGAAAATGCGGCCCGCTTTGCACCGTTAAAAAAAGAAAAGATTGCCGGTGTTTTAAAAAGCCGAGCTGTTCCAAGCGGCGGGCAAAACGGAACGATGAAAGCCGTTTTATGTAATTTGAAAAACGATTTGATGCAGGCGGAAAAGCTTTCCCGTGAGGGGGCGGATATCTGCTCCTTTCTTCTAAAAAAACATCAGTACCTGTCCGCCGCCGATATTGCAAAAAAAGCGGAGCGGCTTTCGCACATCGATACGGCCCTTTTTAAAAACGAAACGAACAAGATAATCGGATTTAATCTTTTGCTGAATGAAAATGCCGCTTTTGCCCGAACCGAAGACGGGAACTTGTTTGTAAAAACCTATAAAGATTCCTTAGCCGTATACGAAAACATAGAAAATTCCATAGCTGCCGTTTTAAAAAATCTCCCTTAAAAATGCCTGATTCGAAATACTTTTTCGTAAAATCGGGGTAAAATCCTGTAAAACTCAACATTTTTTACAAAAAAATTTAAGTTTTTTTCTATATTGCCCGATAATAAAATATCGACGGATTAAACGGCACTTTTTGACATCCGGGTGCCGTTTGACCGGATAAATATAATACGTTTTGAATATAATTCAAGGACGTTAAAATATAGAGATTGGCTTTTAGTGCCAATCTCTTTTTTTATGCAAGGGTATATTTTTGTTGAAGTAAAACTGCACACCGAATTAATTTGAAACCAAAGCGCTTTGTGTCTTGAGAATATCGGCACGGTGCCGTTTCTCATTTTTTGAAGACTACATTGTTTCCGAAATAAATCTGCGGTATTGCTCGGGGTTTACCTTAAAAGCAACGATGGGTTCGTCGGGTGCGGACATGGCTCTGCCTGCGGCGGCGGCGGCTTCTTCGATTAGTCGGTCGGAGGAAAGCAGCCGCGAGGTTCTGGTTGTGATACCGACGGCAACCGGCTCAAAAATGTGATACTCGTCCATTATCTTTTTTATGCCCTTAAATATTTCTTCCGAAATTTTCATTGCAGTATCGAGGTTTGTGTCTTGCAAAATGGCAGCAAAACCGTCCTCGCCGAATTCGA
>CAUTPO010000121.1:0-6421 GCA_963540475.1 uncultured Treponema sp. | reverse complement strand
ATATTGATCTTTTTTCTGCATAAAGCCTTCCTTAAAATAAACTGCATAACCCTAAACCCCTCGCGGAATAAAGCCTTTCATAGCTTGGACCAATTGTGCGGTATGGTTCAAAGACTCATAACCGCACTTTCAAAAATTCAAAGCCGTCAAGCATTGCCTGTTTTAAGACGCTTACGGTAAACCGCCCTGCCCCGGCATATATATCGGGACAGGCCGCGTTCAATCTTTTACTTTGCCTTGTTTTCGATGTCCTTAAAATAACGGACGGTTTTTACTAAAAGTTCGTCCGTTGCAGGATCGTCGCAAACGATAATTGCCCTGGGGTGAAGCTGCAAGGCACTGACCGTCCACAAGTGACTGACCCCCTCTTCTATCGCATGATGAATGGCCCGCGCCTTAGAAGCGCCTGTCGCCATAATGATAACCTCTTGTGAATCGGTTATGGTGCCTATACCTACGGTTAAGGCCGTTTTGGGCACGAGGTCTACATTTCCTTCAAAAAAACGGGAATTCATCAAAATAGTGTCGTCGGTTAAGGTTTTTTCGCGGGTGCGGGAAGACAGGGACGAGCCAGGTTCGTTAAAGGCGATGTGGCCGTCGGCTCCGATACCGCCCAAAAACAGGTGAATTTTACCGTAAGAGGCTATCGCCTTTTCGTAGTTTTCGCATTCTTTTTTTACGTCCTTTGCCATTCCGTCCAGAATATGCACGTTTTTTAAATCGATGTCGATGTGATTAAAAAAGGTATCCATCATAAAATAATGATAGCTTTGCGGATGATCGGGCGGAAGACCGACGTATTCGTCCATATTAAAAGTTACCACATTTTTAAACGAAACAAGGCCCGCTTTATTCTTTTTTATAAGTTCCTTGTAGACACCGATCGGTGTAGACCCCGTAGGAAGGCCCAGCACAAAGGGGTTTTCTTTGGTGGGGTTAAAGTCCGAAATTCTATTGCAAATATAATTCGCAGTCCATAAAGCGCAGTCGTCATAATCTTTTTTTATTATTACCCGCATAAATATCTCCTTAAAGGCTCTTGAAAAGAGCCGCGCCCATTAAAAAAAGCGAAATATAAACAAAAATACGAAAATCAGGTTACTTGACGATGCGGATTATAGCACAATATCACAAAAATGTAAGCAGATAAAGCTCATTGATCTGAAAAAGCACATTAGCAGAGTATGGGAACACGGACTTACGCATTGTGTATTGTCCGCAAACGCCTAAAAGCCTGCAATAGGGCCTTTTAGCGGCAAGTTTGTATGAAAACCGTGCTTTTTGCACGGTTTTCAACACCGCACGTCCTTGTGCGGAAAGCTGACGGACGTATATTCTTAAGTAGGGCTCTTTCTATATGCAATCGAAGCGGGCGATATCGGCATTGTAATCGATGCCGTCAATATCAAAGCCGTTTACGGCCAAAAAGTCGTGCCGGTAGCCAGCAAGGTCGGTCAACTTTTCGCTGTTTTCGCTTGTAGCCTGCGCCATCAAGGCCGCAACGGCCGTCTGTACTTCTTCGTCCAATTCCCAATCGTCTATACGGATTCGGCCCTCGCTGTCTACCGGAATGGTTCGGTCTTCACGGTAGAGCCGCTCCCTAAAAAGGCGGTTCATCTGTTCGATGCACCCTTCGTGTGTACCTTTTTCTTTCATCACCTTAAAAAGCGATGCAAGATACAGCGGAATTACGGGTATAACCGCACTTGCGCGGGTTACAAGCCCCTTGTTTACCGAAACGAAGGCCTTACCGTTAAAGTCCGCCATATACGAACACAGGGCGCCGGCCGTTGCTTCCAGATGTTCTTTAGCCTTGCCGATAGAGCCTTTTCGGTATAGGGCCTGCGTGGCTTCAGGGCCGATATACGAATACGCCGCAGTTATGCAGCCGTCGGCCAAGACGCCAGCCTTGTGAAGCCGCCGAATCCATCGTTCCCAGTCCTCACCGCCCATAACCTTTACCGTGGCAGCGGCCTCTTCTTCGGTTGCAGGTTCGGCGGAAATCTCTTTAAGCTCGCCCGTAAAGGGGTCGAGGGTTTTTCCCATGAATGTTTTACCGAAAGGCTTTAAAACCGATTTATGCATAACGCCCGTATCGGGATCGGTGCGGACGGGGCTTGCCAGGCTGTAGACAACCAGATCGAATTTCATCTTGTGCTTTTCGGCAGCGGCAATGACCTCGTCTTTTATTTTATCGGAAAAGGCATCGCCGTCGATGGTTTCATGAATCAGGTGTTCCCGTTCGGCTGCAGCGTCAAAGGCAAGGTTGTCGTACCAGCCGGGGGTTCCGCCCTTGGTGGCCGTGCCGGCCTTCTCGAAAGAAACACCTATTGTAGCTGCTTTGTATCCGAAGGCTGCGGTTATGCGGCTTGCAAGCCCGTATCCGTTCGAACAGCCGAGTACAAGCACGTTTTTAGGTGCTGAAGCCGGGGGCTTATGCCGGGCGGCTTCTTTTTTTATATAATCGATTTGATCATCGACGCTTTTTTTACATCCCGCAGGATGTGCATTAAGACAAATGTTATTCCGTATCATCGGTTTTACAATCATATTTTATCTCTCCTTAAAATAAGCATTTTAATAAGAATTTCTCAAGGCCGCAAGCAGTGCGTAAGCAGCGGCCGATTAGTGCATAAAAGC
Organism: uncultured Treponema sp.; assembly: GCA_963540475.1. Taxonomy (GTDB): domain Bacteria; phylum Spirochaetota; class Spirochaetia; order Treponematales; family Treponemataceae; genus Treponema_B. The sequence goes on along the minus strand of CAUTPO010000121.1, from coordinate 3,781 downwards.
CAGTGTATATTTTTTTTAAAATTATTGCAAGAGAAAAACGAAAGAATGGCCGGCTTTTAAAAACTTCATACGCAAGGCCGCTTGTTTTATAAAAGTACTTTTGGGCTCTGCCGAAAACCTGTATCGGATTTTTAACGGGGATTATACCGCGCGGTGTAAGGCGCCCTATTGTTTACCCTTTTTGCTAAAACCTTCCACTCGGGCGGAGGCTTCTTCGGTAAAGGGACTTGTTTCTCCTCGCCTTAAATAGTGATAGCCGAGCCCTGCGATCATGGCGGCGTTATCCGTGCATAATTTCAACGGCGGAAACACGCATTTGAGTTCCGTATGCTCTGCGAGCTTCTCGCGCAGCCTCGAATTGGCCGCCACGCCTCCGCCTGCAACCAGCGTTGTAAGCCCCGTATCGCGAACAGCGGCAAGGATCGGCCTTAAAAGAATTTTGACAGCCCGTTCCTGAAAGGCGGCGGCTATATTCTCAGGCGTTTTTTCATAACTTCCGTTCCAAAACCGGTCAAGCTGATTGATGACCGCGGTTTTCAGACCCGAATACGAAACGTCATACCGGTGCCCCTCTTTATGCAGCACGGGCATCGGAAAATTAGCCGCCTTAGGGTTCCCTTTTTTTGCCAGCGCATCGATGACTGCCCCGCCCGGATACCCGAATCCGTAAAATTTCGCAATCTTGTCAAAGGCCTCGCCCGGCGCATCGTCTATTGTAGTTCCCAAAACTTCTATATCGTCAAAATTGCGAACCGCACAGATAATACAGTGCCCGCCGGACACCAAAAGCCCGAGGTACGGATACGACGTGTCGTATTCAAGGTGAGAAGCATATAAGTGCCCCAGCATGTGGTTTACAGCGATAAAGGGTTTTCCTGACGTCCATGCAAGGGTTTTCGCAAAGGTAAGCCCCACCAATAAAGAGCCCGTAAGGCCGGGCCTGCCCGTTGCAGCAATTCCGTCAATATCTTTCAATTGCAGCCCTGCCTCGTTTAGGGCCTGTTTTACGACGGGCAATATCCATTCGATGTGTTTGCGGCTTGCAATTTCGGGCACCACACCCATATACATTTTATGAAAAGGGATTTGCGTTGCAACGATATTACTCAAAATCTTCTTTCCGTCTTCGACTACGGCAGCTGCCGTTTCGTCGCAGGACGTTTCTATTCCCAAAATCTTCATTATAAAATCCTTATTCCGCGTTGTTTTTTAAGGCGGAAATCGTAGAAAACGTAAACCCGTCTTCTGCAAGCTGCGGATACATTTCGGCAAGGATGTCTGCAAGTTCGGCGGTAAAAACATGGCCGATCAAAACCGCTTCTCCTTTTTGCATCGCAATTTCCGTACCGCTTATAATCTGTTTTCTCATATATTTTTTTGTTTTTTTATTATCGATAAAAACGGACCGTTCCCAAATCGGAAAATGCAGGCTTTCGGCAACCTCGGACGCTGCGCTGTTTACGGTCGTCCTTGAATCTAAAAAAAAGAGCCCCTTTTCCATACAGACTTCCAGCACGGCCTGCATCGAATATGCGTCTGCCGTGATAAGCGAACCTTCGTGGTTATTCATTCCCGCAATCGGCGCCAGATCGTCGATATTCGAAGCGACCGTTTTTTTTATTTCCTCAAAATCCATTCCCAGTTTTACGGCCCCCGGACCCGGATCAATGTTGACATTCAGAGCCTGCATCGGCTGATGAAGAATGACCTCTTTGCCCGCCGCGCGTATTTTTGCGGCTGCTTCTTTGGACGCGGGCAGTTTGGGCAAAACGGCGATTGTGCAGGGAAAGGGTAGTTTTAAAAATCGGTCGAGCTGTGCAAGGTTATGCCCCGCATCATCGAACACGAAAACAAGCGTACCTTTTTTAGCGGGCTTAGGCATATCGGGCAGCGGAAGGTTTATTCCGGCCGCCTCTTTTTCGAAAAATTCCCCGTCCTGCGTGTCGAATGTTTCCGTTTCTTCGAAAGCGCGTTGTAGGCAAAGGTCCGTTTCGGCACGGCCGCTTTTGTCGGTCCAGCCCTGTTCCTGCCCATATGTATGGGGACGCTTCGTTTCGGCCTGTTCCGCCCAATCCCAGCCGTCTCCTGCCGGCGTTTTTTCGGTCCGGGATTGTGCTTCCTGCCTGACGGCGGGTAAAACAAAGAAGAACACAGCAAGCAGTATCACGCATACGGCAAAAAGACCGGCAAGAGCCCCCGTATAAGCGGCATTTTTTTTCACCCGTTTTTTGCCTGCCGTTTTCTTTGAATATTGCTTTTTTGATTGAACCGAAGATGTGTTTTTTGAAGGACTGCTTTTCCGTGCCATTTCGGCGGATGATACCCCTTAGCCGTTCTTTTGTCAAGGGCGGATTTATTCCTTGAGCCGGCATTCGTGCCCCATTTAAATAAGTGAGGTGGTTCCAAGTTTTAAGAATTTTACTGTAAGCAAAACTCTGGGATTAAAAATACACAAAGACATCCATTTTTGATCGACTATCCAATCCCTCTATTTATGGCTTGCATAATACATAAAAATATGCGATAATTATTTTATACATAAGAAAACTGCCGCTTATAGTATGTTTCGGCTGCATAAGACAGGCTTTTTCTTACAATATTTTATGTTCAGACCGTTTATCTCATTTAAATCGAACGGCTATGCATAGGTTTTTATCTAGGTTTATTAGGATGGAATCATTAATCATCGTAATAGACCATGGCTAAGCTATGTCATAAAAAATGTGTATTGTGCTTTTTTAAGGAGGTTTTATGTTTATTGAAATTAGGCCTTATGAAAAAGAGCGTTTGTCGCTTCGTTTTAAAGCTGAGGGAGAAGATTTTTCCAAAATTCTGCAATCAATAAAAAAAGTACCTAACAGGGCCTGGATACCGGCTGGATGTTTCTGGATTATACCTGCCGACCGAAATTCTTGCGAGATTTTATTAAACAATCTTTATAATGAAGGTCTTTTTAGGGCTGATTCCTGCTTTGATTTTAAAAATTCTGAGCTTAATGATACCGGACATTTGACTACAAAAATTATTGGAGAAAGGAATAATCATACTGCAAGCGATGTTCAGTGGATTTTAAATAAGTTGGAAGAAGTTATTACTGCCAAACACTACAGTAAGCGTACAATGGAGGCCTACAGCTATTGGATAAGCCGCTTTATTCGTGAGAATAAGAATAAAAATCTTAAAACTCTTTCCGATACGGAAATAAATACCTTTGTGAGTCGTCTTGCAGTTAAGGAAAAGGCTGCCGCTTCAAGCCAAAATCAAGCTCTTGCGGCTCTTTTGTTTCTCTACAAAAACATATTAGGATTAACTATAAAAACTCCTGAAAATATAGTCCGTGCCAAAAAGCCCAAAAAACTTCCTGCCGTAATGACCCGTGAGGAAACTGCAAAGATATTCTCTCTTTTACCTAAAAACGATTACGGACTTCTTATCCGTTTGCTTTACGGAACCGGAATGCGGCTTATGGAAGCTTTGCGGTTAAGGATTCAGGATATTGATTTTGAGAAAAATGAAATTACGGTACACTGCGGGAAAGGCGCTAAAGACCGTAAAACCGTACTGCCTGTTTCGCTTAAATTTCCGCTTCAAAAACATTTGGAAAAGGTCCGCCGTATTCATGAGGCAGACTGCAAGGAGGGTTTCGGTTCGGTGTCGCTTCCGTTTGCTCTTGCAAAAAAATATCCCAATGCCGGCAAAACTCAGGTCTGGCAGTGGGTGTTTCCTCAAGCACGCCGATGGCGGAATAAAGAAACCGGTGAGCAGGGGCGGCATCATATCG
>CAUTPO010000120.1:0-6712 GCA_963540475.1 uncultured Treponema sp. | reverse complement strand
TACATCGCAAATGAAAATCAAGGAAAACCTCGAAAAACTGAAGTTTTTCGAGGTTTTCCTTTTGAAAAAAAGGGGCGAAAGGCGCCCCTTGCAGCACCGACTAAGGGGCTTCCCTTTTATAAAAAGCCCCTTAAACCCCGCACTTATTGCCTGATAACAAGCACCTTTCGGATCTCGTCGATGTCGGGGGCGGCAATTCTGATAAAATACATCCCCCGCGCGACGGCATTGCCTGCAGTGTTCGTGCCGTCCCAATAATACACGTAGCTGTCCGGCGCTTTTTCGCCCCGTTCCAAGGTTTTAACGATGGCCCCGTCAAGGGTCATTACCTGAACGGTTAGACTGCCCTTTTTGCGCAGGGCAATTTGAATGGTGCATTTTTGCCCCTGATGCGGGTCTATGACGTTGTTCAGTATGGAAACGCCGCCGCGCTGCTGCCGTACGTGATCGACGTGGAATTTCCAAACATCGAGGTCGAAAACACCGCCGCCCTTGGACCGTGCACACGGCAGCCAGCCATCGTAAATAAACATAAATTCCGCAAAGGTATTGTCCTTTAATTTGGGTTCGTTTTGAGGAATCGTGAATTTTAGATGAGTTGCTTCCGGTACGCCCGTAAATTCTTTAGCGCCTGCATAGTGCCGCGCATATTCGTGAATAATGTGCGGGCCTACGGGGTTTGCAGGCGGCGGGGAGGGTGAGGGTAGTTCCTTCTTTGTCCAAAATGCGGGTGTCCCGTTTATGTCCGATTCCAGATACAGTTTAAAGTTGTTGCCTGCCTTCCCCGTAACGGCCACCGTTGTTGTAAGCAGGGGCAGGTTCTCACTTCCGTCAAAGTTGCGTACGGTTTTTGAATTGGAGGCATACAGCACCTCTATCAGGTTTATGCCAATATCCGAAATGTATTTTTTTTGTTTGGGGTGTGCCGGATCGAAGTATTCCATTTTTACGATGGCACTTTGATTTAAGATATGGGCTGCCGTTATAGTACCGTTTAGCGTAACCTCCCAGCATGAGTGTGTTGAAGGAATTGCAGTTGTCGGATAGTGCGTTATTGTTTGCGAGGTGAATCCCGCCGCCTCAACTTTTATACCGGAATACGAAAATTCGTCGGAGGCGTATCCGGCTTGGTCTATTACGATGTACAGTTTATTTGAATCCGGTGCGGCAAACGAGTTGACCAGATTGAAAGTCTTGGGGAAAACCCAGCCGTTTTTGCTGGCCTTGCCGCCTGCATCATCCTCGCTCGAGTTCGCCGTATAATAGATCGTGCGCGGATTTGAGTTAGGCATAATTTTTACGTTATTCGTGTGTATTTTTAAGTTCTGTCCGCTTTGGGTGTTGTTGTTTAGATGTATTTCGCCGTTTGTGCCGTTTATTGTCAGCGGCGGTGTTGCGGCAGGCCCGAGCGTCAGAGTAGCGACGGTTATCTTGTTGTTTATGTTGAGAGTTTTGCCGCCTGCCGTGCATTCAAATTGGGCGAATTTGGTCTTGGTTTCGTCGCCAGTTCCTTCCACCGTTACGGTTGTTCCTGTAGGGGCGAGGGTAACCTTGTTGCTTCCTGCATCGAATTCACCTTCATTTTTAAGTAATTCGGTAACTGTTAGTGTGCCTCCTAGACTAAGTTTAGCTCCGCTTTTTATTTCGGTGTTTTTTACCGTAGAAGCGGCGTTTAAGGTGGTTATACCGTTTTGTACAGTCAGGTTTGTTGTGGTCAGGCTTGTTGCGGTTAAGGTCGCCGAGCCGCCTTTTACGGTCAGGGTTTTATCGACGGTCAGGTTTCCTGCGCTTATGCCCGGTTTATTGTCGATGATTAGGTTTTGATAGGTGCCGTCCCAGACGGTTGCGGCCGAAGTGCCGTAGTAGACGACTGTAGAATCGCTCTTGATTTCCAGTTTGTTAGCCCCCGTACCAAACCAGTTTTTTTGGTCGGCGGTTCCTGTCATTTTTACGGTACCGTTCAGGGTAAGGGTCGACTTGGCCGAACCTGCGGCGCTTATCGTGTAATCGGCTAAATCGAGTTCGGCATTTGCGGCCACAGTAACTTCTTTTGCCTTTGCAGTGCTTTCCAGCTTTGGGTAATGAGACGCGCCTGCCGGTATGGTAACGGGCGTGTCTTCCCCCGGAATGCCGAAGTCAGGCGACCAGTTTTTCGGTTTGTCCCACTTGGTTTTATCGGCGGGAGTGGTTTCTCCTGCCGTCCACGTAAGTGTCTCGAATGTATTTTCGAAGACCCAGTTTGCGGCATAGGGCTGTGTTTTGGGATCGGGCGTACTTTGAACAGTTGTGTATTTGTTCGGTCCTGCAATGGGAATGTTCGGCTTGACGCTTAAGTATTTGCCGCCCGTTTGGGAAGCCGACAGGGTAATTTCCGCACCGCTTCCGCCCTGCACCGTCAAAAGGCTTGCTGTGCCTGTTCCTTCCAGCTTTAAGATTGCAACGGTTATTTTATTGTTTATGGTCAGGTTTTTACCGCCTGCGCCGGTCATGGAAAGCTCTGCAAAATTGGTATTGGCAGCGGTTGAGGTGCCCGTAACGGTTACGGTCCCTCCTCCCGGCGGGGAAAGGGTAACCTTGTTACCGTTCGCATTAAAAGTTCCGTTGTTTGTAAAAGTGTTTTTGACGGTAAGTTCACCGCCGAGCGTTAGTGTTCCCGTATTGATGACCTCAAGGTTCGAAACGGCAATTTTTTTGTTTGCGGTCAGGGTACCGTTTTTTACCGTGAGCTTATTGAATTTAGTTTCTCCGGGAAAGCCGCTAATGGCGGTTGTACCGTCAAATATAATGTTTCCGCTTGAATGTACAAAATTTCCGTTATCCGTAAAGTTTCCCGTTATATCGATATTTCCGCTGCAGGTCAGCTTTTTGCCCAAACGGATGTTTAAGGCATACAGTTTTACCCTGCTTGGAGTACCGGTTGTAGCCTCTATTTTTGTGTCGCTACCGGCGGCAGTAACCTTTTTATTGCCAGTATCGTGTTTGAAATCTCCGGCGGTACAGGTCAGCGTTCCGTTGATAGTGATGTCGCTTTTATAGGTCAGGGTACCGGAACTCACAGTCAGATTATAAAAATTGAAACTTCCCGTACCTTCGATGGACGTAGTAGTTCCGTTAAAAATTACGGTTTTACCGCTGGCTGAAGTAAAAGTACCGTTGTTTTCGAATTTTTCGCCGATCGTTATATTGCTTTTCAGTGTTGTTGGGCCGCTTTTTACGGTAAAAGCTTTATTGACAGTAAAGGCAGAGTCGCCTTCCAGTTTATCTCTGTTTATGACTGAAAGGTTTTCATAGGGGCCGTCCCAGACGGGACCGGTGGAAATGTTCATATACGTAATTGTACTGCCCAGTTGCAGTATGATTTTGCCTGATGAAAACAAGTTCTTTTGTGCTGCCGTTCCCGTAAGGCCTAAATGGCCTGTAGCGTCAACAGTAATTTGATCGCTCGTAGTGAGCATATATCCGTCCAATATTATAGCGCCCTGTATAAAAACGCTTTTAACGGTTACATCGTTTGTCAGTTTAGGATATTTGTTGGGTGGTGTGATGGCGGGTATTACAACATCATCGTATGGACCCGGTATACCATTGACAGTCCAATTGCCCGGATTGCTCCAAGTGGTATCGACAGCGCCCGTCCACATTTTAAGCGCTGCAACGGCTGCCTGTAAGGTGAGAAAGCACATTATACAAAAAACAAGAATTTTTTTACAATTTTTTTTCATATTTCCCCATATTATATCGGATTTTTTTTTTAAAATCTACTATAATGTCCAAAGAATTAAAAAATATCCGCCAAATAAACGAGGCGTGCCTTTAAAGACGCGGGGCAGCTTTAGGCAGGATGGTCCCGTTTTGCGGCACGGTATGTCCTTTTTTTAAAGGGTTTTTAAAACAGGGCTTTTAAGCGGGGGTAAGGCCCATTTAAAAAACGCCGTTTTCTTAAAGCGTATCGAAATTCGGCCGATATTAAGGAAACGGGGGAGCCCTGCAAGCGGCATTCTTTCGGCTGCTTTCTATTGCTGCTATTGTTTTGGAGAAGATAATTGCGTACCGGTATTAAAATTCTTATCAGTTTATTTGCCTCTTTAGCCGTTTTTCTGGCACTTTTTGTGTTTTCAATAACGGGATACGGCTCCTTTATAGAAGCAAATTTTTATCAGCCTGCCGTGGTACGCTCCTTAAAGGAGAATTTGAACAAGGTTGCCGCCTCCGCCGCCGAATGGCACCGTGCAAACGAGAAGTCTTTTACCGAATTTTTGCAAAATGACTTTGTAAAACGGGCGGCCTTGCAGGAACAAAGCGAGGCCGACATCAAAATACGTGACGATTCGGCGTATAGCCTTATTTCTAACGTTACGGGGCTTACGGGTTTGCGGATTATCGACGCCGACACCTTGAAAATTCATTACAGTACCTTTTCCGACGACATCATTTTACGCTCCGAACAGCTTATCTCGTACCGTAGATACGAAAAAGATCGGGAAGATATTCCGTTAAAATTCGTGTCGGTTCCTAAAGGCGGAAAGGCAAAAATTACTGTTGACAGTGCAAACGGGCTTTTTTTGTACTGTTTTCCCTTTTATGACAATTATCAGGCCTATCGGGGTACGGCCGTTTTTTACGTTGCGTCCAAGTCCTTTTTGCGCAGATTAATAGCTAATAAGATATTAACCCTTAGTAACGATTTAAATTTGGTCGCTGATAAAAATTATACGTCCGTCGGTATTTTGACCGGCCTTTCGGATATGTTTTCAGAAGAATTAAGGGGTGCAGTCGGCGTAAGCTGGGAAGAAAATTCGGACGAAATACGCCTGCTTTCGCTGAAAAACAGTCAAAACTGGGTGCTGGTAAGTATAAAAACCGACTTCGGGCATGTCGGGCAGGTCTGCGAAAAAGACTTGTTTATTTTTTCGCCCATCATCAAATATTTTTTGATGTTTACCGCCTTTATTACGGCCTTTTTGATCGTGTTCCTTATTTTGAACATGCGGCAGGATCGCTTTTTTGTCGCCCAAAACAAAATTCAGCAGCTGCATTTGGGAATTTTAAAAAATTACATAAAAGACGCACAAAGCAAAAACTGGGAAAGCCTGCAAAAAGAGCTTGAGTACCGCAGGCACGAGGTCAATGCCGAAATAAAAAAGGGCATGGGCAAAAAAACGCTTGCAAAAAAGGAAAAGCAGATAGACGCTATCTTGCAAAAAAGCTGGGAAGATATTTTTGCTGCGATTAACGGAAAGTACAGTGCCGCCTATGCGAATATTAATACGGCGGAGGCCGATACCGCAGCCCTTGTTGCCCTTTTGCGGCAAATTTTAGCCGAAACGGGTACTAAACCCCTTGTTCCTGCCGACGGAAGCGCCGCGTCTGCCGATTCATCCGGGATTCCGTCGCCTGCTGCGCCCGTATCAGGCGCTCCGTCCGAAATCGACGAGGCCGAGCCGGTCGAAGAAATAGAGCCGGCCGACTTAGGCGGGCTTGAAGAGGCCGTCCTTGAAGAAGAGGATTTTGAAAAAGAGACGGCTTTGACAGCCGGGAAGAAACAGGAAAGCGATGATGAAGCCGAGCTTATCGAAGAAATAGAACTGGCCGACTTAGGCGGACTTGAAGAAGAAATCTTCGAACAAGAGGCCGCTGCAAGAAAGAAGGAACAACCGGCCAAAGAAATTGAAGCTATAGCACTGTTTGACGAGGCCGATGAATTCGAATTACTTGAAGCGGAACAGGACGTACCGGAAAATGGGGCTCAACCGGCAGAAATAGAAGAGGCGGAAGCGGTAGAAGAACTTGGTGAGATAGAAGAACTTGATGAGATAGAAGAGGCAGAACCGATAGCGGAAACAGAAGATGCCGAGCTGCCGTCCGCGGTTAAACCGGTACCGATGGAAGCTTCGAAACATTCCGCGGCACGGCACGGCGGCCTGATGCGTCTTGCACAGGCAAAGGCTGCAAAACTGAACGCCGCCGGTACGGAACCGGAGACAGTTCACAACGCCGAAACCGGAAAACAAGCCGAAGACGGGTTTATGCAGGCCGCCGAATCGGATAAATCCGTGCCGCCGTCCGCTCCCGCCGAGGCCGCTTCAAAAAAACGCCCGAACCCGATCGACGACCTTGACGATCTTATCAATGCAGCCGAAGAAATTCCTGAAATCGAGCCCTTGGAACCGCTGGAAGACCTTTCCGATACGGACAAAGCGGCGGGAGCGGACGGCGTCGAACCGTCTTCCGAATTTGATGAGGAGCCCGCTCCGTTCATCAGCGGCGAGCGCAAGGCGTTTGAAATTTCCGAATTCGATTCCAACGAAGAACTTGAGGCGCTGAACAACCTGTATCTGGATAACCTGCACCTTGACGAACTCGGCGACCTTGCCGATGAGGACCCGTTAAAGATTTTCGACGAGATGGGATTTACCGTTTCGGGTATAGACTTTTCCGACTTGGAAACGCCCGAAAACTATGCCGATAAGGCCGGTACTTTTGAAATACCCGATGAGGTAACGTACATAGAAAACACCGAATCCGGCTTTCCGATGTGGGGCAAATACAGTGAAGATGAACTGCAAGGCGACTTGGAAGTCTGCGATGAGGCAGAGGAAGCCGCCGATGACGGAGCTGATGAGGACATAATCATAAGCGGGGAAGACGGGACCTTTACTATCCGCAAAACCGCCGATCTAAAACCCGAAAACGAAGAATTCAAGGCCTTGGT
>CAUTPO010000119.1:0-6736 GCA_963540475.1 uncultured Treponema sp. | reverse complement strand
TAAAAGTCTGACTAGATGTTTTGTAGTCAATATTTTCACCCTTTTTGACAGTTATTGTTATCGCGATCTTTTTCGACACGGCGTAGATGGTTGTGTTTGCATTAAACTGATGAGTATCAGGGATATTCCCGCCTGAAGCATCGGTCAATTTCCATGTATCGTTTTCAAACCCTTCAGCATATCCGATTGTATCGGCTGCCCGCGCTTTGACGTGAGCCCATGTTTCACCCTTGTTTACCTCAAAGGTATGATCCGTCCCCTTATGAATAACCTGCGGATCCCCCGCAACGGTAATCGTTACCTTGACCGGCGGTGTTACCGGTTGTTTCGATACGGAATAGACGGTTGTATTCGCATTAAATCGATGATCGTTGGGGATAACCTCGCCGGAAGCATTGTTAAATTTCCATATATCGTTTTCATAACCATCAGTATACTTTATTTTACTGTTTGCCAAAAGTTTAATGGTATCCCATTTTGTGCCGGCAGTCACTTTAAGGGTATGATCTGCCGGTTTGGGAACGGCATTTATATCCCCCGCAACCGTTATCGTTATTTGCGCTGGCGTTGAACCGCCGCCCCCTTGCGGGTTTGCGGATTGCGAAGACTGAGTGGGATGTCCCGCGGGATTTTTACAGCCGGCAAAAAATGCCGCAAACGCTATAACAGCTATTGTAATCAATAATATCTTTTTCATATATTGCACCTTCTCTTGATCTTATGTCCGCCTTTGTGCAGACAAACGGATAATTTTATCTATATGCCGGACCCGGGTCGGTTGTTATTGTCAATATGGGGCCGGAACCTTTTAACTGAACTTTCACATGAAGATCGGTTTCGCCGGATATTTTTTGCAACTGTATACTTTCAATAAAAATAACTTTATTGTTTCTTGTCCTTGATGCTCCATATGCTTTGCAGCCCAAGTAATTTGAAAGGGTAGCTTCACCGTTTATACATAAACAAAACGGTTTGTCGGAGCCGTCGGGAAGCGGATTGGAGGCAAGTATAGCAGCCCCGTCATCCCCTATACGCAGCAAAGAGGAACAGTCAAAAAATTTTCTTTTCCAAGTTTTTATAGCCTCATTTGATGGATTCGGTTTCGATGACACATCAAAAAAAAGCTGATTTTTTAATTCCGCGGCATTGGTTATCTTTGCATAACCTAAACGTGTTATCGTTTTAACCGCCGTAATCTCTCCTTGGTTTGTCAATTGATCATGTGTTGCAATGCAAAACTTTACCGTCAATTTACCTTCATAATCGTCCGCGTTAATGCCACCGTTTTTGGGATCGTGTATACCGCACGTAATATCAAGCTGCATATATTCATCGGTATCTTTGGTTTGATACCGTGTAGTCCAAGAGGGAATTATACTCGTATCGAAAAGATTTTCGGTAGAATTGCCGCTTTTTGCTGTAGCATAAAAGGAGGAAGCGAATTCACTGGGATGCACTTTTATAACAGTATCGTTTGTGTTGCTTAACACATGGGCAAACACATCCTGTTCGGTAAAATAGTCTTTTGTAAGCGAGGAGTTTAAATGGGTAAACTCGAAAGCTGTGTTATTGGTAAGCTCTTCCGTTCCGCCTTCGGTGAGTTTTCGAAACACAATGCTCGGCTGCACCCATACTTGCGTACCAACAGCTTGTGCTTTTGCTGTCAGCGTATATCCGTCGTGTTCGCCGAATTCCATAGTAGTACCATCGGTCAGAGTAAACGACAATTTTTTTACCAGCTTGGCACCGCTCGGGTCTTTGTTTACTTCCGTAATATATTTTTGAAGCGAATAATTGTGTTCAATTCCTTCGTCCAAATTAAGCTCGCAAGCACCAAACGATTGTATCATTTTATCTTTAAGCGGATGTGTAAATCCGTTTACGGAAATCCTTTGGGAAAAACTTTTGCCGTTTTTTGTTCCTTTTACTTTTACGGTAAACGTTCCCGCCTCGTCATTATATGCGATAAATCTTCTTTCGGTAAATGTAATACCGCCTGCCGGTGTGCCGTTTGCAATCCTTTTAGCGGCTGCCGAAGCGGTGATGCTGCCGCGCTGCAAACCGAACGCCGTAAGCACATCGGCTTCAACCAATTCGTTCGGATTTGAGGGAGCGCTAGGATTTGTTCCCGGAGTTTTCGCACCGGAAGCCGTATTTTGCTGAGAACAGCCGGCCGCCAACAACGCAAAAAGCAGCGCCGGTAAAAGTATCGGTTTAGTTGTAAGCTTCATCTCTTTGTTGCCTCCGTTTTAATCAATGTTTTTTATAGTAACCTTTCAAAAAAATAATCGAGTCCCGCGAAACCCTTCCGGCAAGTGCAGAACGGGCAGCGCCTTTACATACGAAAAACAAAGACAGATCGTTCAAGGTTTCTCATTGTTTTTCTAAAAATTTCCGCTGTGTCTTGGGTGCCTCACTGAATAAGCCGACAGGATTGATGGTTTTCGAGGTGCCTTTTTTATAAACTTTCGGTTTCTCCAATTTGTACCGTTTCTTCAACAAACCTGTTCGACAACGGGCTATCAAACAGGGCTAATATACGTTTTTTTTCCAAGTGAATCAACAGCCTGCTCAAACGGCTTCAAAAAACGCACATATCGAATATATTTTCGGCATAAATCGGATAAAAGCGGAGCAATTAGACCGGTCAGCTGCCGATTTGCTGCAATTATGACTGGGCTGCGGGGCGTTTTTGTATATCCCGTACACCGAACCGCGTGCCGCATAAAAAAAGACGCACTTGCAGTGAGCAGTACGTCTTTTTCCATATAAAACCGCACAAGAGTTTTTCCGTAAAACAGCGGCACACCCTTACAGCGGGAGCAGCTTACTTCGTTTTTAAGTACTCGTTGATGGCAGCGGCGGCTTTTCGGCCCTCGCCCATGGCCAAGATGACAGTAGCAGCGCCCAAAACGATGTCGCCTCCGGCCCAAACGCCTTCTATCGACGTTTTTTGGCTTTCGTCAACGACGATGTTTCCTTTTTTGGTAACTTCCAAGCCGTGACTTGTCTGAGACATAAGCGGGTTCGAGTCGTTTCCAAGTGCGACAATGACGGCGTCAACCTTGATTTGGTGTTCGGTGCCCGGTTTTGCCACGGGACTTCTTCGGCCCGACTCATCGGGTTCGCCCAATTCGTAGTCCAGCACTTCGACGGCACAGACCCGGCCTTCTTCATCGCCGATGATACGGGTGGGGTTTTGCAAAAAGCAGAATTCCACGCCTTCTTCTTCGGCATGAGCGACCTCTTCTACACGGGCGGGCATTTCTGCGCGGGTTCTGCGGTAAATACAGTAGACCTTTTTACAGCCCAGCCGATAGCCCATTCTGGCCGCGTCCATCGCAACATTTCCGCCGCCTATGACGGCCACCGTTTCGGCAGGATACAGGGGCGTGTCGGCGTGTTTTTCGTCGTATGCCTTCATCAAATTAGCACGCGTCAGATACTCGTTTGCGCTGAAAACGCCGATAAGGTTTTCCCCCTCAATTCCCATAAACTTCGGTAAGCCCGCCCCCGTACCGATAAAGGCGGCGTCGTAGCCGTCTTCTTTTAAAAGCTGATCGAGGGTTTCGGTGCGGCCGACCAAAAAGTTCGTTTTGAATTCGACGCCCATTTTTTGAAGATTTTCGACCTCTTTTGCGACGATTTCTTTGGGCAGGCGGAATTCGGGGATTCCATAGACCAAAACGCCGCCTGTTTTGTGAAAGGCTTCAAAAACGGTAACGCTGTGCCAGGCGCGCCGTGTGTCGGCGGCAACGGTTAATCCTGCAGGGCCCGAACCGATAACGGCAACCCTTTTTCCCGTATCGGGGGCAGCTTCGGGAATGGTAATTTTGTTGTTGTTCCGCTCCCAGTCCGCAACGAAGCGTTCCAGCCGTCCGATTGCAACGGATTTATCAACCGACTTAAACATTTTGCCGACGGTGCAAAACGACTGGCATTGTTTTTCCTGCGGGCATACCCGTCCGCAAATAGCCGGCAAGAGGTTCGTCGTTTTGATAATATCGACCGATTTTTTATAATCGCCCTCCTGAATGGCCGCAATGAATTCGGGTATGGGAATACCGACGGGGCAGCCTTTAACGCAGGGGCGGTTTTTGCAATTTAAGCAGCGTTCCGCTTCTATCCGGGCCTGCTCGTCGGTGTAGCCCATGGCAACCTCGTCCATAAGGGATGCCCGTTTATGCGGGTCGAGGGTCGGCATTTCCTGTAGCGGAATTTTCGCCCGCTCCTTCATCGCGATTTCTTTATCTTTTAATTCGTTCCACAGTTTTTTCGATTCGGCGGCCAATTCTTCATAAGAAATATGGGGATGGCAGCCTGCGCAGGTATTGTTTTCCATAAACGGTTTCCTTTTTAATTCTTTTAATTGAAAATTCCTGAGCGGCACTTATGCCGGTCTTGGTCTTCGCGGATGCGGAAGGCTTTCATTCTCATCATCATATTGTTAAAATCGACCTCGTGCGCGTCGAATTCGGGGCCGTCCACGCAGACGAATTTTGTTTCGCCGCCGACGGTTACCCTACAGCCGCCGCACATACCGGTTCCGTCTATCATAATCGTATTGAGAGAAACCGTGGTTTTTATTCCGAAGGGGCGGGTTGTTTCCGCACAAAATTTCATCATTACCGGCGGACCGATTGCAAACACCTCATCAGGCGGCACTTCCCGCTCGCATATTTCTTTCAGCGGAACGGTTACGAGCGCCTTGCGCCCGTAGGAACCGTCGTCGGTAGTTACGATAAGTTCGTCGGCAATCGCCTTCATTTCTTCTTCAAAAACGATTAAATCTTTTGTCCGCGCCCCGATAATGACGATCAGACGGTTGCCGATTTGTTTAAAGGCCTGTGCTATCGGGTACATCGGAGCAACGCCGATACCGCCGCAAACGCAGACTACCGTACCGCTTTTTTCGATATGAGACGGACGGCCCAAGGGCCCCAGTATGGCGGCGATGGAATCGCCTACGTTTTTATTGCATAGTTTGATTGTCGTCGCACCGACGGCTTGAACGACAAGGGCAATCCAGCCTTCATCGGCATTTGCATCGGCAATGGTTAAAGGCACCCGCTCACCGAAATCGGTATTTATTTGGACGATGACGAACTGCCCCGGGTGCCTGTTTTTTGCAATTTCCGGAGCTTCGACTTTTAAATAGAAGACGTCGGGAGAATATTGCCTTTTTTCAAGTATTTTATGCATACTCCAATTACCCCTTAAAAGTTGGTTTTGATATTAAGGAAACGCCGATACGGGTTTGTATCGTTTTAATATGCGCCTCTTTAAGATAAACAATCGGACACAAGGCAGGCAAGCCTTTTGCACCGTTTTGTGTGTACGGAACCGAACGGCTCTAAGAACGCTGCCGATTGCTCGAAACAAGCGGTTTTATCGGCCGCTTCTCCGAAATTCCGCCGGCAACGGACTATATCAAAATTTATCGAAAAAAGCAACAGGCCGGCAGAGACCCGCATGCGTTTACGGTTTTGGAAAATCAGGCTTTTAAGTCGGCCGTAAGGTCTTTGCGAAGATCCGTTTACAGGCTGCTTACGGTTTTGCAGACACCGAAAAACGGCTTTAAAAACGCTTCCGTGCCGTTTTCAAAACCGACCGGCGGACAAAACCGACCGCAGACTAGACAGAATAATAAAAATAAACTATGTTTTTTCAAGCCGATTAAGATCGGAAACGAGAGGAGTTAGAAATTTATGGTTTTCAAAATGAAGAAAACAATATTAATGTTTATTGTTATGGTTTTTGTCACATTTAATATATTTAGTGATGAGTTTTTTTCAGGGCTTTATGGCAAGTTTTTCTTAAATGGATATAGCATAGATTTTTTTAAGAATTTTCCTAAAAAAGAAATTCGTTATATCAATGACGGCTCTCAATGGTTAAAAGATAATGAAATTATATATCATTATAATTTTGATAAAGAGGGTAAGGTTAAAAAAATAGTATATCAAGATGATAGTTCGCAATTAAGTCGTGAGATAAATTTTTTATATGATGAAAATAACAGGGTTATATTATATGAGAGAAAAACAGTAAGCACGGAAACAAAGGGATTAGCTTCTACTCATAAAATAGTAGTAGAATATCTTAAAAATCAAATAAAAGAAATATACTATGATTACGGCAAAATTTATAATATAATAACATATAAACTTAATTCAAACGGGTCTATGTATGAAATAGAATCCAAAAACTATCGTAAAGATAGTATGGAATTATATTTGCAAACTATGTGTTTTATAACTTATTTGAAAGATGGAAAGAAGATAAAGAAAATCGAAAAGAAATTATTTTATTATGCTGCGGCAAAGATTAGAAGTATGGATACTATAATTATGGAATTTGAATATTTTCCTAAAAAATATATAATAAAATATAATAGTGAAGCAGATGAAATTTTTCTTGATAACGATGGTGATATAATATTAATTATGCAGCATACCCCATACGGGGAGTTCAAGAGAACTAAGACCGAAATAAGTTATGATAAACATAAACGGATAATAGAGCATTTAAATTTATGTGAATATACTAATGAATTCAGTAGTGGTCGGTACACAGCTAGTGATATAAAATATGTATATGAATATTAAATATCCGGTTAGGTAAAATCAGGTTTTAAGTCTTCAAATTTATGTGATGCCGTTACGGATATGAACAAATAGGCCACGGAAATCAATTTTTGCCTAACACGGCTAATAACTCGTATGGGTTCATAAGA
>CAUTPO010000118.1:0-6760 GCA_963540475.1 uncultured Treponema sp. | reverse complement strand
ACCCGCGATCTCCGGCGTGACAGGCCAGCGCGATAACCAGCTTCGCTACGCCCCCATAAGCCTCGATAGTATATCGGAAAGCGTAAAAAAAGTCAATATACACGAAGAATAAATATTAAAATTTTCGCAAAGGCAGGGCCGTACACGGTTCTAGCAGCTGCAATCGAATAAACTACAATCGAATAAAACGCAGCAAAAGAACCTTGTCGTTTGAATAAAATTTTAAATCGGCAGAACCGAATTCCGCAAATCCCGTATCTTTCAGGTTTTGAAAAAACACGGTATCAAACGGCCTGCCGGCAGCATTTAAGGCATCTTCAGTTTTTCTTACCGTTACATCAAACGAAAAACGATAAAACATTCCTTTTTTTACGCCCTTTTTCCATGTTCCGCGGTAATAGGATATACCGTTTGCCGTTTCAAACGTACCGTCCGTCGCAAACTTTATCCGTGCCGACGACATATTCGCATCGAGAACCTGTAAGGTCCCCTCGAAGCGGCAGGCCGCAAGCGACCACACCCTTTCGGTCAAATGTTTATCGGCCGCAGTGTGCGGGACTGCGGTTATCCGTTGCGGCGGATTTTCGGCCTTTTTTTGTAAAGATTTTGTTTCGGCGCAGGAGGCGGCGAAAAAACAAACTGCAAACACGGCAGAACAAAAAAGGAGTGTACGTTTCATACGGTTTATTTTAGCTAAAATGTGAAGAATTTCAAGATAGCTCTTGAAAAAATATTCAATTTCTTATAAAATGGAAACATAACGGGGTATTAGCTCATCTGGTAGAGCGATTGGTTCGCAATCAATAGGTGGTCGGTTCGAGTCCGATATACTCCATTTGTCAAAAAACGGGTAATTGTCAATTATCCGTTTTTTTTGCAGCACTACGCCGAGCACCGATAGGCCTATTTGATAAGGCCGCTTTCGAACAAGCCTATTGTCTTCCCTGCTTTTAAAAAACCGCCGCATTATTCTGCGCCTTTACTATCACTTTAGTTCAAGCCATTTTTCGGCAGTTGCTGCCGTAAAAAGCCTGTCCTTACGGCCCAAGTCCCTTTCGGCGCCCAAAAGCCGCGCGGCAAGCACGTCCTCACAGCGGAGCTCGCCCCAACCGGAAAGGCTTTCTTTTTTCCGTATAAGAACACAGGCAGGATACTCGCTTAGGCTTTTGGAAAAACGCAGCTCCTTTCTCTCGTCCAAAATATAGGCGTTTTCCGCCGAGAGGGAACGGGGCAGCTTTTCGTCTTCGGAGATAACATAAAATACGCCCTCAAAGGCCGCAGGATTTTTCGCAGTATACTCTGCCAAAAGCCGGGTATACAGGCCTTCTGCAAAAACGTACAGCGGTCTTTCTTTTTCCGCCGGCACGGAAAGCGCCTGATCAAAGGCCCGCTCTAAGATTTGTTCAGGCTCTTTTTTTAAAAGGGTCTGTAAAACCGCAAAAAAGACTTCGCTCCGTTTTACAGGAAACCCCTTGTCCGCGCCGCCGGAAAGGGCGGGCTCGATTACCGTAAAGCCCTTATCCGCCAGATACAGCGATACGGTAGAAGGTTCGCCGGACGAACCTGAAAAAGGGCTTAAAACCAAAACCCTCACCCCCTTTTTTTCTTTACTTTCTTTCGGCTCATAACAAAACCCGGCCCGTATTTCTTTACCGTTTTTTGTCAACACGAGCGGTTCTTTCGAAATGTCCGAATACACGGGCTTGTATTCTTGTTCCGGAGAAAAATAAAAAGCCGAAAAAAAAGCCCCCAAAAGCAGCACCGACAAAAAAAGCCTGAGCAGAATGGACGGAAACGAATAAAAATCATTCGGAAGCCCGCCTAAAAACATTGCAAATCTTAAAAATTCTGTTATAATACAGATTATTATCAGTGCCGGTATCGGAAGAAAAGACACGGTAATACCGTGCCCCCATATCGTCAGGGCTGCAACTGCAGCCGAACACAGCGGCAAAACCGGTACGGCCGCCGCCGTTTGCAAGGACTTGGAAAACGGACGGAGTAACGGCGGAACAAGCAAAACCAATACGAGTATTTCGCTGACTAAAAAATCGGACATAGGGGCCTCTCGGTACAATAGACCTATTCGATAACTCCGTTATCGAATAGGTCGACGAGTTCAAAATCGCGCAAATAGCACGATTTTGAACATCGCATTTTAAGGTAACCTGTTCTGAAACTGAAGTTTCCGAACAGGTCTAATTAGGAGTTTACAATGACAAACGGCGCAGCGCAACAGCTGAATATCGACGAACTTGAATTCTCGTTTCCCGAATCGAAAATCGGGCAATTAAAAAATAAGCCCGGGCCTCAAATAGTCGGACAGGACAGGGCCGTAACGGCTATTCAAATGGGGCTAGGAATGACGGGCGAAGGATACAACATATTCGTTATGGGTGCTCCCGGAACGGGACGCAGGACCGTAGTATCATTTTTACTTAAAAATTATAAACCAAATCCTGCAAAACTTCAAGATATAGCCTACGCCTATAACTTCGGGAGGCCCATAGAGCCGATCGCCTTGTTTTTTCCCGCAGGACACGGCAGAATTTTCAAATCGGCACTGAGAAAGGCCGTCGAAAAAATTCATTTAAAAACCCTTAATCTGCTAAAATCGAAGATATTTATTACCGAAAGAAAAAAGATCATTACGATAGCCGAAAGCGAAGAAAACGCCCTGATTATGGAATTCGAGTCGAAGATGCTGCGGGTCGGTTTTAGGGTTTTACAAATAAAAGAAGACGGCAATCCGTCCTTCGATTTGATCCCCATCATAAAAAAGAAGCAGATTTCGTTTGAGGAGCTGCAAGACCGCGCCGCCGCAGGCAAAATAAGCGAAACGGAGCTGGCCCTGATCCGCGAAAAATATTACGCGTCAATGAACGAGATGAGCGAACTGTTCGAAATTTTGCGGGACAAACGGATCGAAATTGACGAAAAGATTCACCGGCTGCAAAAGGAATTCATAAAACCGATTATAAAAAAAGAATTAAAGGCCGTTTTAAATTTGGTTCATAACTACGGGACGGAGCCTTCGTTTGAAGGGGGCGAGGAAAAAACAAACAAGATTTTAGAGTTTTTAAAAAAGGCGGAAGAAGATCTCATCAACAGAATGAATGTGTACAGTCAGGAATTCAAATCGAAACGGACAAAAAATCGCTTTATGGGCCGGTATGTCATCAATTTGATCTGCGATAACGGCATAAAAAACGACTTTGTCATTACCGAAAACCTGCCCTCGTTTACGAACCTGTTCGGGACGGTCGAGTCCGCAGGCGAACAGGAGGAACACATCAGCAACGGGCACCTGAAAATACGGGAAGGCGCCGTACACCGGGCATTCGGCGGCTATTTGATCGTACGCTTTCAGGATTTAATCGAAGAAGAAGATTCGTGGATTTATTTGAAGCGCATTTTGCAGTCGGGCATGATCGAAATTCAGGCGCCGCCGTCGGGAACCCATGCTCCGGCAATCTTTAAACCGGAGGCCCTGCCCGCCGATTTTAAGGTCATCATCATCGGGGGCGAATACACGTATGACATCTTATATCAAGAAGATCCCGATTTTTATAAGCTGTTTAAGGTCTGCGCCGAATTTGATTCGGAAATGCAAAAAACCGACGAAAATGTTTCGGCCTTTATAAACCTTACCGAGCACCTGTGCAAAACCAAAAAGGCCCTGCCGTTTTCCGACTCAGGCTATGCGCGCCTTATTTCTTATTCGTCGCAGCTTGCAGAGTCGCGGCATCTTCTGACGACACAGTTTACGAAGATAGCGGATTTGATTACCGAATGTGATTTTTATGCGCGGCAGCAGGATAAAAAAGAAATAGGCGCAGAGGTGCTGAACACGGTAATGGAAAAAAGGCGGTATCTTCATTCGCTGCCCGAAGAAAAGTTTGCCGAAATGATAGGCCGCGGCGAAATTTTGATCGAGGTTGTCGGAATGAGGCCTGCAAAAATAAACGGCCTTGCCGTCGAAGAGCGCGGTTATCATACCTTCGGTGTTCCCGTGGCGGTTACGGCGCAGGCTTCGCCGGGAACGGGCGGCATTATCAACATTGAACGGGAAGCAGGCCTTTCCGGAGAAATTTACGATAAGGCCCATTTGATTATTACCTCGCTATTGCGGGAAAAGTTTTCCAAAAATACCCCCCTTTCTATTTCCGCAAGTATCTGTTTTGAGCAGTCCTACAGTTACATCGACGGGGATTCGGCTTCGTGTGCCGAGTTTTTGGCGCTGATTTCCGCGATAGGTGGTTTTCCGATGCGGCAGGACATTGCGGTAACGGGGAGCTTGAACCAGCACGGTATGGTGCAGCCCGTCGGTGGCATAAGCGAAAAAATCGAGGGCTTTTTTAATGCGTGCAGTATTTTGGGGCTAACGGGTACACAGGGCGTAATGATCCCGTACAGCAACAAGAACAACCTGTTTTTGTCCGAAAAGGTGCTTGAGGCTGCCGCAAACGGAAAATTCGGCATTTGGGCAATTAAAACCATTGATGAGGGGATCGCCCTTTTATCCGGCCTTGACGAAAAAACTTATACCGAAAAGATAGGCACAAAACTAACCGAATTTTACGAGCGGGTCAACGAAATGCGGGTTAAAAATGTCGGCTGAAAAAAAACGCCTGCCGTAAAAAACCGCAGGCACGATTTTAGAAGGGGCTGCAATTATCCTTGCGGCTTGGGAACGCCGGCCCGCCTGCAAAGCGCCAAGGTAAAAGACCTTTACGCGATATTGAAATTCTCTACCGGTTATGAGGCCACCCAATGACCTAACGGCCCTAAGTATTAGACCTGTTCGATAACTCTGTTATTGAACAGGTCGACGAGTTCTAAATCGCGCAAATAGCAGGTTTATTTTAAGCGGTACAAATGGTACCGCTTAAAAACACGGCGAGTTTGCTTCGCAAACATCGCTTATTAACGTATGCGCGTTCCGCGCATAAATGCAGCAGTTTCCAAAGTTCACACTTTGTTCAACTGTTGCATTTTAAGGTGCGATTTAGAACATCGCATTTTAAGGCAACCTGTTCTGAAACTGAAGTTTCCGAACAGGTCTATTAAAAGACGCTCAAAACGGCAAAAATATAAGGTCTCCATTCATCTACCTAAAAATTGATAGATGCCCTTGAATGCGTAAATATTCGGTACAGTGTTCAGTTTTTTAATCAGTCTTTTCTTTTTAAAAAGATATTGCCAAAGCGCCGAATAAACGGTATAATACGCCCGTATTTAAAATGAATGCCGTTACAGGTTTCGAATGCCCCGTTTCAGGCGTCCCGCCGGGGGCTTATCCGTTTCGGGACTTTTTAAAAACCGCAAAAATCAAATCTTTTTATCGAGGAATATATGAAAAACGAAATTAACTATTTTACCTCCGAGTCGGTGAGCGAGGGGCACCCCGACAAACTGTGCGACCAAATTTCTGATGCGGTCTTGGACGCGTGTCTAAAAGAAGATAAAGAAAGCCACGTTGCCTGCGAAACGTTCGCGTCTACAGCCCTAGTCATCGTCGGCGGCGAAATAACGACTTCGACCTTTGTCGATATTCAAGAAATTGCACGAAGCATTGCCCGCGAAATAGGCTACACGAATTCCGACTACGGGCTAGACTGCGATTCGATGGCCGTTATGAACATGATTCACTCCCAATCGCCGGATATTTCGCAAGGGGTTGACGGCACGGGGCTTGAAGAATTTAAGGGTATGCAGGGCGCAGGCGATCAGGGAATGATGTTCGGGTTTGCCTGTAACGAAACGCCGGAGCTTATGCCCGCCCCGCTTATGTATTCGCATTCCGTGCTGCGGTATGCGGCAAAACTGCGGAAAGAAAAAAAGATCCCGTACCTGCGCCCCGATTCAAAAACGCAGATTACGATTAAATACGAGGGGTACCGCCCCGTCAAAATAGATACGGTCGTCCTCTCCCACCAGCACGACCCCAGCGTTAAATACGCGGACTTAAAAAACACCATTATCGAACAGATCATCAAGCCCGTGCTTGAACCGACCGGTCTTTTGGCAGCCGATACCAAATACTTTATCAACCCGACGGGGCGTTTTGTTATCGGCGGGCCCTTCGGCGATACGGGGCTTACGGGCCGCAAGATTATCGTCGATACCTACGGCGGTATGGGACGGCACGGCGGCGGGGCCTTTTCGGGCAAGGACCCGTCAAAGGTAGACCGCTCGGCCGCATATATGGCCCGTTACATCGCAAAGAACATCGTTGCGGCAAAAATTGCAGACCGCTGCGAGGTACAACTTGCCTACGCGATAGGCGTCCCCTACCCCGTTTCGGTCAGGGTCGATACCTTCGGCACCTCTGACGTTCCGGAAGAAAAAATCGAAACGGCGGTTAAAAACGTCTTCGATATGAGCCCTGCCGGAATAATCAAAACCTTGGATTTAAAACGCCCCGTTTACCGGGCGACGGCTTCTTACGGCCATTTCGGCAGACCCGAGTTCTCGTGGGAAAAAACCGACAAGACCGAAGAGCTCAAGCGGGCAATAAAATAGCCCTTTAATGCGGAGTTTTGCTATTAAAGATCTTTACCGGTTTTATACACGGCACGGGTTTAACCCCGAAATAGATATAGGCGAAGCGGTGCGTCTTCTCTTGGACGATATGGAAAAGGGTTTGGGAGAAGACTTTCAAACCGCCTCTTCGATGGATATGATCCCCTTATGGAAAACCCTGCCGCGCGGGCTGCCCAAAAACCGCCGCGTCATCGTCATCGATGCGGGCGGTACC
>CAUTPO010000117.1:0-6902 GCA_963540475.1 uncultured Treponema sp. | reverse complement strand
CTCGCCAAGGAGAAGATGAAGTGCTGGTTGATTGCGAACTTATCGGTATTTCTCATTTTAATCAGCTTTTGGAAAACTTAGGCATTACCGGAGATTCGGTAGCCAAGCTCGATACCGAAAACACAACGGAAAAACACAACAGCTGATAAACCGGCTAAATTGAACAACCATAAAGGAGCAAACACATGGACACCATTATGAGTAATGCAAGTTTTTCGCATATCTATTATTTTATCCTTATCCCGATAGGCTTAATTGCTTATTTTGCCTTTGCAATCTTTAAAACAAAGAATGAGAAGCAGCGGGTTACAAACTGGCTGAATGAACATCCCAATGCCGTAAAAGTGTATATCGGTAAAACAAGTTCGGTAATCGGTTATCTGGCAAGCGCGGTACAGCGAATAACCGTCAACAGCGTTGACGGAGAGCGTCCTCTCTTCTTTAGAGAAAAACTTTCAACCGGATTCTATGTTACTCCCGGAACCCATATCGTCGAATCGTCTTTTTCAAAAACTCGTCCCGGTTTCTTTTACCGCTCTGTTACAACGACCTACGGTGCGAGCAAACAGGAAATAACCGTAGAAAATTTAAAATCGTATAATTATACTTTTCATACAAAAGAAGAACGATATGTTTTTGAAGTGATAAACTAAAGACACCGATCAAAACGGGGAGCTTTGTTATGGGCACTGAAGAAAAATATATACGTCCGACATGGGACGAGTATTTTATGGACGTTTGCAGGGCTATTGCAAAAAGAGCCACCTGCGGAAGGGGGCGGTCCGGCTGCGTGATAGCAAAGGATCATCAAATTCTTGTAACGGGCTATGTCGGTGCGCCCACAGGGCTTCCCCATTGCGATGAAATAGGTCACCAATTAAAAAAACTACAGCACGAAGACGGTACGGTTACGGAGCATTGCGTAAGAACCGTGCATGCCGAACAAAATGCGATTTGTCAGGCGGCAAAGCGGGGGATAAGCATTGAAGGGGGGACGCTTTATTGTAAGATGACCCCGTGCAGAACCTGTGCCATGCTGATAATAAACTGCGGCATTGTGCGTGTTGTGGCCGAAAAACGCTACCATGATTCTGCAGATACCGTCGAGATGTTTAAAAAAGCAGGAATAATTTTGGAACATATCTCAGATTCAATCGAACAGTATTAGATTATAGGCGGGAAAAAACAGCCTGAAACCTGCTTTGCCGGTGCTGTTCCGAAAAAGTCGAACCGAAAAAATCGGAATGTATTCAGGTTTTTGTTGTGCCGTTTTTGTATTTTGCGCTCTTCCCTTATTCGGACATAAAAAAAAGCTGCTCTTTAAATTCGGTGTAGTCTGCTTCCATAGATATAACCGCATGACTGATATCATTCCATGGAGAAGGGGGTTCCAGCCTATCCGGTAAGGACGGTGCCCTGCCGACGGCCTCTGTCATAATATCTGCGAATTTTGCAGGGTGAGATGTTTGAAGCACCAAGCCCGTTAAACTTTCCCGTGCACAGCTGTCGATGTAGGTTTTAGTCTTTCTTTTGCTCTTTTGCCGATCGGGCGGCGGATTTAATATGTCTTGCCATGACTGCCAGGCTATGGCCCCATACGGATCGATGATATAGCCGGTCCGTTCGTTGCAGGAACGGACGGCGTCTATTGTTTGTTCATCGTTAAACCAATGCGGGATGATAAGGGTACGCAATTCTTTTAAACTGTAAATTTCCAGCATACGCTTGAAATTCATCGGGTTGGGTATATCCAAGGCCGGTGTGTTCGTTTTTGCAGGCGGCTTTCGGCTGTACTTTCCACCGCTTTTAAGCCATGCCGCAATGGTGTGATTTTCGTTTTCTGCAGATATAAAGCCGTCTATCGGGGCGCCCATCTTTTTTGCAATAAGGCCGGCTGTAATATTGGAAAAGCTGCCCGATGGTACGGACGCCGTGATCGACGGTTTTTCGATTTTATTGTCGAAGCCGCAGCGGTATAAAATGGCCAGTACCGCATATACGAAAAAGACGCTTTGAACCAAAAGCGGTGCAATATTCAAGGGGCCTGCACCCGGTATAGGCTTTAGCTTTTCCTGCACGTCTTTGTCTGCTAAGGCTTCGGCTATCAGGTTTTCGCAATCTTCAAATGTTCCTTTTACACAAATATAGTGGACATTTTTTGTGTGTTTGGCCATTTGCTGTTTTTGAATTTCCGTTACGGAATCTTCAGGGAAGAGAATGACCGCTCTAACTCCCGACACTTGCGAAACCGCATAACCTGCAGCACAGGCCCGCTCTCCCGAGGCGGGTAAGATCACGTTAAGGGGCTGATCCTCCGTTTTGTTGAAGTATTCCAAAAGATAGGCAAAAAAGCCTGCGCCGATATCCTTGTAATTGCAGGTGGGGCCGTGAAAAAGCTCTACAAGATAGGTCGTTTGGTTTAAGGGATTGACCGGAATTTTATACGGGTAAAACTGGGCGATGATGGACATTAAATCGGTGTCGGGAATGTCGCCGCTGCAAAAATTACGTATGATTTCAAAGGTTAAATCCCTGAATGACGGTGGAGGATTTCTGTAAATAATGGAGGGACTCAATTTTCCGAATTCCGCAGGCATAAATGTGCCGCCTGTTTTTATGTTTATCCCTTCTATAACAGCTGTTTTAAATGAAACTTTATTGGTTTTATCGTTTATATCGTAAAAAAACATCTTCAATTCGTCCGATGATGCTGATTTTTATGCGGCGCCGTCATTCCGTATGTTTTGATCGAATACAAGCTGTCCTAACGGAGTTACGCACCGAATATCTTTTAAAAATCCGGCAGTGTTTTCAAAAGATATTCTTAGTATAGCCTATATCGGGTTATATTTCAAGCCGGTTACGGCGTTATTTAAGGATGTCTGTGTCTGCTTGGCACGAAAACTTTTTTATGTGCAGGTAGACGAGGGGAGACAAAATGCGTATATTGAACGTATGAAAAAGGATCGGTTTGACATATCGGGTATGTCGTGTTCGGCCTGTTCCGCCCATGTGCAAAAGGCGGTGGAAGGCGGAAGCGGCATAACCGGTGTTCAGGTTAATTTGCTGACCAACAGTATGACAGTTCAATACGACGAAGCGGCGGTTTCGCCTGAAGATATAATAGGGCTGGTCCGAAAAGCGGGCTACGATGCGGCCGTGCGTCCGTCTTCCGGTACGGGAGCGGGCGGTTCAAAAAAAGAACGGGACAATTCGGCGGCTGAACAAGCGGCTTTACACGAAAAAAATGAGATACAAAAGCGGCTGATATTATCAATCGGATTTATGCTGCCTCTTTTTTATGTTTCGATGGGGCACATGGCGGGGCTTCCGTTGCCCTTTTTTTTGCATGGAATCGAAAATGCCGTGCCGTTTGCCTTTACTCAGTTTTTGCTGTCGCTTCCTGTTTTAATCGTCAACAAGAAATTCTTTGTCGGCGGGTTTAATGCCCTGCTGCGGCGCGCTCCGAATATGGACTCGCTTGTTGCGGTAGGATCGGGCGCTTCGGTACTGTACGGAATATACGCCGTCTATCGGGCTGCCTATGGACTCGGACACGGGGATATGGAAACCGTGCGCCGTTTTTCGATGGATCTGTATTTCGAATCGGCGGCGATGATTTTGACGCTGGTTACCCTCGGCAAGTTTTTAGAGGCGGGCGCCAAAAAGAAGACCTCGCAGGCTATCACCAAACTCGTAAATCTGCGGCCTAAGACCGCTTCGGTTATCAGGGACGGCCGGGAAACCGAGTTGCCCATCGAAGAGATCGTAAAAGGCGATATTATTTTGATAAAACCAGGAGCGTCGATTCCGGTGGACGGAACCGTCATCGAGGGGACCTCGTCGGTTGATGAGTCGGCCGTAACAGGCGAAAGCCTGCCGTCCGAAAAGGGCCCCGGCGATACGGTGATAAGCGCCTCGGTTAATCTTTCGGGGGCCTTTACGTTCAGGGCCGAGCGGGTCGGGGAGGATTCTGCGATTTCTCAAATTATCGCCTTGGTGGAAGAAGCCTCGGCATCGAAGGCTCCCGTCGCAAAACTCGCCGATAAAATCAGCAATTATTTTGTACCTGCGGTCATCGCAGTTTCGCTTGCATGTTTTGCCGTGTGGCTCATAAGCGGTGCGGGTTTCGAATTTGCTTTTTCACGCGCCGTTGCGGTGCTGGTTATCTCGTGTCCCTGTGCCCTCGGTTTGGCAACGCCCACGGCAATTATGGCCGGGACGGGTAGGGGCGCCGGACTCGGTATTTTGATCCGTTCGGCAGAGGCCCTCGAAACCGCCTGCAAGACCGATACGGTTATTTTGGACAAGACAGGCACGATAACCTGCGGCCGCCCCGAAGTCGTGTCCGTGTTTAATCTTTCACCGTTTACGGAAAAAGAGTTTTTAACCCTTGTTTACAGTCTGGAAACCCTGTCCGAGCACCCGCTGGCCGGTGCCGTTATAAAAGAAGCCGAAAAAAAGGCCTGTATGCCGCTTAAAATCAGGGATTTTAAGGCGGAACACGGGCTCGGTATTTCGGGAATTGCTGAGGAAGGGGCAGACGGTATCAGAAACAGCCGGATCTTTGCGGGAAACGAAAAATTTTTGCTGCAAAACGGATTTAAAACCGAGCCGTTTACGGACAAGGCCGCCTCTTATGCCGACGGCGGGGCCACACCGCTTTTGGCTGCAAAAAAAGATACGGCGGCGGGTAAAAAAGAATTACTGGGCATTATCGCCGTTGCGGACAAGATAAAAGAAGGCAGCGCAGAGGCAATCAGAGAATTCAAAGCGATGGGCATAAAAACGGTTATGCTGACCGGCGATAACGAAAAAACGGCGGCCGCCATAAAGACGCACGTCGGTGTGGACTCTTTTGCCGCAGGGCTTTTGCCGCAGGATAAAAAGGCCGAAATCGAAAAACTCAATGCCGCCGGTAAAAAAACTGCGATGATAGGCGACGGCATAAACGATGCGCCGGCCCTGATGAGCGCCCATATCGGAATGGCGCTTGGAGCGGGAACGGATATCGCAATTGAAAGTGCCGATATTATTTTGATGCATGATAACCTGAAGCACGCCTCGGACGCCTTGCAGCTGAGCCGTGCTGTTATGAAAAACATAAAAGAGAATTTGTTTTGGGCTCTTTTTTACAATACCCTGTGTATTCCCATTGCGGCAGGAGCCCTGTATCCGCTGTTCGGCATTACCCTGAATCCGATGATTGCCGCCGCTGCGATGAGCCTGAGCTCCGTGTCGGTTGTAAGTAACGCATTGCGGCTCAACGGGTTTAAACCGAAAAGAAGACACAACAGCAAAATCGCAGCCGGAGATGAGCCCGGCACGAAGGAGCGGGCCCTCGATACAAGGCCTGCCGATATGGAGGTTAAAAATATGAAAACCGTATTAAAGGTAGAAGGAATGGCATGCGGCCATTGTACGCAGCGAGTCGAAGAAGCTCTGTCGAAAATTGCAGGGGTTACGGCGAAGGCCGATGTGGATAAAAAAAGCGTCGAAATCGAACATCCCGAAACCGTTGAAATCGGGGCTTTAAAAAAAGCAATAGAAGAAGCCGGTTATAAGCCCGAATAAGAGTGTTTTCTGCGGGATGCCTGCGGCCTTACTCGATTATATCGATTATGATTAGACCTGTTCGATAACTCCGTTATCGAACAGGTCGACGAGTTCTAAATCGCGCAAATAGCACGATTTAGAACATCGCATTTCAATGTAGCCTGTTCTGAAACTGAAGTTTCCGAACAGGTTTATTGATAATAATCGATCGATACCGATTATATCAGCCGGAGCGAGGCCCTGCCGGTGCCTTAATTCGTTTTTATCGGCGGAGTACGGGCGGGGACAGCACCATTGAGGTTTTCAGGTTTTGCACGGGACAGTATGAACAAGATAAAAACGGTACGGCGTGCCGAAGTTTTAGGTTATTGCATGGGCGTAAAAAAGGCGGTGGACGCCGTGTTTAAGGCCGCAGGCGAAAACAAAACGGCAGAACGCCCGTTTACCATTTACACCTTCGGGCCGCTTATTCATAATCCGGCGGCGATGGAAGAGCTCAGGCGCTGCGGCGTCGAAGCCATTGATCCGCAGGCCTTTGCAGGCTCTTCCGTTTATGCTCATTCTAAAATCGTGATACGTGCGCATGGCGTTTCGCCCGAACAGGAAAAAACGATACGGGAAAGCGGGGCGGAAGTGATCAACGCTACCTGCCCGCGGGTGGTCTTAAGCCAAAAGAAGGCGGCCGCAGCGGCAAAGGACTCGTTTATCATTTTGGCAGGCGATAAAAACCACGGCGAGCTTATCGGTATTGCAGGCTATGCCTCGTCTGCAAAAGACGGGAACTGTATCATTGTGCAAGATGCCGAAGAAGCAAAAACGGCGGCTCTTCCTGCGGCCGTTACCGAAAAGGGCGGGCGAGCTGTGTTGCTGGCACAAACGACCATTAAACAGTCCGAATACGGTGCGATCGCAGAAATCTTGCAAAAACGCATTCCGAATTTGACGGTTTTAAACACGATTTGCCCCGCGACCGCCGAACGGCAAGAAGCCTTGAAACAACTGGCTAAAACCGTGGAGGCGGTGCTTGTGATCGGCGGGAAAAATTCCGCGAACACAAAACGCCTTTTGCAGACTGCCGAAGCTCTGCATAAACCGGCCTGGCTGATAGAAAACGCCGCTGAAATCCCCGACGAGATTTTCCGCTATAAATCGGTGGGTCTTACGGCAGGCGCCTCCACTCCCGGCTTTATCATCGAGGAAGTGGAGCAAGCCTTAAAAACGCGGGTTTAGGCAGTTTGGGAAAATTCGAAGGCGGATAATCAGTATCGGCTTCTTCTTTCTTTTTTGATATAATAGACCTGTTCGGAAACTTCAGTTTCAGAACAGGTTACCTTAAAATGCGATGT
>CAUTPO010000116.1:0-6960 GCA_963540475.1 uncultured Treponema sp. | reverse complement strand
CGCATTTCAAGGTAACCTGTTCAGAAACGGAAGTTTCCGAACAGGTTTAATTTTTCAAAAATTGCCTTCCGTGCAAAGGAGCTTTGTGTGCCTATGCGGCAAGGCTTTGAGCCGCTTTTTTTCAAAGGAGTACGCACTGTTGCAAAAAAATGTATTTTTTGTTAGTATTCGCTTTTCAAGGAGCGGTTCGTTAGTATGAATGAAGATCAATTTAAGAAAAAAAACGGCGGTTTTTTTAGAACCCTATTTCGGGGCATTAACCGCCTTAGGCTTATCATCATAAATGTCGTTTTTTTCTTTTTCTTTTTTAGTGTTTTGGGCGTGATAGGGTCGGTTCAGCCCGAAAAAAAGGCGCCTGCACAGATAACCGACGACTCTGCCTTGTACATAAATCCGTCGGGGATTATTGTCGAACAGAAAGAGGATAATTTTACGTGGCTGTCGTCCGTATTAAATAAAAGCACGGCGATTAGGCTGGGCGATATAACCAAGGCGATAAAAAATGCGGCCTTTGATAGGCGTATTTCCACACTGTATATGGATTTTTCAGGTGCAGACGGTCTTTCTTCGGGACATTTGACCGAGCTTGCTGCGGCCTTAGAGCAGTTTAAGGCAGCCGGTAAAAAAATAATTGCGTATTCCGTCGATTACGGCATTCCTTCATACTTTGCAGCCTCTTATGCCGATACGATCGGTCTTGACCCCTTAGGCGATGTTTCGTTTTCGGGTTTTGCCTCGCGGCCCGTGTTTTACAAGGGGATGGAAGAAAAATTCGGGATGCGCTGGAATGTGCTGCAAGCAGGCGATTATAAGGGCTTAGCCGAAACTTATTCGCGCGACAGCCTTTCGCAAAATGTACGCTCCAATTTAAAGACGATGTTTGACAGCCTTTGGAACCGCTACGCTGCCGACATTTCCAAAAACCGCGCAGTGCCGGTGTCCGTAATAAAGGACTTTGCAGAAAAGAATGGGGCGGTCATAAAAAAATACGGCGGAAACGGTGCTGAGGCGGCCTTAAAAGAGGGGCTTGTTACCGATGTGGCTGTCGAAGAAGACTTTTCGGAAAAATACGTTCTTTCACAAATCGGCGGCAATCTTATTGGTTACGAACAGTATAATGCCGCTTTTGCAGAGGCGCTTTCAGGCGATTCGGTTGCACTTATTTATGTAAGCGGGGCCATAGCATCTTCTGCAAATGCAGGCGGAGAATCGAGTGCTTCCAGCGGGGACATTGTAGACCTTTTCGATCTTGCGATGGAAGACCCTGAGGTTAAGGCCATTGTGCTTAGAATCGATTCAGGGGGCGGTGAGGTGTTTGCGTCGGAAGAAATACGCCGTGCCGTTCTTAGGGCAAAAAAATCGCAGATACCCGTCGTTGTTTCAATGGGCTCGGTGGCGGCTTCAGGCGCATATTGGATATCCAGCGCAGCCGATTATATTTTTGCAAGCCCGTATACCATAACAGGTTCTATCGGGGTGTTGGCAGCGGCACCGTCTTTTCAAACTGCCTTAAAACGGCACCTCGGCATTACGTCGGAACTCGTATATTCGGGCCAAAAACCCTATTCGTCCTTTTATGAAGACCCTACCGAAGAAGAAATACAGGTACGCCGGCTTGGAATTTTACACACGTATAAGACCTTTATCGAAACCGTTTCGCAGGGAAGAAATATTCCGTTTGATGCCGTTGCAAATCTGGCAGGCGGCAGGGTGTATTCCGGGGAACAGGCTGTAACCTTAAAGCTGGCCGATGCACTCGGTTCCCTTGATGATGCTGCCGCCTATGCGGCAGAGCTTGCCGAACTGACAGGCGGGTATTCCGTAAAAGAAATAAAAAAACCGCTTACCTTTAAAGAAACAATCATAAAATCGATGTTTGAAAAGGCGGATTTTTCCGTTTTAAGTGCATTAAACATATCCGATTTGCGGGCAATTCGGGAATTGCTGAGTTTACGTTCCAAAAAGGGCATTTATGTGTATGATCCGGAACGGCTTATATGGGGGAACTAACCGATGGCTTTAAACTGCGGTATTGTGGGTTTGCCGAATGTGGGAAAATCGACCATTTTTTCGGCATTGACCAATGCGCCTGCCAAGGCGGAAAACTATCCTTTTTGTACAATCGATCCGAATGTCGGAATTGTAAGCCTGCCCGATTCGAGGCTTAAAAAACTTTCGGATTATTTTAACCCGAAAAAAACGGTTCCTGCAACCGTCGAATTTGTAGATATTGCCGGACTTGTCAAAGGAGCTTCGAAGGGGGAGGGTTTAGGCAATCAGTTTTTATCCCATATCCGCGAGGTCGGCGTTATCGCCCACGTGGTGCGCTGTTTTGATGATGAGGATATAGAACATGTTGCAGGACGGGTGGATCCGGCTTCCGACATTGAAACCATCAATATCGAGCTTGCCTTGGCCGACTTGAGTGCCTTGGATAAGCGCGCCGAGCGGGCGGAAAAGGGTATGCGGATGGGTAAGGATGCGCAAAAAGAAGCTGCCCTTGCCTTAAAGGCTATCGAGAAAATCAGGCCGCTTTTGCAAGAGGGACGCGGCGCCCGCCTTGCCGATTTAAGCAAGGAAGAAATGGCTGCCGTCTACGATGCTCATCTTATAACGATGAAGCCGCAAATGTATGTCTGCAACGTTGATGAGGCGGGTATGAAAAACGGCAACGCCTATACCGAAACCGTAAAAAAAATAGCGGAAAAAGAAAACGCCGACGCCGTTATTATCTGCGGAAAATTCGAGGCCGACCTTTCAGACCTTGAAACCGATGAAGAGCGGCTTTCCTTTTTAAATGAGGCGGGTTTGGAGGAGTCGGGGCTTGCGCGGCTTGCGCGGGCAGCCTATCACCTCATGGGCTTACGGACCTTTTTTACCGCAGGCGAAGATGAGTGCCGCGCATGGACAATCCATGCAGGCGATAGTGCTCCGAAAGCGGCCGGCGTTATCCACACCGATTTTGAACGCGGGTTTATCAAGGCCGAGGTCTACGGGTTTGATGACTTTGTAAAGTACGGCAGCGAACAAAAAATCAAAGAAGCCGGCCGCTACCGTCAGGAAGGTAAGACCTATACCGTACAAGACGGCGATATAATGTTTTTTAAATTTAACGTTTAGATGTTCAAGGCGGTAAACCCGTACTCCGGGCCGGCCGTACAACGTTTTTATTCAATTTTAAGTAAGATGAAAATAATATAAGATAAAGAAGAGGTAAACGGTGAAAAAGATTTTAGTTACAGGCGGAGCGGGGTTTATCGGTTCGCACATTGTTACGGAATTGGTTCAAAAAGGGTTTGAGCCTGTCATCTTGGATAATTTTTCCAATGCGGATCGCGGCATAATTCCCGTTTTACAAAAAATTACGGGTAAAAATATAAGCGTATTCGATATCGACTTAAAAGAGAAAGAGGCCGTTTTTTCTTTTTTTTCCGAAAACAAAATAGATGCGGTCATTCATCTTGCCGCCTATAAGGCCGTAGGCGAATCCGTTGAAAATCCCTTAAAATATTACGAAAACAATATTGCAGGCTTTGTCAATCTTTTATCCGCAATGAAAAAATATAAGGTGTTTACACTTATTTTCAGTTCTTCGGCAACCGTTTACGGCGATTCTGAGATTATGCCCATCCCTGAATCGGCACCGACCTTTGCGGCTAACCCCTACGGCAGAACAAAAATTATTTCCGAAGAAATATTGCAAGACCTTGCCGCCTCGGATAAAAGCTGGAGTATAATCGCCTTACGGTATTTTAATCCTATCGGGGCACATAAAAGCGCGGATATAGGCGAACTTCCAAGCGGCATACCGAATAACCTCTTTCCGTATATCGCTCAAGTCGCCTTGGGTAAGCTCCCCTGCCTGAACGTTTTCGGAAACGATTACGATACGGAAGACGGAACGTGTATCCGCGATTATATTCATATCTGTGATTTGGCTTTGGGGCATATTGCCGCCCTCGAAAAAATAAAAACGGGCTTTACAGGGCTCGACTTTTTTAATTTGGGCACGGGTAAAGGCTATTCGGTTTTGGAAGTTATTGCAGCCTTTAATAAGGCGGCCGGTACGGATATTCCCGTAAAAATGGCAGAGCGCAGGGCCGGAGATGTTCCCGTGTGCTGCGCAAACGCCGATAAGGCGCGTAAGGAGCTGCAATGGTCTGCACGGTACGGTTTGGAAGAAATGTGCAAGGACGGCTGGGCCTGGTATAAAAAGCATCCTGAAGGGTTTAAAAACTAAGGGGCTTGCAGACTGTTGAGCCGATAGAGCTTTTCCGTAACAGGGCCTGAGCCTTCTCTTGAAAAAAAACACCGTATCATGTAAAATGCTTTTAAGGGAGCGGCCTTGCGCCGGAGCTTTTATGATTAAATATGTAACCTCGTTTTTTCAATCGCTTAATACCAATTCGCACCCGGGCGATATAGCCCATGCGGTTGCATTAGGCCTTTTTTTGGCAATTTTGCCCAAAAACAATTTGACCTTTACGCTCTTGTTCTTTTTATCGATATTTATGCGGATAAACAAGGGCGCCTTTTTTTTATCATTTGTTCTTTTGGGCTTTGTAACGCCTTTTATGGATGTTTTAATAAACCGGATAGGTTTTTGGGCGGTGGAACTGCAATTTTTGCGCCCCATGTTCCTCTTTTTAGAAAACACCCCCTTTCTCGCCTTTTTTAAACTCTCGAATACGATGGTCTTAGGCGCCCTGATCTGGGGCCTTATTTTGTATGTTCCGTGCTATGCCATTGTCCGCTTCCTTGCGGGAAAATACCGCGCCTGTATGCAGCCCTCGGTTGCAGGCATAAGGGGTACCGGCCTTATTTCCAAAATACCGCTTTTAAGACATCTTACAAAAATTTCCGACTTAAAGGAGGGGCTTTAATTATGAGCGATACACACGATACCGAAAACCGGCCCGACAATATACAGCGGGACGAGCCGAATCGGAATATGCAAACGGCCGATAAGCCTCTTTCCGAAAAGGAACTGAAAAAGGCCGCTAAAGAAGCGAAAAAACTGGAAAAGGTAAAAAAGATTTTTAAAAAAAGATACACAAAGCGTTCTTTGAACAAAAAAATTTACAAAAAAATCTTTATTCCTGCCGACCGCGAATTCATTCAAGGCTTTATTGTCTCGCGCTTTGACGAAAAAAAGAAAAAAGAATTCTATGAATTCGATAAAACAGCCATAAACGATAAGAGTCAATTAAAACGTATCAATCGTATCGCTAAAGAAATAGGCAGGCAAAAGAGCAGAATCAACGTGCCGGCCGTTGCGGGGGCCTTATTGTGTGTTTTTGCCGTCATCTTTTTTATCTATATTTTCAGAAACTTTTTAGCGCGGAAAATAATCGTCGGCGCTTCGGAGGCGGCCTTCGGTGCAAAATGCGAAGTAAGTCTTGTGGACTTCGATTTACTGCATACGCGTTTTCGGATTCAAGGATATAAGGTTGCAAACAAAAACGCTCCGATGCGGAATTTATTCGAAATTGCGAACATCGATTTTTATTTTAATTTGTTGGAGCTCAGCCGCGGCAAATTTGTTGCGGAAAATATGGCTGTCGAAGGCCTTACATGGAACACCGAACGCAAAACCTCAGGAGCCCTTCCGCCGAAAAAACAAAAGCGCAAGGATCCGAACAAAAAACCAAACCCCGTTACAGCCTTGATCGAAAAGGAAATAAACAAGGTAAAAGCCGGTGTGTCGGTCGATAGCGGATTAAAGGCCGTTCAAGATCAAGTCGATCCGAGAAAAATTCTGGAGCGGGAAAAGGCCGCCTTTAAAACACCGGCCCTAATCGATGACATAAAAAGCAAAGTCGATCCGCTGACTTCAAAATGGGTCGGTACCAAGGACGAGGTTCAAAAGCAAAGCGTCAAATTGATAGAGGCTTCAAAAAAACTTGCAGCCATAGACGTTTCTTCCATAAACGATGTTGCCGAGCTGACTAAGTTGATCGAAACGATTACGCAAGTTTCGGCGGCCGGTAAGGAAAGTTTTGACCTTGCAAACGGCATTGCAAAAAACATTCAAGCCGATTTTAAAACCGTCGAACAGCTTGTAAAAAGTGCCGATACGGCAATCAAAAACGATTTTAACCGTGTAAAAGACATTGCCGGAAAAATAAAATCCATAAACGCCGATACGGGGAAAAAGCTGATTTCGGACCTGATTCAGACCTTTATAGTCAACACGCTCGGTAATTATTATCCGTATTATGCACAAGGGATGGCCTATCTGCAAGATATGCAGCGCCAGCCGAAAAAGGAAAAAGAGATGACCCTTGCGCAAAAGTCCAAGGCTATGCAGCGCCTGCCGGGAAAGACCTTTATCTTCGGTAAAAATGCGCTTCCGACCTTCGTTATAAAAAACATTTCTCTTTCAGGTCACCATCCTGAAAAGGATGTTTTTGCGGTTGCAGGCGGGGCTAGCGGCATTTCAAATGATGCGGATAAGTTGGGCCTGCCCCTCAAGCTTTTTTTGACGACCGAACACGGAAAGCTGAAAGAGACGGCAGACGGCCTTATCGATTTGCGTTCTTACACCGAAGAGCTGGTGGATACCGCCTTTACCTTTGAGGGGCTTGAACTTTCCATTCCGTCTCCCGCTGATGCTGTGCCCTCGCTTTCCGGTGTTTTAAAAACGGGCGGCGGTGTCAAGGTTTCTAAAAAACACGATGTAACGATAAACGCCGATGTGCGGATAGCCGGCAGCACCTTAAGTGTGCCCGATTTCGAACCAGCCTTTGTCTGCGACATTTACAGAAATATTTTGGCAGACATAAAAACCGTAAACGCAAAGGTTGATCTGATTATCAATAAGGGCGAAAATTTCAAATTAAACGTCGATACCGATGTGGATAATCAAATTGCGGCGGCCTTAAAAAAAGAATTCGCCCGTCAGGTGGAAAAGGTTAAAGCACAGCTAATACGGGAAAGTGAAAAATGGCTGAACGAGCA
>CAUTPO010000115.1:0-6996 GCA_963540475.1 uncultured Treponema sp. | reverse complement strand
AATTATGCAGGGCGTTAAAAAAATCTTCTATCATATTTTTATTTCCTTAAAATTCATCAACGGCAGCCTTTATCAAAAGGCGAGGATTGATGAGTTGTTGCCGTTTCGAGAAAAGCTGTCCGATACAATCGATCCGTCTTTTAAGTGAATGGAACGCGGAGCCGTCGCGCCTATGTCGAGGTCGTGGGTAACGATGATGACAGCCGTTCCCATTTTGTTTATTTTAAAAAACAGATCCAAAACCGAGTGCCCCGTTTCCGAATCAAGCGCTCCGGTCGGCTCGTCGGCCAAAATGATTTTCGGGCGCGTAACCAAGGCGCGGGCAATGGCGACACGCTGTTTTTGTCCGCCCGAAAGTTCACTCGGCCGGTGCTTCAGCCTTTCTTTCAGCCCGACCTTTTCCAACTCTTCGGCTGCCCGGTTTTTCCGTTGATCGAACGGAAGCCCCTGATACCGTAAGGGGAGCATTACATTTTCCAAAACGGTAAGGCCGGGCAAAAGGTAATATTGCTGAAAGACAAAGCCGACCGTTTCGTTCCGCAATACGGCAAGATCGTTTTCGCTCATGTCGGCCGTGTTAATTCCGTCGATATAAATATCGCCTGCGGTAGGACGGTCGAGGCAGCCGATCATATTCATACAGGTGGATTTGCCGGAACCGGACGGCCCCATAATGGACACGAAGGCGGATTCGGGTATTTCGAAAGAAACGCCGCACAAGGCCCGCACCTTGACATCTCCCATTATGAACGTTTTGACGACATTATCCAAACGTATAATATTTTCTTTCATAAAAATTATCTCCTGCCATTATTCGAAGCGGTAACGCTTAAAACATCTCCTTCTTGCACGCCCGATAAAATTCTGACAAAGCCTTGAACATAGGGCGTAACTTCTACTTTTATTTTTTCGGTTTCATTCTCTTTTACGACTTTTTTGACATAGGGTTCGCCCTGATCATAAAAAATTGCGTTTTGCTCGACAAACAAAATATCCTTATCTTCGCCTGCAATAATGATACCGCTAAAAGAGTAACCGGGCAAAATATTTTCAGGCGGATTTTCCACAACGATTTTTACGTCAAGGACGGTGTTTCCTCGATCCGCATTTTGCCGTGCGATGGACGGGTAGGCAGTAACCCGGCCTTCCACCTTTATATCGGGCAGGGCTTGAAAGGAGAGCTCCGCCTTTTGCCCTACGGCAAGCCGCGAGGCGTCCGTTTCCGCAACGCTGACCGTCGCCTTAAAGTATGAGCGGTCTATGAGGGTTCCGAAACTATTTTGTGCCTTTGCATAAATCCCCTCGCTTATATCGAGCGAGGCGACAATTCCATCGAATTTCGCATAAATGCTCCTGTCTTGCAGCTGTTGACGCGATATGGCCAATTCCTGCCGCATCAGTGCCAGCTGTTTCGACGCACCTTTGACCTGCTCCTGCATAACCGCCAATTCCTGTTTTGAAACCAGAAATTCCTGATGGGAAGAATCTAAAGCAAAAATAAGCGTTCCCTTTTTTACGCGATCACCTTCTTTAACATTTACCCGTTTTACGACTCCGTCGCCCAGCGCTTGCAGCACCTGTTTTTGGGCCGGTTCGATATATCCTGAAATTTGAATTTGATCTTTTACCGTTTCTTTGCGGACAGCCGCCGTAACAATGTTAGTCTTTTTACCCTGCCGTGTAAGGGCCTTATACCCAAAAGCCAAAATAACCGCTGCAAAAACGGCTATTCCGATTTTTAAAATCTTTTTACGTTTTCTGTTTTTTCTAGCCGTTTTCTTTTCCGCGAATTCTTCTGCCTGCATATTATCCTCCGTTATCAAATGTATTAAAAAACCGTCACACCAGTTGCGCGGCTTCATTTAAATTCAACAGTTGAACAAAGTGTCGACTTTAGGAACTGCTGTATTACTGCGCGAAAAGTGCACACCTCAATAATCGAACAACTCTTCGACTTTTACATTAAAGATATTAACGTTTATATTCGACTCGGCATAACGGATAAGGGCTTTTTTATATTCGAGATCGGCTTGCATATTTTCCGAACCGTTTACTACGCCCTGCGAAAACCATTTTTTGTGGTCTTCGGCATTTTGCCGATAAATTCCAAGCTCCTCGGCATACAGGGTCTGCTGCCAGCCGTATTTTTCTTTTTCGATAGAAAACGTTTTAAAATCGTTTTCGAAATTCTTTTTCAGTTCGTCCAATTTGATTTTTTCGTTTATACGCATAAGATTTGCATTTTTTCTTTTCAGCGAATATTCGTAAATCGAAATGGGGTTTACCGAAAATGCAAGTTTCAGTGCAGCGGGGTTTTGATCCTTATCCGCTATCGGAATATCCACGCCGGCATACAATTTGATTCCGGGAACGGCAAAGGTAAGCCCGCCCTGTACCGACTTTTTTTCTTTGGAAGCCGAGGCAGAATTTCCGCCTGTCATAACGGTGCTCCGTTTGTTTTGCATGGAAAACCCCGCCTCGCCCGTTATCGTAAGCGGGTTTAAGTTTATCCTGTTTTTGAGCACGGTGCGCTTATAGAGCTTTTCGGCCTCGATTATTTTGGAATAATTGTCCGCTGTCAGGTTATCGATGGAAACAATAGCGTTTTTCGGAACGGCGTATGCAAGTTCCGTAAAAAAGGTTTCAAAATCTTTTTCCTCCGTCCGAATGCCGCACGAGTCGAAAAAGAGTTTTGCCGATACGGAAAAAGAAAAATCGGCTTCTTTTTCTTCCCGCTGGGCGGATAAGAGCGAAAGGCGCGCCGTGCGCAGTTTTGCGGAATTTTCGCTGTAGCCTTGGGCCTGCACCTGCCGGTAGTTTATATCGGCCTTGACGGTTTCGTGCTTTTTAGAAAGAAGTTTGGAATATTCGGCAAAGATATTTTTGATATCGGTAAGCAGTTTTTTTTCGATAAGTTTGCCGCTCATATTCTGTTTTTTCTCGGCGGCCTTTAAAGCGTCGCCCGCTTCTTCGATTTGCAGTTTTGCCTTGTTTCTTACTTGACTGTAAAAGTCGGCAGAAACGCTTGCAGAAAAATCCCGCTGTACCTCTTTTCCGCCGCTGCTTGAAGAATACGGTGCCGAAATTTTAATGCCCGCATTGTTAAAAAGCGGCATATTCACCGACGCCTTAGGGTCAATCGAAAAACTCTTTTTTTCCTTGTCGGATGTCAGGGTCAGGTTTATGTTTCCCGTTGTCAGGTTCACGGACAAGAGGGCGCCTGCAAGAGCGGCCTTGTAATTATTTTTCGCAATTTTCGCCTCGTTTTCCATAAGCGTATAATCGGGATCGTTTTTATATCTAAACTCCAAAATATCCCGATATGTTTGGTTTTGAGAATGCAGAGGAGCCGTACAAAATAAAAAAGCGGCAGACCCCGCGTACAGTATTTTTATAAGAAATTTTTTCATACTACTATCGTCCTATAATCAAAACTAAAACCCTATCTGTCTAGTATATTGACTATACCACATAAAGATTGTGTTGTCAAGATTATGGGTAATTTTTTTTCGATATTTTTTGATATGGAAAAGCGGGGATACGTTTTAAATATGCGCGGATAGTTATTCACACGGAGCGTTTAATACCCGGATACAGAGCATCGGAATATGTTTATTCGTGCGGATGGTTTAATACCCCACCGCTTCTTGAGTCGGGGTTGTTGATTTTGGTTCAAAGTTTGCTATCAGCTTTGGTTGATAAGAATACCTAAAATTGATTTTTGTACACATGCCGTTATCTTCTTGACATAATTGAAGCGTCTTATTATAGTAGTCTTTATTTTAAGGAGTGTTTGGTATGTTAAAACATTTTAAAACTATAGCGGCGGCCGCACTGATTGCCGTTGCGGTAAGCGCCGTACTTTCTTGTGCCGGTAAGAATGAAGGAGCCGGTACGGCTTCAAACGGACAAAAAAGAATGAAGATTTGGTTTGATACGGGCGGATCCCCCGGCGAGTCCTATGGGTCGGTTCT
Organism: uncultured Treponema sp.; assembly: GCA_963540475.1. GTDB lineage: Bacteria > Spirochaetota > Spirochaetia > Treponematales > Treponemataceae > Treponema_B. The sequence goes on along the minus strand of CAUTPO010000115.1, from coordinate 3,022 downwards.
GCAAAACGGAGCGGCTCAGGCAGCCGAAGATTTAAATATCGATATACGCTTTGTATATTCCGATTGGAGTGCCGAAAAAATGCTTAAGAATTTTAAAGAAGGGCTTGCTTCAAAACCGGACGGAATGGTTGTGATAGGCGCTCCGGGCGATGACGCCTACGGCCCGCTTATCGACGAGGCTTTTAATAACGGCATTCTCGTTACCTGTGTAGATACGCCTTTACCGGGTATGTACGGAAAATATCAAAGCCGCGGTTTCGGTTTAATCGGGCCCGATAACTATAACCAGGGCAAACTGTTTGCAGAAAAATGTCTGGATTATTTTAAACTGCAAAAGGACGATAAGGTTTTTGTATGGGGCTTGAAAAGTTTGCCCGGCAGAGGAAGACGAGCCGAAGGCATTATAGACGTCTTTGATAAGGCGGGCCTTAAAACGGATTATTTGGAAATCTCGCCTGAAATAAATAAAGAAGCGGCCTTGGGTGCCCCTGTTTTGACCGGTTATCTTTCTGCAAATAAGGACTGTAAATTGGTTGTCATCGATCACGGTGCACTGACAGCTCAGGCGGGAAACGCCCTTCGCTCTGCTGGAATAGCTCCCGATTCCGTTGCAGTTGCAGGTTTCAGCCTGTCCCCCGCCACCGCCGAAGCGGTAAAAAGCGGTTATGTGGATTTAATAAGCGAGGGACAGCCCTATCTTATCGGCTATCTTGCGGTAACAACCCTTCTTCAGTCTAAAAATGCAGGGTTCGGCGGACTCGTAATCGATACGGCCGGCGGTTTTGTTAATCGGGAAAATGTCGATGAAATTGCGCCCCTTGCGGAAAAAGGAATTCGTTAAGACCGGTGAATTACTTATTGGAAATGAAGGATATCCGCAAAAGATTCGGCGCCGTAGCAGCCCTTAACGGCGCTGATTTTAATGTAAAAAGCGGAGAAATTGTCGGTCTATTGGGCGATAACGGTGCCGGAAAGTCTACTTTAATAAAGATTATTTCAGGGCTGCATACTGCGGACTCAGGCTCCTTTGTTTTCAAAAATAAAAGTATCGATTTTAAACATTACACTGTTGCAAAAGGCCGAGCTATGGGCATCGAAACCGTTTATCAGGACAGAGCCTTGGGCTTTTTGCAGCCTTTGTGGCGCAATATGTTTACCGGCAGGCATTTAAAAAACAAGGCAGGCCTTATCGATGTTGCAGCCGAAAAGGCAGCTTCTGCAAAGCTGTTACAGAAGCTCGGCCTCGGCGGAGAGCGGGTTACCCCCGATACGCCCGCAGGTGTTTTATCGGGAGGCGAGCGCCAAGGTATCGCCATAGGCAGGGCGATGTATTTTGATGCGGAGCTCGTTATTTTGGACGAACCTACGACGGCTCTTGCGGTGGGGGAAGCCGATAAGGTTCTTGCTTTTATAAAAGATGTAAAAGAAAAAGGCAAATCGGTTATTTTTATCACACATAATATCAATCACGTTTGGCAGGCAGCCGACCGTTTTTTTGTTTTATCGCAGGGTAAAAATGCCTTAACCGCAGAGCGTTCCGAAATATCGATTGAGGCCCTGTTCCGGGCCGTAAGAGGGGCGGAATGATAAAAAATATATACGCAAAGATAAAACCGCTTATTCCGGTAACGGCGGTGCTCGTTTTACTGTGGGCTATATTTGCTATAGCAGCGCCTCAGACTTTTTTGGCTAAGCAGATTTATATTTCTTTTATGAGCGCTATTCCGTTTATTGCCGTTGCCGCAGCCGGTATGACGCTTGTTATAATTGCAGGCGAAATAGATATGTCTTTTGCCTCGAATATGGCTTTAAGCGGTTTTGTTTTTGCTGCCGTTTCCAAGGCCGTCGGTTCTCCGGTGCTTGGAATACCGGCGGCTCTGTGTACGGGCGGGCTTATCGGTTTGATAAACGGTTTTGTCATTACTGCGGCTAACGCCCCGTCTATTGTAGTTACCATCGGCTTCGATTTTTTTTGGCGCGGCTCGGTTATGCTTCTTTCAAGCGGTCTTGCCGTTTCTCTTGCCGCCTTCCGCAATTCTGCTGCTGTTTCGGTTTTTACGGGCCGCTTAGGCGGTCTTATCCCTGCACAGGCACTGTGGGCTCTTGGCATTTCGTTTTTCTTTGCCCTTTTACTGCATAGAACGCCGTTCGGCGATGCCGTACTTATGATCGGAGATAACAAGGCCGCGGCTGAAATGATGGGGTTATCTGTGCGGAAAACCCGTATCGGAATTTTCACCATGATGGGCGTTACGGCCGCTTTTGCCGGAATTCTTTCATGTATGGAATTCGGAAATTGGTGGCCGACACAGGGCGAAGGATATCTTCTTTTGGTTTTTGCCTCCGTTTTTTTGGGCGGTACCTCAATTTACGGAGGAAAAGGCTCTCTGTGGGGATCGCTTGCCGGTGCAATAATTATCGGAATGATAGAAGCAGGGCTTGTAAGTGCCGGTTTTTCAGGATTTTGGACGCGTTTTATACACGGCCTTACCTTAGTTCTTTCGGTCGTCTTTTATGCCCTTGCTTCGGATAAAAAAAGACTGCTTTCCTTTTTCAGGGCCGGCTAGAAGAGTGCGGTATCTTACTATGCCGGCCGTATCCGTACAAGGGGAGGATACGGCCGGCGCCCTGTTTGCAGCCGCGGTTTCCTCGGCTAATTGAATTACCGGCATTCATCGGATAATTACAGACACACCGGCGTCGTCCTTGCAGGTATCGGCAAAATATCGGTTTTTCAAGCCTTCCTATAAAATAAGCAATGTTTACTTTATGCAAACGGTTTTCCGAAAGGCAAACTCGCTAGTGTTTTTAAGCGGTACTATTTTACGCCGATTAAAATAAACCTTCTTATAAATTCATCAACCGCAAGCTTTATCAAAAGCCGAGGATTGATGAAGTTTCGCACTTTTGCAACGTTAGTGAAAAAGTGCATACGATAACGAGAGTTTACAAACTCGCCGGTGTTTTTAAGCGGTACTATTTGTACCGCTTAAAATCAACAACCCCGACGCGAGCGTCGGGG
>CAUTPO010000114.1:0-7280 GCA_963540475.1 uncultured Treponema sp. | reverse complement strand
AAATTCGCAATCAACTGATGAACAAGGAAGTTCATCAGTTGATGATGCGCTATTTTAAGCGGCTGAAAATAAACATTCCTTTATTTTTCGGGTTTTTAGATCTGCACTTTTATGATAACGGTTCATCTTTGCAGTCGCCTCATAGATGCGACGGATATTTTCTGACAGTTTATTGAAGATCGTTTAAAAAAGAGCGATACAAGAGCCTGTATCATACATTGCAGAGCCGGATTATATTTCCGTTCATAGTTTTTCCAAAGTCTCCGCTGTTTTTAAGCTATGAAAAATTTCTCTCCACTTAAAGAAATAAAAAAGTGGCAGATATTCAATATAAAAAGTAATAAAACCGAGATAACAAATCTCATTTTTACACTAGACAATTTATAAAAAAGCTACTAGAATAATAAATTAGGCACTGACAAAACAGTTTTTTTTACAGATGCCCTCTATTATATGAAACTATTCCTTTACTTCAGAATTATTTTTATGATTCTTGCGATCATAGCCGTCAGTTTTATTATTCCGATCGGCACAGCACTGTACACAAAAGAATTCCATACGGTTTCCGCATTTGTGATACCGATGATTGCCGTGTGCACCGCCGCCGGTGTTTTGTTTATTATAAACAGGCATAAGAAGCTGCGGCTTTCGGCAGTAGGCGGCATTGTTTTGACGGCTGCCGCATGGATTGGTGCAGGCATTTTGGGCGCCCTGCCCCTGTACCTGTCCGGCACAATCCCGGCTTTTGCAGACGCCTTATTCGAATCCGTTTCAGGGTTTACGACGACGGGGGCGACAATTTTAACCGATATTGAAGCCTGTCCGCTTTCCATGCACGTGTGGCGCACCCAGATGCATTGGCTCGGCGGAATGGGAATCGTGGCCTTGACCGTCGCCCTTTTTCCGCTTTTAGGCGTGGGCGGCTTTCGTCTTATCAAAAGCGAAACAACCGGCCCCGATAAGGGCAAAATTACCGCAAAAATAACGCATACGGCCAAGGGGTTGTGGTTTATATACCTCGGTATGACGGTCGTTCAAATCGTTTTTTTGATGATCGCAGGTCTTTCGTTTATCGAGTCGATGTGCCACACCTTCGCCTCGCTTGGAACGGGCGGGTTTTCCACGAGGAATACGAGCGTCGGGGCCTTTAATTCCGCCGCCGTCGATATCATCTGCACCGTTTTTATGCTTTTGGCGGGCGTCAATTTCAGTTTGTATTTTAAACTGTTTACCGGCAAGGCGCAGGAAATATTCGACAATTCGGAACTGCGGGCATATCTTAAAATCGTTTTTATTTCTTCCGCGCTGATTTTCATTTCGATTTATCCCCTGTACGGCATAAAAGACGGCTTGCGGCACAGTTTTTTTCAGGTTGCCTCGATAATAACGACAACCGGTTTTTCATCGGTTAACTATGACCTATGGCCCGAATTTGCCAAAACCGTGCTGTTGTTTTTGATGTTCATCGGCGGTTGTTCGGGTTCCACGGCGGGAAGCATAAAGGTTATCCGCTGGCTTATTTTAAAAAAACAGTCCGATATTGAAACAAACATTCTTTTACGCCCGCACGGCGTTTTCGGCATACGCTTGAACAAACGGCCGGGACGGAAGGATATTGTTTACAGCGTTGCGGGTTTTATTTTTGCTTATTTTATCTTAACGATAATTACCGCCCTTGTCGCCGTTGCGGATGGGGCGGATATGCTTAGCGGTTTTACGGCCTCGCTTGCACTGATCGGGAATATCGGACCGGGGTTTGGGCTGGTGGGCCCCGCAGGAAATTTCGCCTTTTTTTCTCCCTTTGTAAAAGTATTTTTTTCGTTTATCATGCTTGCGGGCAGGCTGGAGCTGTATACGATGATCATCTATTTTACGCCGGGGTTTTGGAAGCGGTAAAATGCTCGTTTAAATGCGGGCGGGAGGTGTCTTGTGTATATAAAAAAACCGATGGAAATAGAAACAAAAAGTATGGATATTATCGAAAAGAAATTAAAAGATGTTTCTTTTTCCGAAAAAGAAAAAACGATCGTAAAAAGAATGATTCATACAACGGGGGATCCGGGCTACCGCAAAATAGTTTCGTTTAAAAACAATTTTATCGAGGCGGCGGAACGGGCACTGCAAGAGGGCATAACCGTTTTTACCGACACCAAAATGGTTTTAAGCGGAATAAATAAACCGGCCCTGTCCAAGACAAAAAATACGCTTTTATGTTTAATCGATGATGATGAGGTCTTAAACCTGTCGGCAAAAAACGGAACGACCAGATCGTCCGCCGCCGTGGATTTAGCCGTGCAAGGCGGGGCGTCCGCCTTTGTCATCGGGAATGCACCGACGGCCCTTTTCAGGCTTTTGGAGCTGTATGCCGAAGGAAAAATAAGCCCGCGTTTTGTAGTTGGTGTGCCGGTCGGGTTTGTTGGGGCGGCGGAGTCGAAAAAGGCTCTGGGTTTAACTGCCATACCGCATATTTGCACAGGGGGTACAAAGGGCGGAAGCACCGTAGCGGCTTCAATAATAAACGCCCTGCTTTATATGCAAACGGGGCGTTGACACTATTTATATCGGATTTAACAAAAAAACGTAAGCGTATGAAAATTTGAGCCATGCAGGCTTCGAACCTGCGACCCACAGATTAAGAGTCTGTTGCTCTACCAGCTGAGCTAATGGCCCGTTATGAACGAGATTGTATTATATAAAAAACCGCAAAAAAAGTCAATCCGTGCACCAAAGAATACACGGAAAAAGCGTATCGGCTGAATAAGACTATTGCCAAAGCAACGGCGGCGTCTATAGCCGGATCCGTGTCTATCATATTTCACGGTAACCTGCTTCGAAACTAAGGTTTCTGAAGCAGGCTTAATGATTTTTCGGTCGTAATTTTCAATTTTCCAATGCTTGCAGCACTTCAGAGCGGTCAAGCGTATTTTTTCTATACTGCTCGATTATTGAAATAATATGTGCCGCCGATTCTCCCTGCAACAGAAGGTGCAGCCCCTGTGTGTACAATTCTTTATCATTTTGCATAGTGCCGATATGCCGGGCATACTGATAAAGATTGGAGGTTTGTATAACATCGGCCGTTTTTGCTTCTTCCATACACTGTTCAATTACCGCCTTATTGCTTACCGCATTTGCCTTATTAATGAGCTGTTTAAATGCCGTCATATAAGCGGCACGCCGTTTTGTTTCCTCAGCAGCTTGTGCCGTCTTTGCTTGTTCAAGCAGATGTTCCTTTGTTTCGTGTGTGTAGGCGGTTTCCGATGCCGTTTTTTGTGCAAAAACCGCCAACAAGTCCTGCCGTGTCCGTGTACCGCCGTTGTATTGTCTTACTAGTTGCCGCAAGACGGCGATACGGTCGGTATTCAAAGCCCACGCTACGCCTTTTGTATACAGTTCAGGGTCTTCCTCTGCATCACCGATTTCCAGTGCACATTCGTATAACAATACGGTGCTTTCGCCGCGGGAAAATACTGCAACGGCACATTGTTCAAAGGCATCCGCGTTCCGCACCGGCTTTTTTAAGCGGTCGAGCAACAGCGTATAATACTGACTGTGTCTTTTGTACCGGTTATGCGCTTTTGTTACGGTAGCCGTAATGCTGTGATTCGTGCGGTAATCTTTAGTTGATGAGATTCCGCGTGCACACAGGTGCATCGATACAAAGAGCGTGCACAGCACCGCAATCATGATGACGACTTTTTTCATAGTTTCCTCCTGTATCACCGTTTCACACATACTATCATATACCAATGGTTCGGTCAAGATTGAGTTTCACAATCATTCTTCTTGTTTTAACTCCAACTTCATCGTTTTTTAATTCAGCTTTGTTATTTTGATAAAGCGTACTTCCTGCCTGTATGCACTGATGAGGGAAACAGCCGAAGCTAAAAGCAAAACGGCGCCGTTTACCAGTACATCCTTTACAACGACCCTTCTGATATCGGGGATGTTTATAATATAAGAGGGCGTTGCTTTCAGGATTTCAAAAAAAGAAACCGGCATAAATTCGGGATCGTTTTTGACCTCATCGTATATGCGCCATGCATATTCCAAAACGGTTGCCATACCGAGAGCCGCGCATAGAATAACAAAAATCACGATCACGGATATGACGGTTATTTTCTTTCCAAGCTTTTTGTAAACGACGATCGATACGGCGCACAGGATCACGGGAACCGCCCATACATACAGGTTCAGTTTTCCTACAAGAACATATAGCGCAATGCCTGCAAGCGCTACGCCCAGTACGCCGATCGTGCCGAGCAGCAGGTTTTCAGAAGTGTTTTTGTCCGTTTCTTTTTTCTCCCGCAAATCGGCTTCAGTCTCCAAAAGCTCGCTTTCGGTCAAATACAGATATTCCGTGCCCATCTTGTACAGCTTTATAGTTCCGTCATTTTTCCCGTGTAAAAAGCCACCCGACTTATACTCGTTTTTTGCAAGAAGAGGGAAGACGACGTCTTTTATCGACTCGAATTTCTTTTTATGGCTGTTGAAGGTGGGCCAAGAAGGAATGGGATATTCGAGCGTTAAAACCGCTTTTTGCGCATGCGTGTCCGCCTTTTGTTTTACCGATGCAAGAGCCTCTTTTACAAGAGAAACCGGCTCTTCGATGTTGCCGTCCTTATAGGCTCCTATGGTAATTTTGCATTTTTTGGTTTGGTGATTTATTTGAAACACGGTGTAAAACCCTTGCAGGGTACCCGCATACACCCCTTTGAATTCCTCGAAATTATAATCGGTTTTTAAAAAATCCAGATTTTTCATACTTACTCCCATTAAGAATCTTTTAAGGATATGCGAATATCCTTAAATTACGGCTTTTCTATAGTTTTTCGCTCATTCCCTGTACGATCAGTTTTTCGTGCCAGAAAAATTTTGTTACAGTAATGGTTAAAACACCGCCTGCGCAAGGCGCATCTTTTTTTACATACACCTTTATTCCGTTGCTTTCGAATTTATCGTAGGCGTGCATATCTTTCGGCGTACCGGCAATCACGGCCGGTTGTAAGCGCGAGCCGCCTCACGACGCACACATTTGTAAAAGACAATACACCGAATCCGTCTTTTGCGCGGCAATGAAGGCTTTTGCGCTATCATCTACCGTAACGGTGAGCCGGCGTGTAGACTCTCTGTGCTGTGTGCCCGTTTCGGACTCCGGTTTGTCAGCATAAACCGTAAAGGCCGAAACAAGAAAGGCGGCGCATACTGCAATCAATATTTTTTTGTATATGGACATTTGTTTCTCCGATATAAAATTTTGAGGGGAGTATAGCACAAAACACGGACAAAATCAACAAGTGCGGAAAATTTAAACGCGTAAAAAGAATCACTTCCGGCTCAAAAAGCGCCTGAGGTATTCCCCCTTCAGCACGAGTAAAAGCCGCCGATGGCGGGCGTCCGCAGGCTCCGAATATCTGCCGCTTTTCCGGCATATCCCAAAACCGGCCCCCGCCCGCTACCTTGAACATTTATACCGTTGGTGCTATACTCAGGGCCGATGACTTACAGGCAAAAACTAACCGACTGTATAAAAAACATCGGCACCGTCAAAATAACGGGAAACGCCGATATCGACATAACGGGCATAGAATACAATTCTAAAAAAATCCGCACAGGCGACGCCTTTTTCGCTTTGCCCGGCATACACACCGACGGAAAAACGTTTATTGCGGACGCCGCGGCGCGGGGAGCTGTCTGCGTTTTTTACGAGGGCCCCGTGCAGACCTTTGAGCCGGGAATCTGCTTCATCGAAGTTGAAAATGTGCGAAAGGTGATGTCGGAGGTTTCCGCCCGTTTTTACGGCAACCCGTCGGCCGAGCTGGGCGTTATCGGTGTTACGGGAACCGAAGGAAAAAGCAGCACGGTTTCGTTTATTTTTCAGCTGATGAACCTGTGCGGAAAACGGACGGGCTTTTTTTCCACCGTAGAATACTCGGTTGACGGAACGGTCATTCCCAATCCCGAACATCAAACCACGCCCGAGTCCACCATCGTACAGCGGCACCTCGCCGAAATGCGTGACGCAGGCTGTTTGTATGCCGTTGCCGAAGCCTCCTCGCACGGCCTTTCGCCCCGCACCGCACGTCTTTTAAACGTTTCTTTCGACGCAGGTGTCTTTATGAACGTAACGCAGGAACATCTGGAATTCCACGGCACACTCGAACAATACCGGTACGACAAGGCCAACCTGTTCCGTGCCCTCGACATAAAACGGCCGCCGAAAAAAGCGGCAATCCCCGTCTTCGGCGTCGTAAATGCCGACGATCCCCATGCCGAATATTTTATCAACGCCACTGCACAAAAAACCTACCTTTTCGGCACCGAACAGCTCGAACAGATAAAAAAGAAGGGCGGGCTTTTTGCAAAAAACATTTTGGAAAATGCGGCGGGTATCGGGTTTACCTTGTGCAGCTTTCAAAACGGTACCGAAACCCAATATGAAGCGCATGTAAACTTAGCCGGCCTTTTTAACGTAAAAAACATACTGGCGGCGGTCATCACCGTACACGCCCTTACCGAAACCGCCATACCGGACATTATAGAAAAACTTGACTGCATAAAACCGGTCAAAGGCAGAATGATGAAGATAGACGAGGGGCAAAATTTTGAGGTAATTATTGACTATGCTCATACGCCTTCCTCTTTTATGACCGTACTCCCGCCGATTTACAAACGTGCACACAAGGCCGGAAACATGGTCATCTGCGTATTCGGCTCAGGCGGAGAGCGCGACCTGCAAAAACGGCCCGAGCAGGGACGCATTGCCGCCCTTTACTCAAACATCATCATACTTGCGGACGAAGACCCCCGCGGCGAAGACCCTGCCGAATTGTTGGAAATGATTGCCGCAGGCTGCCGCGAAAAAAAACGCGGCGAAGAACTGTTCCTGATTCCCGACCGCTGCAAAGCCATCGAAAAAGCCTTTAGCCTTGCAAAAAAGGGCGACATCGTGCTTCTTTTGGGAAAGGGACACGAGAATTCGATTATCTATAAGGACAAAACGATTCCATACGACGAAGAAACCGCCGCGCGGACTGCCTTAAAGGCCCTTTTAAAAAAGGTGCCGAATTTTTAAAAGTACCGGACGGTAAACGGCCGATCTTCGCACCGCGCTGCACACGCGCAGGCCCAGACGGAGAAAATTCGCTTTTCGGAGCATGCTCATTAGCGGTGTTTTGCAACACGAGCTTTCCGAACAGGTTACCTTAAAATGCGATGTTCACGCATCGTGCTATTTGCGCGATTTAGAACTCGTCGACCTGTTCGATAACGGAGTTATC
>CAUTPO010000113.1:0-7292 GCA_963540475.1 uncultured Treponema sp. | reverse complement strand
AACATCGCAAGTTAAATCTAAGGTAAACCTCTAAAAACTGAGGTTTTTAGAGGTTCACTAATATCGATTAATGGAAACGGTCGGGAAAAAAGGCGAAGACAGGGCAGCCGAATGGCTGGAACAAACAGGATACTCGATACTGGCTAGAAACTGGCGTAACAGAACCGGCGAAATCGACATTATCGCACGGGAGAAGGACTGCATCGTATTTGCGGAAGTAAAAACGCTTTTGCATACTAACACCGAAGACTTAGATATCATCATAAATAAAAAAAAGCAGGCTAAGATATGCCAAACCGCTAAACATTTTCTTGCAAACAATCGAAAATATAATACAATGTATATTAGATTTGATGTAATAATCTTACAGTCGAATCCGTTTTTGACGCAGCCGCCTGAAATTGTACACTTAAAAGATGCGTTTGGAGATTGCGATGAGTAGTATGAAATTGTTCCCTTGTAAAAAAGCTTCCGCAGCGCATGCTGCCGCCTTAACCGAAACGGAAATAAGAGCCATGGAAGTAAAACTTGACGACCCTGAATATATAAACGGTGCAATTTACCGATTGGCGACGATTATCACCGACAGAATTTTAAACGGGGGCTGGGATTATGAACAGAACGAAAAATAGACAAAAACAAGGCTCAAAAAACAGGCACAATAATTCCGAAAAGGGCGGTTCACGGCGCGAACACTCAAGAAAAGAAAAATTTACACCCAAACCGAAAAAAGAATTCGTATTCAAAAAGATAGAATATCCGCAATACGTATGTCCGCGGTGCGGGGAACAAATCGAAGAGCTCAGCTCGGCTGTAGCGGATAAGGAAAGCGGCGAACCCGTTCATTTTACCTGCGTGTTGGAATTTTTAAAAAACGCGGAACATTTGGGCGAAAACGAAGAGGTCATTTACATAGGGAACGGCAATTTTGCCGTCGCCTTTTTCGAAAACCCCAGAATACGCAAAAAATTTAAGATAAAAAAACTAATAGAATGGGAAGATAAAAACAAGGTATACGATTGGAAAAAAGAAATTGCGGAACTTGCAAGCCGTGTATAATAGACTTGTTCAATAACTTCGTTGTCGAACAGGGTTTAATACAAAAAAAGCCGATTTTTCAATCGGCTTTTTTTGTGCGTAAGGCGGTTTGGTTTATCGTTTAATCGTATCGAAACCGCAAAAGTGAACAAGCGCGTCGGGAACCTTGACCGAACCGTCCGCCTTTTGATAATTTTCCAAAATCGCAATCATCGCACGGGACATCGCTATAGCTGTACCGTTTAAGGTATGCACAAATTTGTTTTTCCCGTCATCGTCCTTATAGCGCACGTTTAACCGCCGTGCCTGATAGTCGGTACAGTTCGAAGTAGACGTTACCTCGCCCCACTCTCCGCCGTTACGGCAGGGAAGCCATGCTTCCAAGTCCCATTTACGGTATGCGGGCGCACCGAGATCACCCGTGCAGGTGTCCACCACCCTGAAAGGAATACCCAGACCGGTAAAAATTTCTTCTTCGATTAAGCGGAGCTCCTCGTGTATTTTATCAGAGTCTTCAGGTGTGCAGTACACGAACATTTCGAGCTTCGAAAACTGATGAACCCGATATAAGCCCTTGGAAAACTGCCCTGCCGCACCGGCCTCTTTTCTAAAACAATGCGAAATTCCGCAGTATTTCAGCGGCAGCTTTTCTTTCTTTAAAATTTCACCGGCATGATAGCCGCCGAGCGTAATTTCCGCAGTGGCAATTAGGCAGGTGTCCTCACCCTCGATCGTATAAATATTCGATTCGGCCCCGCGCGGATTAAACCCGATACCGTGCAGGATTTCTTCTTTTGCAACATCGGGCGTGATAAACGGCACAAATCCGTGTTTGCACAAAATACTCAGCCCATATATCGTCAGCGCCTGTTCCAAAAGAACGGCCTCGTTTTTTAAAAAGTAAAATTTGACGCCCGAAACCTTTGTTCCCGCCTCAAAATCAATTAAATCCAGATCCTGCCCGAGCTGAATGTGATCCTTTATTTTAAAATCGAATTGCCGAACCGTACCGCTCCGTTTTACCTCAAGGTTATCCTTATCCTCTTTACCGACTGGGGCATCAGGGTGCGCCATATTGGGAATACGGCTTACAACCTCATAAAGCTCCTTTTCGGCGGCAGACAGAGCAGCTTCCGTCTTCGCAACGGAATCCTTTATCCGCTTTCCCGTTTCGATAAGGGCTTGCCGCTCCTCGGCCGAAAGTTTTTGATTCATCGCTTTCGAATTATCGTTTTTTTGTTTTTGCAAATTTTGCAGTTCCGTAACCAAGGCCGTCCGTTTATCATACAGCTCGGCGGCCTTATCCGCATCGGCTGACATGTACCGGTTTTTTATGTTTTGTTTTACGGCATCCAAATTCTCTTTGATAAATTTATAATCGAGCATATTGGGAAGTATAATTGTTATTTTATGTTATGTCAAGAAAGAAAATATCTTGACTAAAATCGATATTTTTAAGATAATACGATAAATCAAAAATTTACTCGATAGGAGATGAATTATGAAGAAGAAAATGCTGATTCCGCTGTGCTTGTTTGCGGTTGTTTTTGCGGCCGCAGGCAGTGCAAAACAGATCGGTTTGAATTTGTATGTTGGAGGCGTGTATACAAACCACCAGATACATGACGTATGGGACAGTGCTTACGACGGTTTTAACCACCGGCATATACGTTCCAAGCACATGGGTGGCTTTAATATCGGTCTTTCCTATGAGCTGCCGAAAAACTGGGCTATCTTCGGTTCGACGATTTTTTCCTTTAATAGAATTTATGTAAATGATACACAGTTCGGCTTCGGATATACGTTTAAGCCGGGAAAAGGTTTTAACCTGTTTTTGGGTGGTGCCTTTGCTATAGGCGGTTCTCAGTTTATAGGCAATGGCTCGACCGAAGAAGGATATACCAATATCGGCGGCGGGGTAAATTTAACGGCTTATTATATGTTTACAGGGCAATTCGGTATGTATTTGGGACTGCACGGCAATTTCTATAAACCCATAAGAGGATATTACAAAGCACAAAATCGAATTTTACCGCACTTTGCCAACTCCACAAATGTTGCACTCGGCTTTAAAATCAGGTTCTAAGATGCTTAAAAAAAAGGGCGGTATCATCGACGGTTTTATGTATAGGAAGTAAGACCGTTCCCGGGCGCCTTATAAAAACGGTAACCTCGGCGCTGAATGCAGCCGAGGTTTATTTTGTGCTGTTATTTTCGGGATGTAGCCTAGGGGCTAAGGCGTCTGCTTTGGGAGCAGAAGATCGGGGGTTCAAATCCCTCCATCCCGACTTTGGTTTTAGGGGCGGTATTTTATCCGTGCGGAGGGGTTAATACCTGCCGTTTCTCGGCTACGCTTGCGTCGGGGGTGTTGATTCGCCCCTTTTTTTATAAAGGCTTGGCTAAAGCCGCAGCTTCGGCCGCAGAGTGCCTGTTGTTATGAAAGATCAGGTTCGATCGGTCTTTCAAAGTCTTCTTCGTATATGAACCCGAAATTAGTTGCCGTTTTGCGTAGACCGAAGGGCGACATCGACGGGACAACGGTGCGGAATTTGTTTTTTTCTTTTATGACGAGGGAGCTCGAACCGCCGCCGTCCAAGTGCAGGGCGTCTGAGGCACCGAGCTTTTTCATAAAAAACGCCGCTTCGTCATAGGTTATGCCGCGGCTTTTCAGCTTGTTTTCGGCTTCCGCAAAAAAGAGGATGAGGGTTTTACCGCCGTCTGCAACGCCGGCGCAGGTGCGGGAATCCTCCCTGCGGCCGATACCCGTTTTTACGGCACGGCCGTTTTTCAAAATCATTTTATACCCGCTGACTGCGTATATCGTATTGTGCGGTATGGTATCGGCACTTTGCGGCTCCGCAATAACGGCCGTTCCGCTGTCCGTAAAATAAACGGCGCCGTACCGCGCATCGGGCGGATTTAAAAGCTTTTTATCGTATATATGAATGCCGATCGGTTCGGCTTTTTTCGAGAATAACAGGGACTTCGTATTAAAAAAAGCGGCATTGACGCTGACGGCGGTATTATTTCGCTTTGCAAAGGCGCGGGTAGTTTCCCTTTTGACGGAATGGCCGCCGTTTTCGAACATAAACGGTTCGGTAACGGCAATGCGGAGCGAGGGATCGGATAAATAGATTTTTACGGCGTGCACGGTTAAAGGATATTCGGCATACCGTATGTGCGAAATAAGAATGCCCGGATAAAGGGCCGTCCACTCGAATTTTTGGGCCGAATTTTCTATGTACGAAAAATCGGGCCGGTCTTGCCTCTGCACGGAGGCGCAGGCCGTAAACAGCAGGACGGCAAAGAAAACCGCCCCAAATACCCTTGTCCGTGCAAACAAAGAGGCGGCAGATTCTGTTCGGTAATTCCGTCTGCCGGCCGATACGGCACAAACGCCGTCTTCTTTCAATTTTTTCATACGTAAAAATAGCGTAAAAACAGCAAAAAAACAAGCGTGCAGTAACCCGAAAATTTTCGGTACAAGTACCTTGTTTTTTATTCCGATTATATGTATATTCTTATGTCGATAAAAAATTTTAGAGTGAGGAAAATATGACGAACGATTCCGATGAACACGGTATAATCTTATACGAAGACGAACAACATAAGTTTATTTGGCTGGGCTCCGAAGGCAAATACAGAAAAGGCGCCGTGCAAACGATGCAGTACCTGATTATCGATAACGGCCGCGGAGTTTTACTTGATCCGGGCGGAGTACATCTTTTTTCCAGAGTCGTTACTTCGGTCAGTTACTTTATTTCCGTCGACAAAATCGATTACATTTTTTTCTCGCACCAAGACCCTGACGTATCTTCGGGTATAGCCTTATGGATGGGAATTACAAAGGCGCGGATTTATATTTCGTCGCTGTGGGTACGCTTTTTGCCGCATTTCGGTATTGTGGACGCAGAGCGGATCGTCGCCATTCCCGATAAGGGCATGTACATACCGCTGCCTTCGGGTGCGCGCATGTTCTGCGTGCCCTCTCATTTTATGCATTCGCCGGGGCAATTCGGCCTGTACGACGAACGGTCGCGCATTTTGTTCAGCGGGGATATAGGCGCTGCCGTTTTTGACGAGGACGATGAAACGACCTTTGTCGAAAATTTCGAACAACATATCCCGCTTATCGAAGGTTTTCACAAACGGTATATGGCGAATAACAAAATTGTCAGAAAATGGGCGGAAACGGTCCGGCGCTTAAACCCCGTACTGATAGCCCCCCAACACGGAGCCTTGTACAAAGACGAGCAGGTTGCGAACTTCTTGGATTGGTTAGCCAATCTACAATGCGGGTGCGATTACATCGACGACTTATTTTAGCCCGGAGGTTTAAGTAATGGACGAAACGATAAATCTCGAAAACTTTTCCGACTTAATCGATAGAATCGTTATAAGTTATAATAAGGGTATGGTGCTAGATTTTATCACCACCCATTCTTTTCAAATCATCGGTGAGTCGATGAAAAGCCTGCAAGAACGGTTTAATACGATTCTTTCTGGCTTTGAAGAAATACAAAAAGAAAGCTCCTCATCGGCGGAAAACACAAGCCATGTCGAAACCATTCTCTCGCAGATCATCGATAACAGGCAAAAACTGCAAAAAGAAATTCATAAACGGGTAGGCGAAATAGATGAGGCGGCTCAAAATGCACAAAACACAGCCTCTGCTTTTGAAACCTTAAAAGAAAAAACGAGCGAAGTGGAAGAAATGCTGGCCGGTATTCAAGACGTTTCCGTTAAAACAGGTATTCTGGCCATTAATGCGTCAATCGAGGCTGCCCGTGCAGGAAAGGTGGGCAGCGGTTTTAGGATCATCGCTAACGAGGTGCGCACACTTGCCACGCAAACAGGCGATTTTACAAAAAAGATAGAAGCAAAGCTCGAAGAATTGCAAGATTCGGTCAGCGAAATAAACCGCAATATGTCGGGTTTTATACGCCTGTTTTCAAAATTCCAAAAGTCGTTTAACGGGGTTCTTAATAATTTTGATCAAAATTCCATTACTATAAATGAGGCAAATGATTCGCTTACGGAAATTATCGCTTCGATAAAGGAACAGGATATTACCATTCACCAAGGCTTTGATTCTTTAAAGAAGATCGATGAGTTTTTGCGCAATACAAGCACAATATTGGACGTTGTTCAAGCCAGCCACTCGCATTTGGGTACTCTATTGCAGAAAAAAAGCTGACAGAAAGCATTTCGGTTTTTTTACCGAGGGGCAACCCTTAAAGTAAAATTAAGCGTCACTTACCGAACGAGTCCAGTGCTTTTTCGATTTCCGCAGTCAGTTCACCGTTTTTTGCGAATTCGGTTTTCGCGCTTTTTGCCGTTTCAGATGCCTTGCTTCTATCGCCGAGCTCGTACAGCGTATATGCATAATGGTACAACAGGTTTTGCCGCGCTTTGCCCGACTTCGAATACGTTTTTAAGCAATTACCGAAAAAGTCCGGCAACCATTTTTCCGTACCGGCATTGAAATATTCTTTTATAATTATTTGCGATACGGCAGGGTTTTCAGGTGCAAGGGCAAACAGTTTTTCGGCGGCTTTTAACGTCTCTTTTTTATTTTTTTGCGCTGCATACAAGGTGATTGTCCTTTGCACGATCCTGTAATCTTTCGAGAAACGTTTTTCGGCCGCTTTAAGAATGGTTTCGGCCTTTTTATAATAGACCTGTTCGATAACTGTGTCTTCGAACAGGTCGACGAGTTCTAAATCGTACAAATAGCACGATTTAGAACATCGCATTTCAAGGTGACCTGTTCAGAAACGGAAGTTTCCGAACAGGTTTAATCGTGCAAACCAAGACAGCTGTCGGCGCAGACCACGTAAGCGTCCGACTGATATTGAGGCTCATTTTTATATTTTTCAATGCTTTTTTCTGCATAGTGCAGTGCCGAAGCGACATTCTTTTTTTGTAAACATATTGCGCCGAGATTAAAATAATCGTTGGCGAAAAGTTCAAAGCCCGCGTCCTCTTTCTTTTTATATATTTTTTCGGCATTCGTCAAATCACCGGTTTTATAATACGTGAGCGCGAGTACGCTTAAAGAGCGCGCGTCGCAGCAATCCTTATCGACGGCTTTTTGCAGATGTTCGATTGTCTTTTGCGTCAGTTCTTGTTCGGTTAAAAGCCACTGATCCCTATAGCGTAAAAGAACGTCATCATAATACAAGCCGAGCGCATAATGTAAAACGGGCTTTTCACCATTTTTCTTTTCATACTCTTCGACTGCCTTAACAGGG
>CAUTPO010000112.1:0-7346 GCA_963540475.1 uncultured Treponema sp. | reverse complement strand
GTATAAAATTAAAAGTATAGAAGTTGTGGAGGAGTAAATGGATATAAAAATAAAGGAAGTTGAAGATAAACTGGAAAAGGAAGCTGTATCAAGAGAAATATTATATGACCTTTCAGAATGGTTTGGAATACAGGAAAGCACGGAAGAGTATATTCGTGATTTACAGGCAAAAACGATACAGATGGGGCACTACAAAGAATATGATATTGTCAATAATTTTTATATAGCTATGGGATATAAAGAATCGGAATGTTTCCCAACTTTATGGGACGAATGGAACCCATGTCAAATATATATTAAATATCTTGGAGCGTAACAACTCCAAGTTTATTAGATTAAAGTTAATTAGAAATTATGGAGGTAGTGATGAATAAGATTACTTGCATCTGTTTAGGTGTTAGAGATGTGGCAAGGTCAATAAAGTTTTATAGAGATGGTTTAGGATATAAGACTAACTGCAAAGAAAATAATCCGCCGGTATGTTTTTTCGATACTCCAGGAACAAAATTTGAACTATTTCCTTTGGAACAATTAGCAAAAGATATTAGGGCATCTCTAAAAACCTTGTTGGATTTGCTTCGCATCCTTCGGAATAGAGATGCCCGACGAGTTTTTCATAAGTCTTTATATATTAATGACTTATGAAAAACATCGCAAATTAAATTTAAGGAAACCCTCTAAAAACTGATGTTTTTAGAGGCTCCCATTAATGAAAATAATCCGCCAAAGGGAAGTGGATTTTCCGGAATTACATTAGCGTACAATGTTGAACACAAAGAAGATGTTGATAGTGTAATAGAATTGGTTCGAAATGTCGGTGGAAGAATTGTAAAAGAACCACAAGACGCCTTTTGGGGTGGATATCATGTATATTTTTCGGATTTAGATGGATATTATTGGGAACTTGCATGGGGTTTAAATTTTCAGTTTGATGAAAATGGACTATTGAAATTTTAGTAATTAAAGGAGATATAAAAAATGGCTTCCACAAATAATACTTAGACTTTATTTTAGAATAAGGATGTGAAGTTAGATAATGTTAGTTATAAAGCCATGATGGGAGAATTTATTATCTATTTATACAATGGAAAAATTATTTGTAGAATATATGATGATAGATTACTTGTTAAACCTGTAAAATCAGCGATAAATTATATGCCTAATGTCAAGTATGAATGCAGTATGATGGAGCAAAGAAGAAGCTTTTAGTAGATAATGTTGATAATAAAGAATTTTTAACCGGCTTATTCAATTCAATATATGACAAATTACCTGCTCCCAAGTCAAAGAAATAATCAAATTCCAGTTTGTCGCACTAAAACTCGATTGTTTTTAATTTAAGCACTTTTTGTGCGAAGGCCCTCGTGAACGGTTTTTTTATGCATAAAAAGGGATTATACCATTGACAGAGTAGACAATAAACCGCATAATAGCAGAATGGATCCTACTATAATTATATCAGGTTTTATTATTGTTACAGTTCTTGCAATCATTTTTGTGGCTTTTTCCAAAGCGTCCAAACTAAAAGAATCGGGCGGTCTGCAGAAAAGACCGAAAGAGAAGTCGGTTTTGATGAAAGAAGCCTCCCGCCGCTTAAGTCAGGACCCAAACGATATTCAAGGTCTTATGACGATGGGCGATATTTCTTATAAAGAACAGAATTGGGAAAAGGCGTATGCGTCATATTCGGCGCTTATCGACCGCATGAAAAGCCTTGAAATGAATAAACAGTTCGATATTTCTTTGCGCTATGGAATTTCGGCTTTGAAAACGAACCGTCTGCCGGAAGCGAAAAAAGGACTTGTTGTTGCAGAAACCATCAATGCTCATCATTTTGAAGTAAATTACACCCTCGGTTATATTTATTATATGGAAAAAGCCTATGAAAAGGCGCTTCCGTATTTTAGAAAGGCGCTAATAGCCCAGCCCAATAATCCGTTGGCGACAAAGTATCTGGGCTTCACCTTGCAGCGGCTGAGAAAATACAGCGATGCTATGCCGTCATTAAAAAAGGCTTTGGATACCCGCCCCGACGATAAAGAGGTTTTGTTCGCCATGGGCGAGTGTTTTTATGAAACGGGAGCTGATGATAAGTGTTTAAAGCTGCTTTCCCGCCTTAGGGCCGATCCCGTGTTCGGGCCGCAGTCGTCACTGTATACGGGCTTGATACGGGCAAAGTCTAATCAGCTGGATCAGGCGGTCGAGGACTTCCGTATCGGCTTAAAGCATACCAAGATTCCTTTGGATGTGTCGAACGAACTGAAATACCGCTTGGCCCAAACGCTGATAAAAATGCAGAATATCGGACAGGCAGTTCAGCTTTTAAGGGAAATTCAGAGCGTCAGTCCCGGATATAAGGACACGACGACGCTGATAAAGCGGTATCAGGAGCTGAATCAAAATAAGAGTTTGCAGACGTATTTGATGGCGGGGCAGAGCGAATTCGTAGGGCTGTGCCGCAAAATCGTAGCACGCTTTTATCCGAAGGCCAAGGTCAAGATATTGGATATTACGGTTTTGACTGCACATACCGATATTGTTGCGGAAATAGATGCGCCGCGTTTTTCGGATACGGTAATCTTCCGCTTTTTCAGGTCTCAAGGGACTGTGGGCGAGCTTTTGCTCCGCGACTTCCATTCCCGCTTACGGGAAACAAAGGGCGGAACGGGCGTTTGTATGACGGCCGGTACCTTTACCGAAGAAGCCGTCCGTTATGTGGAAGGCCGCCCCATCGACCTGTATGATAAGGCCAAACTGTCAGGCGTTCTTAATTCTTTAAATTAAATGCGTACCGGTTAATCGGCTTTCGGCAGGTTAATCGGTATTTCCTTACAGAAATCTTTTTTTAGTGTTTGCAACGGGATATTGTATGAAAAAGGCTTGTATTTTCGATTTGGACGGAACCTTAACCGATTCTTTACGGTCAATCGCGTATTTTGTCAACACGGAAATTGCAAAGTACGGAATGCCGGACGTTCCCGCAGAGGATTTTAAGTTGTATGCGGGTAATGGAGCACGTATGCTTATCAGGCGGGTGCTTGCACGGAACGGCAGGCTCGATGAAACGTTGGAAGATACGATTTTGCAAAATTACAATGCCGCCTACGATGCGGATCCTTTGCACTTGTGTACGGTGTACGACGGTATGTTTTCGCTTTTAAAGAAGCTGCGGGAAAAAGATGTTTCCGTAAATGTGTTGTCGAATAAGCCCCATCCGACGGCCGAAAAGGTTGTCAAAGCCCTGTTTGGAGAACAGACCTTTTCGTATATTTTCGGGGCGCGGGAAAATATTCCGTTAAAACCCGATCCGTACGGTGTTTTCGAGATTTTGAACTTGCTCGGTTTGGAACAATCCGAGGCCTTGTATATCGGCGATACGGCAACCGATGTTCAAACGGGAAAGGCGGCCGGGCTTTTTACGGTCGGTGTTTTGTGGGGCTTCCGTACCAAGGACGAGCTGGAAAAGGCTGGCGCTGATGCGGTAGCGGCGCATCCTGAAGAAATCGTAAACTTTTTATGAAAAAAGGGCGCTGTACAGTCCCGGGCACCGGAGCGGAATTACAGAACTGATATAGTGTGAAGCGGCGGATTCACGTTTCCGGTGCAGTACTGCCATATCGGAAGAGGACGAGCCTTTCAGGTTTTAAGTGCAGGCCGTTTCGTTTTGAACGAAATTTACGGGCCGGTACCGGCAACAAGAACGGAGCGGGGTATCGCAGTTTTTGAACGGGCGTAAGGCCGGTTTTAAGCGCGTGAGTGTAAGGCTTTCGCTCCGTTTTTTAAGCCGATTGAATTTCGGTTTTCTTAAAAGACCGGGTCCGAAAACGACCCGGCTTATACGCGGCTCGGCTTGTATGCGGCTCTTGGCATAAAGTACGGGCTATTTTTCCGTATCCAAAAACCGGAAAAAACCGGTGACGGCTTCTTTTGTCGTAGCCCACGAGGTACAAAACCGTACGGCTGTCTTATCTTCTGAAACCTTCTCCCAAAATTCAAAGCCGAATTCTTTTGCAATTTTAGGTAATAGAGAATCTTCGATTATCGGAAAGCTCTGGTTCGTTTCGCTTTCGATAAGAAAATCGAACCCGCGTTCTTTAAACCCGCGGCGTATCATCTGTGCCGTTTCGTTCATAGAGGTGCCTATTTTAAAATACAGGTTATCCGTGAACAGCTCCTTAAACTGCACGCCTAAGAGCCGGCCCTTGGCAAGCAGCGCACCCTTTTGTTTTTGTATGTACCGAAAGTCTTTTTGCACCGAAACGGCATTAATAACGAGGGCTTCCCCGAAAAGGGCACCCATCTTCGTGCCGCCTATGTAAAACACATCGGTGTACCGGGCCAAGTCGGCGAGGGTCAGGTCGTTTTTTTCGGCGGTAAGGGCGGTACCGAGCCGTGCCCCGTCGAGGAAGAGGGGCGTTCCGTACTTATCGGCCACGGATTTAAGGGCCTTTATTTCTTCTTTTAGATAGATGGTGCCAAGTTCCGTCGGATTTGAGATATAAATCATTCCCGGCTGCACCATGTGCTCTGCTGTTGGGTCTTTGTAGTGGGCGTTTATAAGCCGTTCGGCTGCGGCAGCCGTTAGTTTTCCATCCGCAGTTTTGACTGTCAGCACCTTGTGCCCGCAGGCTTCGATTGCACCCGTTTCGTGCACGTTAATATGCCCCGTTTCAGCTGCAATAACGCCCTGATGAGGGCGCAAAATTGAAGCGATGACCGTCAAATTGGTTTGCGTGCCGCCCGTAAAAAAATGGATGCGGCTTTCAGGCGCGTGTAATTCTTTTGCGATTAATTCGGCCGCTTCTTTACAATATGGGTCGCAGCCGTACCCCGCCGTTTGTTCCGTATTTGTCCGTGTGAGGGCTTGCAGTATTTTAGGATGGCAGCCCTCGCTGTAATCGTTTATAAAAAGGTACATAATTTCTCCCGTAAAAAGGTGTGGTGTCCCATTATTTTATCAGATTGCTTATGAGCGCGGGAACCGTGATAAAGGTTCCGATTGCGCTTCCGAGCGAGGAAAGGGCAAAGACCAAAAGCACCTTTGTTATCCTGTTCTTGTACCAGCCTTTTAGATGGGCGGCATCCGCCGTGAGCTCTTCCATATCCTTTATCCGCGGCTTTTGTACCCACGCCTGTACCAGCCCCGATACAAGGCCGATGCCCAAAAACGGGTTTATCGTCGTAATCGGTGCGCCGACAAACGAGGTTAAAACGGAAAGCGGATGCCCGAGGGCGATAAGCGCCCCTATTGCGGCAAGCCCGCCGTTCCACAAAACAAACGAGGTTAAAAGCTGACCCGTTTTTGCCCCGCCGCCTTTAAAAAAGCCGAAAACGATCAGGGCGACGATTGCGGCGGGAAAAATCCATGCGGCCGCCTTTTTTGCAGCGGAGGCGGGCGGAACGGAACTGATGTCCGAAACGTCCGTCGTTTTTGAGCCCGCTTCAAGCTCCCGCAAAAATCTTTCGGTACCCGGCAGGTGTCCTGCGCCCAGTACGGCAACGACCTTTTTTCCGCTGCTGTCCCAAATCTTCGACGCCAGATAGCGGTCCCGTTCGTCTATTAATACCTCTTTTACGTTGGGAAGATAGTCTGCCATTTCTTCCATCATTGTGTCCATTGCACTTTGGGTTTTCAGTTTTTCGATTTCCGCCTCGTCCAATTTTTCGTTTGTAAAGGCCGCCGAAAAAAGGGCTGCCAGCAGTTTGGACTTGCCGAAGCCCCGGTTTTTTGCCCACGCCCGTTTTAAGGTTATGTGAATGGGGCGGTCGGCCAGCTCGGTTTTTATGCCGAGTTCCTTACCGGCTTCGATGGCTGCCTTCATTTCCGCGCCCGGCTTTACACCCAGATCGGCCCCGAGCCGTTTTTGAAAAGACGCCAAAACAAGGTTTGCAAGAAGCAAAAAGCCCTTTCCTTCTTTTAATATCTTGGCGATGTCGATTTGCTGCCACGATTCCTGCGAGGTCAGCGCCTGATAGCGGGTTTCATCGAGCTCCACACAGATACAGTCGGGAGCCTCTTCCCGTATGACGGTTTGTACGTCATTAATGCTTTCCTTTGAAACATGGGCTGTGCCCAAAAGAATAATTTCTCTGCCGTTTAGTTGCAGTTTTTTTAAGGCTTTTATGTCGGTTTCTTCCATCAATGTTCCTCTTTTGATTTTTCTATTTTATCGAATAATCGGTGTCAAACGATCCTATCGAATAATCGTTCTTGCATAATCGGTTAAAGGGCTGCCCGTCTGCGCTTAAAAGACGCGCAAAGCGAGCGGTATCAGGCCGGTTTTAGTACTTCCGACTGCTCGGCTATCATTTGTAAAAGCGCTTCTTTCCCCGGGTATTTATCGGGGTGTAGAACACCGCCTGCCATGTGGGCGTGACCGCCGCCTGAGCCGATGTTTTTCAGCGTTTCTTGCATAATATACCCCGCATCAAGATCGATGTCGCGGCTCCGCACGGAAAGTCGGTACTCGTTACCGAACACCTCGATGACGGTAACAAAGGTTATATCCTGTATCCAAAGCAAAAAATCGGCAAGTACCGATAAGAGGGCCTTGGAATACTCTTCTTTTAATTCTATAAGCAAAAAATTTCTTATGCGGATATATTGTGTAAAGGCCATGCCGATTGCTTGAAGGTCTTCTATTTTCATGGTGGTTTTAAGCAGCTGCTGGGTCAGATGTACTTCCGCCTCAAAATAGAGCGCATTGTATGCCTCCATATCGAGTTTTGCGACATGCCGCGATAAAAAGTTTGTATCCAGCTGGATCCCTGCGATTAGGGCAGTTGCAACCGTACGGCCGTATTGCTTGCCCGCCTCTTTCCAGTACGACCAAATAATCGAGCAGCAGGCCCCCGTTTCGGGACGGATATCCGTATAAACCGCAGTGTTTTTTACCCGTGCAGGATGATGATCGATGACGCCTTTTAAAATGCCGCCCAGCTTGTTCACGGTGCCTTTAAACGGGGTGCCGTCAACAACGACGACCTGATATTCTTTTAAGTCGTCCATTTCTTCGACTTTTAACAATGGAAAATGCGGATAATCGATAAATTCCTGAAGCCTGCGATGTTGAATAAGCCCGCCGTAAGCGGCCGCAGCAGTGTAGCCGAATTGTTCGAGCAGTTTGATAAGGGCGTATGCAGCCCCGATCGCATCGTGGTCGGGAAAGTCGTGGGTTTGGACGAGCACGGGGGTGTTTTTATCCAGCACCGTGCACAGATTAAAAAAATATGTTTCCATAAAGCGTCTTAAAAGCAGGCTTCTCCAAAACCGGAATTTTTGAAAGGCTTCCAATAGACCTATTCGATAACTCCGTTATCGAATAGGTCGACGAGTTCAAAATCGC
>CAUTPO010000111.1:0-7410 GCA_963540475.1 uncultured Treponema sp. | reverse complement strand
GCTGTATGGGTTTATACGCCCATAGTTTATGGGCCTATGCACCCGCATGTTATGGAGCTATGCGTCCGTGCAATACGGAATCGTGGAAAAGTCCGAAACTTCAACTTTCGGCCGGTTTACTTAATCTTAAGCGGGGAAGGTTCCCCGTAAAAATACATCAATAGGAGATAACACATGACACAAAAACACGTATCTAAAAATACGACAGTAAAAACACTCGTCGTATGTGCTGCGGTATTTGCCGCACTGTTCACAGCGGCGGCCTGCAAACACGAGGCGCAATCGGGGGGCGGCAGCTCCGGCGGCGGTACAGGCGGCGGAGGGGTAACACCTCCTACTACTACCGATAAAACGTACACGGTAGACGGGGTAAGCTTTACACTGAAATACATGGAAGCCGTAACGGGCAAAACCGTCGGACACAATGACGAAGGCGATAACAAGCCGCACACGGTAAGCATTTCCGCCTATTACATCGGCAAAACCGAAGTAACGCAGGAACTGTGGGACAAAGTGATGGGCAGCAATCCGAGCCACTTTAACTCTGGACCTGCCTCAGGAGAAGAGCAGACAAAGTGCCCTGTAGAAAACGTAAGCTGGTTTGATTGCATTGTCTTTTGCAACGAGCTGACCAAAAAGACTCCGGGGTTGGGCGAAGCCGACTGTGTATACACCTTTAGCGGAAACACATATACACAAGCCAATGCAACGGCAGGAAACGTACCCGTTATGGATATGAACAAAAAAGGCTTCCGCTTGCCGACCGAAACCGAGTGGGAATGGGCTGCCATTGGCGGTACGCAAGACAAATGGGCGGGAACAAATACCGAAAGCGAGCTCGGCACCTATGCATGGTACACTGCAAACAGCGGAAACAAAACCCACCAAGTAGGAAAGAAAAGCGCAAACGGCTACGGCTTACACGATATGAGCGGGAACGTACAGGAATGGTGCTGGGATCAGTATGATTCTATCGCTCCAGGAGCGACCTTACAGAAAGATTATACGGGCGGCAATGCAAACAGTGAACGCATTTCACGCGGAGGGGATTGGGGAACTGCGTCCATTTATGTCGCCTGCGCCTATCGGGGAAATGCGCTACCTGCATCCAAAGACACGAACATCGGCTTGCGCATAGTTCAGCGCCTGTAACAACTGCCTAGGCTTGCATATTAGACCTGTTCGATAAACTTTGTTGCCGAACAGGTCTGCAAGTTTAAATTTACCGGTATCACGCAGATGCCGTGTAAAGACGGGGAGCACTCCGGCACCCGACTGCTTTATCAGCGGAAATAATCAGTCCTTGTTCGAAATCGCTCCCATCACGCCCAAAACGAAAAAACCGGCCCGCAGGATAGCCGGTACAAAAACCCGCCTAATTTAAACCGGAACAGAGCCGCCCCGCATAAAAAAGGTCTTGCATTCTTCCGCTAGACCTTGTTGATGACATCCAGCACGGTGCCGTCGCGGTAGGTGCTTATACCTACGATTTCGGCCGAGCGGGGCAGTGTTGCAGGCTTTCCTGTAAACCGCTCCGCAATAGCCTTCAGTTCTTCCATCGTCCTTATTTCCAAATTCGTTTCCGCTTTCAGTTTTTCGATAAGATCCCGGTGCTTAGGGTTAATGGCAATCCCCCTGTCGGTAACAAAGGCGTCAATAGTTTCGCCGGGGGTTGTTACCGTCCGCACCTTTTCGACCAGACAGGAAATACGGGCATTAAACAATTTGGAAACGATTATGGAAAGTTTTGCACCGGCTGCGGTGTCTGCATGACCGCCCGAACCGCCTAAAATAATGCCGTTTGAACCGGTCGTTACATTCACGTTAAAATCCAAATCGATTTCACTTGCACCTAGGATAACAACGTCCAGTTTGCCTGCAATATGGGCGGGGTTATTCGGGTTTGCATACAAGTCGGCCGAAATTTTATGGTGCGTTTTGTTCTTTTCAACCGAATCGACTGCGGCAAGGTCAAAACACTGCACATCGTACAGGTGTTCGAAAAGCCCCTCCTCAAGCATTTGCACAAAATAGCCGGTAATGCCGCCGCAGCCGAAACTGCCTCGGATATTGTTTTCTTTCATCGACCGATGCATTTCGTCGGCAACCGCAAGGGAAATGCCGCCTGCCCCCGTCTGCATACTAAAGCCGTCCTTAAACAGCCCCGAATGCTCGATGAGGGTTCTGCAATCCCGCGCAATTTTTAAGCCGATGGGGTCTTTTGTAATTTGCGTAGTCCCGCTGACAATCCCCGCAGGATCGCCGATGCGTTCCACCTCGGCTACAAAGTCCACAAACCGGCCCTCAATATCGGGCTTTTTTACCGCACGGACACGGCAGTCGGTTATGGCGACGGTCTTTTTTGCCTTTTGCGCATCGGCAGCGGCATACCCCAAAGACCCGCAGGACGACTTTCCCTCCGAGCCGGAAATATTGCCCGCATCATCGGTACAAGGTGCCGCTAAAAAGGCTGCATCAATTACAACTTCATCTTCCAAAATCATGCGGGGACGGCCGCCGTGGGTCGTCATAATGACGGGCTTTTTGCACACGCCCTTACTGACCGCTTCGGCGACAGGCCCGGACATATATGAGGTAATAAGCTGCGTAACGGTACCGTCTTCCATCAACGGAACAAGAATTTCGTGACAGGGAAAGACGGAAGAGGCCATAACGGTCAGGTCTTTGATTCCGCGTTTTTTTATCTCCTGCATTACACTCGTCAAAACGTAATCGCCATTCCGTAAATGATGATGAAAACTGACGGTCATTCCGTCGTGCAGTTTCAGTTCGTCCAATATTTGATTCAAGGTTTTACCGAATACGGGTTTTACGTTTTTTTCCGCCGTGTACACCCTGTCCTTTTTATGTGCAAAGGCTCCCGCAAACGGGTTATCCAGCCCTTCCCTGCCAAGCGTATTTTTCATTTTTTCTCTCCCGAAATTGAAAGCACTGCGGCTCTCCTATTAGACCTGTTCGGAAACTTCAGTTTCAAAACAGGTTGCCTTAAAATGCGATGTTCTAAATCTCACCTTAAAATGCAACAGTTGAACAAAGTGTGAACTTTGGAAACTGCTGCATTTATGCGCGGAACGCGCATACGTTAATAAGCGATGTTTGCGAAGCAAACTCGCCGTGTTTTTAAGCGGTACCATTTGTACCGCTTAAAATAAACCTGCTATTTGCGCGATTTAGAACGCGTCGACCTATTCAATAACAGAGTTATCGAATAGGTCTATTTTATCAGTCCCCACGCACGGGCGGATTTTGTTAGTGCCTCGGCCCGTTTTATGACCGGCAAATCGACCATCTTCCCCTTAAAGCTAAAAACGCCCAAGCCCTGTTGCCGCGCCTCTTCCGCTGCGGCCAACAGTGCCAGCGCACGCTCTATTTCTTCCTGTGTCGGCGAAAACACCGCGTGAATGTCTTCGACCTGCCGCGGGTTTATGACGAGCCTGCCGGAAAAACCGATACTTTTACTAAAAGCCGTATCGAGTTTAAGGCCTTCAAAGTCTTCGATGTCGGTAAAGGGCGTGTCAAGTGAATCGAGTCCATAGGCATGAGCTGCCGTAGTGAGGGTAAAGCGGGCGTACTCAAGCTCCTTGGAAAGCCGCGTGCGTTTAATGCCCATATCGACCGAATAGTCCTCGCCGCCTAAAAGCAGTGCCTCGATTGCAGGCGAGGCCTTGGCGATGGCATCGGCGTCCATAATTCCCTTAGCCGATTCTATGAGCATTAAAAGGGCAAAGTCTTTTTGTATGCCGTGTTCTTTTTTTATGTCCGCAATTTTTTGTTCCACCGCCAAAACAGCCTCGACTGAAGCCTTGGGAACGACGATTCCGTCCGGTAAAACGGGGATAACGGCTTCAAGATCCTGTTCCCAGTACGGGGAATCGATCGGATTGATTCTGACGGTAATTTCGGAATGGGTGAATTCCAAAAACGAGAGGGCATTTTTTACGAGGGTTCGGGCGGCGTCTTTTTCGTCGAGGGAAACGGCGTCCTCCAAATCGTAGATAACCGAGTCGGCGCCCAAAATATCCGCCGAGATGAGCATTCCCGGATTATTGCCGGGCATAAAAAGCATACTTCTTCTATTTTTCATTTGCACGCCTCAATACCGTTTCGACGCGGGCCTTGATGGTACAGTCCAAGGCGCCCTTGTCTTCCAAAAATAGTTTGCAAGCAGTTACCTCACATTTTTTTAAAACTTCGCGTACCGCCGCTTCAATTTGGGCGCCGAATTCCTGCATAACAGAACTTTTTAAATCAAGCTCGATTTTTTCCGACGGCATAACGCGGACAAAACAGTCGTTCGACTGGAGCGTTCCGCATACCGCCTCATGCTGTATAGTCATAATTTATCTCCTCGTTTGTTACTGTTGTTTTATAAGGGGAAGGCTCCCCGCTAAAAAGCATACATCCGTGTATGCTTTTTAGCTTCGAGTTTTTGCCTTGCGGCAAAAACGTCGGCGATTATTCCTGGGCGGACTTCCTGTCCGCTGCAGTTTAGAGGTTCTGCCCCTAAAAACACTGGCTAAAAATGTACATCCTTGTATATTTTCTAATTGATTATACTACGGAGGCCGTTTTTTTTCAATCGTTGTATCATAGGTATGCAGATACCGTTAAGCAGGAACACGGTTATGCACCTCCGATCAGGCGCACGGTATCAGCCGGACTAAGCAAGTAATGCCATTATGACTAAATAGCACCTCTAAAAACTGTTTCGCAATCCGCGTTAGCGGATATAATAATCATTTCCTTACAGAACAAGCCGATAGGCTTGAGTTTTTCGGGGTTCCCTAAAATAGATAGTATCATTCAAACTAAACGCATAATACCGGTAGGATTGTACCGGCCGGATCAGCCGTATAGTGCCGATCGGCAGATGTCAAACCGCGGCTTTTAAACGTTTGTAGGCAGAACAGACATTCAGTACGATACCCGCAGGGCCGGGGAACAAAAACAGGGTCAGGCATGAAAGGAGCGCATACAAAATGCCGGCAAAAAAAAGGCCGCAGGTAAAAAGGGGGAATTGCAAAAAAAGCAGGATCGAGCGTTTTATGCACGGCACAAAGGCCGCATCATCGGCCGAAAAGACAGCAACAAACCAAAACAGGGAAAACCCGCAAAAGAAAAATAGGGTCAGCGCCGCAAGGGCAAGCACGGCGCCTGCCACATTTTCCGCCTGCAAACCGATACGGAACACGGCGCGGCATACGATGAACAGCGTGAGTGTAAGACCCGAAAATAAGAGCCCCTGCGGCAGCCTGTTCTTGCAAAAATCGGGAAAAAACCGTGCAGCAGGCCGCTCACCGCCGCAAAAATACCGGCCGGCCGCCAAAACGAGTATCTGAAAAACCGTAAAAACGAAGACCTTAAAAACCGCCGCCGCCGCTTCGTTCTTAGGCACGATATAGACCGCAGCAGTGCTGGCGGCCGCAGCCGCAGCAAAAACCGCATTAAAAACCAAAACGGGTTTTACGGTCTTTTTTTCCGCCGAAAAAAAGACCGAGCCGGTACAAAAGCGCCGCATACCAATACCTTCAAAGCCCTTTAATCCGCTTAGCGCAGCTCAAAGGTCATTTCGATATAGGCGTCTATCTGAATTTGACCGGTACTGCCGGCCTCTCCTTCAGAGGCAAAACCGTCCGCAGTCTTTAAATAAGCAATCGTATTGAGCGCCAAGCCCCCTCCCGAGCCCTGCTCGCCGCTTGGAATTTCGGTAATACGCACAACCTTGCCCGCCGACAGCTTTTTCCCGCCGTTTTCCGCAGCAGCGCACAAAAAAGCAGCCTTTTCTTCCGCAGCTCGTACCGCCCCCGCACGCGCCTCGTTTCTGTATTTTTGAATATCCGAAACGGAAAACCGCACTCCGTCTATCTTATCGATGCCGGAATTCAGTAGTTCCGTCAAAAAAGGTTCATAGTTTTTCAGATCGTTAATTGAAACCGAAACGTGCTGCGTAACCTTATAATGCAGGAATTCGGGCGAATTTTGCCGATACGAATACAACGGCTCAATTCTAAGGTTCCCTGCGGTTATATCCTTTTGTTCTATCCCGTATTTGTCGAACAGCAGGTTAACGGCTTTCATAAGTGCATCATTTTTGCTTTTTGCCGCCGAAATGACCGTATCCTTTGAAACGGCCGCAAAAGAAACCGTTACCCGGTCCGGTGTAACGTACACCGTCGAAACGCCCATAACCGTAATAAGCCGCGCATGTGCATCGCCCGTGCACGAACACGATGAGACAAACACCGCAATGCAGAAAGCCAAGCCCGCCGCACAAGCAAAAAAACGCTTTTTCATACCCCCTCCGTTTGCAAAAACAGCCGCAGCCTGCCTGAAAGCGGTTATGCCGGCCATTTCCGTTTTTATACCGGCCTTGCCGAATACCGGTTCGAAAAAGCCGTAAGTCAATAGAGTCCGCTCGAGAACATCGTTGTCGAACGGGCTTAATAAATGCTCTTAAAAATCCAACAGACCTTTCAAAGGAGCTCCGATATCCTTAGAAGACCCCTTATACCTATTTATCACGTTAAGGACGGAGACCACTTCCCTGCCCTCCGCCGCTTTTTCGGCTGCACAAACCGCTTTTTCGATTACGGCTGCATTATCGGCAACGCCGTGTAAAACAATCTTTTTTTCCGAAACCTCGGCTTCAAGAAAATAGATTTGCAGTTTTAAATCGAACGAAAGATGATTAACGAGCCGTTGACCGAACAAAAGCTCCGCTGCACGCTTCATACCCTCGCAGGCAGCTTGTTCGGTTACGATTTTTTCCATACCGTATTTTATAATCGCCGCAGCCGTTTCCGGCCCGATACTGCCCGTATTTATCACCAAATTATACTCAGAAGGATCCTCGTTTTCGGCATTAAAAAAACACTTGTGAAAACCGTCCCTATTATTATCGCTTTCGGCAATAAGGGCCTTAGCCTGCTTTTCCGTCCAATCGAATTCCTTCATCAAACGGGTAACACGGATACTATCGGGAGCCGTCAGCCGTATGCTGTAAATGCCGGGCACATCTTTCAGCAAGGCAAAACCGCCCCGTCCTATAAACACGGAATTCCCCTTCGAGGCATACCCGTACACAATTTCCCTCAAGCGGTCGAAATACTCATCCCGATCCTTAGAAAGGGAAGCCCAAAAACCGGGCCGCCGCTCATCGTATTTTTTCAAATGATTTTCGGAAATCCCCTTTTCCAGTAAATCCCTTTCGAGCATCTTCCTGTCGACAAAGGTATAGTTCAACAGCTTCGAAAGCTCTCCTGCGGTTTCATCACCGTAAGAAGCGATTTTTCTCGATATAGTTATAACGGCCATACCGACCTCCTTTAAAAATAGAATAGACCTGTTCGGTAACTCCGTTGTCGAACAGGTCGACGAGTTCTAAATCGT
>CAUTPO010000110.1:0-7414 GCA_963540475.1 uncultured Treponema sp. | reverse complement strand
ATATGCCGCATTGTGTCAATAGAAAAAAACGCAAAATTTCATTGAAATCAAATTTTAGGAACCTCTGTTCATAATTTTTTCGCAAAATGCCGTTTTTACAGATTTTGCAGCGGAAAGACGGTAAAAAAAATATGCTCCGGCTCGAAGCAAAGCTATTGCAGTCGGCTTTAATATCCTTATATCAAAAATTGATTTCCGTGGTGCGGTCGGTGTTTATATTGAACGGATAAAAAATATCTGATATAATGCAGGTATGGCGGTAGTTACCCTTTTATTCCAAATGGTTGGAAGTCTCGCTCTTATTTTATATGGTATGAAGATGATGAGCGACGGCATTCAAAAAAGCACGGGCGAGAGCCTTCACCGTACGCTTAATTTTATGACGGGAAACAGGTTTTTGGCCGTATTGACCGGAATTGTCGTTACGGGTATTGTGCAGTCTTCGGGGGCGACGACGGTTATGACCGTTTCGTTTGTCAATGCGGGAATGCTGAGCCTTCAGCAGGCGATCGGTATTATCTTCGGGGCGAATATAGGAACTACCGTTACTGCATGGATTGTTTCTTTGGCCGGTTTTAAATTTTCCATTGCGCGCATTGCGATCCCTGCCTTCGGTATAGGATATTTTTTAAGATTTTTTCAGCGTTTAAAAAAAGACAATTTAGGCGAGGCCGTTATGGGGTTCGGCCTGCTGTTTACCGGTTTGGACTTTTTGTCTCTGGCGGTACCGCATATTTCGGGAGAACAAATTGCGGTTCTTTCGATTTTGAAGCAGACGGGATTTGCCGGTATTATTGTCGGTGCAGTGCTCGGTTTGATTTTGACCGTTATCCTGCATTCTTCAAGCGCGACTACGGCCGTCCTTTTAACCGTAGCTAATGCAAATGTGATAGGCTGGGAGTTTGCTGCCGCCGCGGTGTTGGGAAGCAATGTCGGTTCTACGATCGATGCGGTTTTAGCTTCTATTGGAACAAAGCTGAATGCGCGGCGGGCTGCTGCAGTGCACGTTTTGTTTAATGTTGCAGGCAGCGCTTTTGCATTGGTTTTCTTTCATCCGTTTTTAACCCTCGTTGATATGATGTTTCCCGCAGGCCCTTCCATTTCGAATATTACCACTCGTATCGCCGTTTTTCATACACTCTTTAACGTTATTAATACGATGATCGCCCTGCCTTTCGTAAACCAGATTGCGCGTTTTGTATGCAGGCTGATCAAGCCGAAAGAAGACGAGGGGCCTTCGAGATACGTGTTGTTGTTTCAGGTGCCTGGTATGAAAGAAAATACCGAGTCTTATGTTTTCCGTGCCGAAATCGAAATTGTAAAAATGTCGAATATTGTGCGTGAAATGTTTACGCTTCTTCGATCCCTTTTGGTCAAGGATAAAAAAAATCCGCGTGAAAATATTATACGGCAGCTTACGGAAAAAGAAGATTATACCGATCAGATGCAGGAAGAATTGTCGGCGTATCTGATAAAAACATCACAGCTTTCGCTTTCGGAAAAACAGGCAAAAAATGTCCGGCTAATGCTGGGGATTGTAGACGATATAGAAAATATGACCGATCAGATTTTTGAACTCGGGCTTTTTATAAATAAAAGTATTGAACGGCAGATGCCCATAAATCAGGAAGATATGGATAAACTGTTTCCGTATATGGGGCTTGTAAATCAGTTTA
The DNA here is from genome assembly GCA_963540475.1 of uncultured Treponema sp. GTDB lineage: Bacteria > Spirochaetota > Spirochaetia > Treponematales > Treponemataceae > Treponema_B. Next base: position 5,738 of record CAUTPO010000110.1, on the reverse strand, counting down.
TTCATTTTGTGCACGAGCATTTGAACAAGCCGCTTGCAGTCGAGCAGCTTGCCATCGCTCATGAAATGGAAGACTCGATCGATTCCATGCGGCAGAATTTAAAAAGGCTTGCCCGAAAGCGTTTGGAAAAAGGCGCCAATGTAAAGGCCGAGCTTTTATACATCGATATGGTGCGCAATTTGGAAAAAATAGGCGATTATGCGTTCAGTATTTCCCGAGCTCTGGCGGAAACGGAATAAAAAACCGTTCCATTTGCGGATTGTGTACTATTAAAATCAATGTACCACGATTTAAAAAGCGTCCGGGGTATTAAACCATCCCGTATGAATAAAACCTTGCGGTGCTTTATCCGCGAAGAATAAGTGAAGGCCTTTCCTTACAATACAATCCTGTCGTTTCCGCTCCGTTTCAGTTTTCCTTCTTTTTCCAGCAAGTTCAATAAGGGCAAAATGTATTTGCGGGAAAGGCCGGTTGCGTCGCGCGCGTCCGCAATCGTAAGGGAATCGCCCGTTTTGAATTTATCGGTTATTTTTTTTACGGCAGCATCATAATGCGTTTTGTGATAATGCAGGAAGTTTTCGAGGCAGACGAGTTTTCCCAGTTTAATTAAATCGCGCGCTTCTTTCCGCGCCTGCGGGATATTTATCTTGTCTATTTCGATGCCGTCAAAGCCGGCTTTTAAGGCTGCGTCCAAAACCGCTTTTGCATTTTTCGAAATATCTGCGTCCGTCCGCCCCTTTTTTTTGTAATTGTGATTTTCGTTTTCCAGTTTGTTTTCGGCACATAATTTTTTAAAAATGACGGTTTTTATTTTTTGCGGAACGGGAATATCCGCTTCCTCAACGGTAAAGCCTGCCTGACTGGTTTCTGCGAGCTGTAAAATTTTATCTTCCCATACCGCAAGTTTTTCTTTTAAAAAAAAGAAATCCGCATATTCGATTACGGCGTTTTTGTCGGTGCTGAGGTCTTCGGTTTTCGTCTGTGCTTTTTCCGTAAACCCGTCAATATTGAATTTATAGCTTTGGGCTGACGGCAGTTCCCTGCCGCGGTATATTTCGAAGGCTTCTTTAAAAACGGCACGCTTATAGGTGTCAAAGGCGGCAAGGACCCTGCACGAAGCTAAGATTCCGCTTCCGCCGTGCCGTATCAAAACGGCGTTTTGGTTCCATGCGCATGCGATATGTTTTTCCGAAGACAGCCGGCCTAGGGTTTTATCGAACCGGTTTAAGTGAAGGGAGCCTATTGCATGCGCCGAACCTAAGGCGATTTCCATTTCCGAATGGTTTTTTAACGCGCCGCCGTTTGCATGGAAAATTTCGTCGATCCGTATCAATAATTCTTTTCCCGTTAAAATCGACGTATCGTCTTTTTCTGCAAGGAGCATTCCCCGTTCGATATTTGTTTTTTCACCCGTTTTCAAATTTAAGGCGGTACGCGAACCTGGCTCTATTTTTTCAACGGCAGTATGATGGTTTTGAATCGATTTTATTCTGCATTCTTCTTTTGCAGGATATAAGAAAACAGAGCCGCCTGTTTGCAGCGCCTTTCCGCGCAGGGTACCCGTAACGGTAATGCCGATTCCTTTCAGCGTAAAAACCCTGTCCACATACAAAAAACTTTTATCGATGAATTCTTTTTTTTTCGGGTCAAATAGTTTTGTGATTTCCGATTTCAATTTTTCTATTCCGTCGCCTGTCTGTGCGGATACCGCAACGGCAGGCAGTTTGCGTCCTATGATTTTTTCGCAATTTGTATTTGCGTCTTCGATTATAAGGTCGAGCATATCCGGTTCGGCGAGATCCGATTTTGTGATCACGAGTAAGACGGAATTTACTTTCATAGCCTTTAATACGCGTAAGTGATCGGCTGACATCTGCATCCAGCCGTCATCCGCCGCGACAATTAAAAGGGCAGCATCGAGCCCCCACGTTCCTGCAACCATATTGCGTATAAACCGTTCGTGCCCGGGAACATCGACGATGCCTATCGTACCGTGCACGGGATCGGGCAGGGAAGCAAAACCGAGTTCGATGGTCATACCCCGTCTTTTTTCTTCAGGCAGACGGCTTGTTTCGATACCCGTCAGTTTTTTTACCAAGGCGGTTTTTCCGTGATCTACGTGTCCTGCTGTTCCCAAAATATACGGCATTTTTTCTCCTTATTTATTAAACATCTTGTGCTGTTATCCGGTGTTTATACGGGCTTTGTTTATAGGGAGTCTCCAAAAACATCAGCTTTTAGAGGGTTTCCTTAAATTTAATTTGCGATGTTTTTCATAAGTCATTAATATATAAGGACTTATGAAAAACTCGTTATCAGCTTTGCTGATAAGACATCTCTATTCCGAAGAATGCGAAGTAAATCCAACAAGGTTTTTTACAGATGCCCTATATGCATTCGTTTAAACTTTCTGCGACGTATTCGTCGTCTTTTTCGTTTATGCCGATAGGATGAATGTAAAACGAATCGTTTTCGATAAAGCCGATTATCGGCACCGGTCTATTCCGTAATTCCGTTTTGATTTTTTCGGCTGTTTTTTTCGATTTTATTTTTACGGCCCACGAAGCAAAGCCTGCGTCGGGTGTGCTGCCGCCGCCGAGCGAAAACGGTTTTTCTGTAACTTCGGCTTTTTCCGGCCCGAGCCGTTCCGCTATTTTTTCGGCACGCTGTTTTATTTTTTTTGTGTCGGCGTTTACGGCCTTTTGTGCGGCGGATTCGCCTTGGTTTAAATAGTAAACGAGTGTTTCCTGCATTAAACTTGCAACAGCCCTGCCGACACGGTATGTCCGCATTAATTGGTTTGAAGAGATTGTCTGTACATAGTCCGCCTTTCCGACGATCCAGCCTGCCTGCGGCCCGCCTAAAATTTTATCGCCGGAAAAGCAGACAAGATCGGCGCCTTCTTTTAATAGTGATGAAATGGACGGTTCTTCGGGGATATTTAAAAACAGGTTTCCCGAACCCTGATCGACGGCCAAAATAATATGTTCCGGCAGGATCGATTTGATTTCTTTTATCGAAGGCTGTTCCGTAAAGCCGCGTATTTTGTAATTTGAAGTGTGTACCCATAATACCATCGCGGTGTTTTCGTTTACCGCTTTTTTTATGTCGTGTACGGTTGTAATGTTCGTAGTTCCCACTTCGACCAAGCGGCATCCGGCCATCTCCAGAATTTCGGGGATTCTAAAACCGCCGCCGATTTGGACCTGCTGCCCCCTTGCAACGATAACCTCTTTTCCCGCGGCCAGTGCTTTTAGCATCAAAAAAACGGCGGCCGCATTGTTGTTTAAAATGACCGCAGCTTCGCCGCCCGTGAGGCTGCACATACAGCCGTTTAAAAATTCAAAGCGTTTTCCCCTGTTGCCGCTTTGTAAATCCAGCTCTATGGAAGAATACGATTCCGCCGTGTCTTTTGCCTTATCCCAGATACGGCCGGGCAGCGGCGAGCGTCCCAAATTAGTGTGCAAAATTATTCCCGTCGCATTTATTACGGGCATAATTTTTTTGCGGAGAATGGGAATGCATAATTTGCAAACGGCAGCAGCACATTCTTCAGCGGTAGGAATTTTTTCTCCGTTTCGGGCCTTTGCTCTTACCGTCTTTATATAATCGGAGGTAATTTTTACGGCGGCCGGTTTTCCTATTTTTGCAATAGTGTCCTGCAGCGCCTTTTCGTTTACTATTTTTTCGACTTGCGGAATCTCCGAAAGCGGATTTTGTGTTTTCTTCTTTGCTTGAGCCATAGGGGGCAGTATAAGGCTAATCATTTATGTTGTCAACACAATGCGGAATGTGTCCAAAAGAGGTTTGACGGAGTACCTTATAAACCGTCCTTGCCCGCCGGTGTGTATACCGGCGGGCAGTGTGCAGGGGCTTTATTTATACGAGAAGGCGCTGTCTCCTATGAATTCTCGCAAGATGGATTGCCCGTGGACAAAATGCGCGGGCAGCGGTAAAAAGTTTCCCAAAAAGATTAAAAGCCGCGAGGCCTCGTTATATTCTTTTTCGTTGGGTTTAACCGCCTTTAAAAGCGGTTCGGCATATACCTTTAAAACGGCCAATTCGTAATCCAAAGCCGTGTTGAACATTGCGTCGGCGTTACCCTGAAACGGAAAAATGTATTTCGCTTCTCCGCCGCGTACGTCTCCCCACATTCCGATGGTCCGGGTGGCTGGGCTACCCCTAAACTGAGCATCGCGCACGATTCTTCTTAAAAGCCGGTTATCCGACGTGGGAATACGGTTGTGATCGTCCAAATTAAGCTGGGTCAGGGCCGAAAGGTATATTTTGAATTTCAGTGCAGCGTCGATTTTATTCGTGAGCTTGTCGTTTAAGGCGTGGATTCCTTCCAATATCAGAATCGAATCTTTTTCCACTTTAAACGGCCGGCCTTCCGGTTTTCGTGCACTTACCTTAAAATCGTAAACCGGCATTTCGACGGTTTTGCCTTCAAACAATTTTAAAAGACAATCGTTTAAAAGCTCGATATCCAAGGCTTCGACACATTCGAAGTCCGGTTTACCGTCCGGCTGTTTGGGCACCTTTGCAGCTCCGAGATAAAAGTCATCCAGACTGATAACCTGAGGCGAATACCCCAGTACCTTCAGTTGCATGGAAAGTTTTTTTGCGGAAGTCGTTTTGCCGGAACTGGAAGGGCCTGCAATCAAAATAACCCGCACCGTTTTTTTTGTCATCACTTTTTTTGCAATTTCTGCAAGTTTGTTGTTTTGCAGTATTTCCGTAATTTCGACATAGTCTTTTATTTTGCGGCTCGTAATCAGATCATTCAGTTGGCCCACCGAAGAAACGCCCACCAGTTTGCCCCACGCCTTATATTCTTTGTAGATTTGAAAAAGCTGCGGTACCTCGTTGAATTTGGAAAGTTTATCCGGCTCGGATGTTTTCGGAAATCTGAGCAAAAATCCGTCTTCGTATGCAACAAGGTCGAAAACCTTTACCTCTCCGATTCTATCCATTAAGGGTTGAAAATACAGGTCTTCGTATGAACCCAATTTATTGATTAAGATTTTGGGCTTGCTTGTATAATTGAGCAGGCTGTACGTATCGGGCTGATTCGAATGTTCGAATTTCGACAGGGCTTCTTCGTAGGAAAGCCAGATGGTTTCGACCGGAATGTCCCGTTTTACCATTTCCGCCATTTTTTCTTTTATGGCTTTTAAATCGGCCTTTTCCGCGTCGGCACCTTCGAAGGTGTAATAATACCCGTAATCCAGACTGTGCCCCATCAAAAGGCGCAAGTTCGGATACAGTTCCTTTGCTGCGGCTGCCAAAATCAGGCACAAGGTTCTGCGGTAAATATTGGAGCCTTCCCGCGTTGCAAGCGTTACGGGTTCGACCTTTGACTGTACGTCGATTATTTTGTTGAGAGAAACTACCAGATTGTTCAGCGATATTGCGACAATGGGTAATGTTACATTTTTAAAATAGGGTATTATTGCCCGGGCGGTTACAGGTTCCGCAAATTCTTTTACGCTTCCGTCGGGAAAGGTGATGGTAAATGAGCTCATTTTATCCTCCGCATGCCGAAAACCGCCCGCCGGCACGTGCCGGTTGCACCGGTATCGGCACAGACGGATTTTTAAAATCGGCTTTTTTTGATTTTTGATATGCGACAATTATACACCAAAACCGTTAAATATTCCAGAAGGCGCATTGCATCACGTTAAATCTAACCGAAAAAAAGCTGTTCATCACGTAAAAATCTATAGGTTATAAGC
>CAUTPO010000109.1:0-7482 GCA_963540475.1 uncultured Treponema sp. | reverse complement strand
ACTGTCGACACAAGGATTTTCAGTCCTTTGCTCTACCGACTGAGCTACAACGGCGAAACAACAGGGCTTTAGTTTATCAGTTTCAAAGAAGAATGTCAAGCCCATTTTGCAGGTTTCTTTTATCTTTTTTAAACGGCAGACTGTAAAAACGGCAGTATGGGGCCCTTAATACACAAGCTTTATGGGGCAGTGATCCGAACCCGTTATATCTTTTAAGATAACCGAAGATTTTACCTTCGGCAAAAAGGCTTCATTAACGCACTGATAATCAATGCGCCAGCCGATATTTTTTTCTCGGGCCTTAAAACGGTAACTCCACCAGGTATAACAGCCCGCATCGCTGCAAAAGGCTCTAAACGTATCGGCATAACCTGCTGCGGTAAAGGTGTCCATCCACGCCCTCTCTTCCGGCAAATACCCCGGATTTTTTTCGTTTCCTTTGGGATTGGCAAGATCGATCGGTTTATGCGCAATATTATAATCGCCGCATAATAGTATGTTTTTACCTTTTTTGCACAGCGAATTACAGAATTCGAGCATTGCCGCACAAAAGTCAAGCTTATAACCGAGCCGTGCCCCTCCGTCCTGCGAATTGGGAAAATAGGCCGAAATGACGGTGAGGTCTTTAAAATCGGCGGCGAGCACCCGGCCTTCATCGTCGAATTCGCTTAAGCCCATGGTGTACACGTCTGCCGGCTCTTTTTTCGAAAAAACCGCCGTTCCCGAATACCCCGGCTTTTTTGCAGATGCCCAAAAGGTGTGATACTGAACATCGGGTAAATCGGGTGCGGTAAGAGCTTCGCTTAACTGCTCCTTTCGAGCCTTGGTTTCTTGAAGGCACAAGACATCGGGCTTTTCCGTATTAAGCCATTCCAAAAAACCTTTTTTTTCAACGGCGCGTATACCGTTTACATTCCACGAAATAACAGAATTCATTTTCCCGCCCTTAAAATAATACCGGTTTGCTCGGCGATTTCGGGTATTATAACGTATCTTTTTACAAATTACAATACGGGTCTTACCTTCTCTACAACACACGCAAGCCCGTTTTTAAAAGACTGCGGACAGCCCCTTCTGACAGAATATACAGCCTTTACTACGCCTTGTAGATTTTTTGCGGATATTATGCTATTATCCAAGGGCACCCTTAAAAAACCTTGTCGATTTTTTAAGGGTGCCCGACGAGTTTTTCATAAGTCTCATAAGTTATTGATATATAAAGATTTATGAAAAACATCGCGAAATTAAGCTTAAGGAAAGCCTCAAAAAACTGATTCGCAAGTTCGCAAAGCGGACAGGTTGATGAATTTCCTTACAGAACAAGCCGATAGGCTTGCAGTTTTTTGAGGTTCCCTATAAGAAAAGCGGAGACAAAAGTCCGCTTAACAAGGTTTCGGATGAAAGAAAAAAAAGAAATTTATCGCCTTTTGCACAAGGATGCAAACGGCCGCGCCCGTACCGGTGTTTTGGAACTGCCGCATGGGCAGGTTTTGACGCCTGCTTTTATGCCCGTCGGTACCGGCGCCTCCGTCAAAGCAATGACAAAAGACGATTTAAACGAAATCGGCTTTCAAATCATTTTAGCGAATACCTATCACCTGTTTTTGCGTCCCGGTATCGAGGTAATCGAACAAGCAGGCGGGCTGCACGGTTTTTCGGGCTGGACTAAAAACTTTTTAACCGATTCAGGGGGATTTCAAGTTTTTTCTTTATCAAAATTAAGAAAAATTACCGAAGAGGGGGTTCGTTTTCAAAGCCACATAGACGGAAGCAGCCGTTTTTTAAGCCCCGAAATTGCCGTAAAACTGCAAACGGGTTTTAACAGCGACATTCAAATGCAGCTCGATATCTGCTCCGCTTACGGAATTTCGAAGGCCGAAACCCTCGCCGATTTAAAAATTACGATGAACTGGCTGGATCGGGCGTTCAAGGCCTGGCACGGCAGCCCTGAAACATACGAGGGGGCTCTTTTTCCGATAATCCAAGGCGGCTTTTTTGAAGATTTACGCCTTCAAAGCCTTGAAGCAATTTTAAAACATGACCCGCGGGGTATCGCCATCGGCGGCCTTTCGCTAGGGGAACCCAAGGACCTGTATTCAGAATATCTTGCCTTTACTGCAAAACACATTCCGGCCGAAAAGCCCGTTTATGTTATGGGAATCGGGACGCCCGATTATATTTTGGAAGCCGTAAAAAACGGCGTCGATATTTTCGACTGCGTTTTGCCTTCGCGGAATGCACGGAACGGCAGTCTTTTTACGCATACGGGGGCAATTTCGATTAAGCGCAAAGAATACGAATTCGATTTTACCCCAATCGACCCGCACTGCACCTGCAAGGTGTGCAGGCAGTACACACGCGCTTACTTGCGCCACCTTTTCCGTACAAAAGAAATCTTGTACTCGATGCTTGCAACTTATCACAATCTGGCTTTTTTATATAATATGATACAAGATATTCGGAATGCGATACAAAACGACTCTTTTACCGAATACTATAATGCCTTTTTAAAAAATTACCGAAACGATAATAGGCACCTCTAAAAATTCGGTTATGATACGTTAAAGAGCCTTACGGAAAATACCGTTTAGGCGCTTCAACATAGGAGGAAAATGAAACAAAACAACATATTAAAACCGGTCTTTGCACTTCTTTTATTGGCGGCAATCGGCCGCTATGCGCCAGCAGAAGAAACGGAAAAACCTGCTGTGTCCGCCGTTTCCGAAAACGGCACTAAGGACGAAGAAGTATCGGAGTACGAAGAAAAAAGAGCCGTCATCTTATATGGGCTCGGCGACGATATTTTAGAGCTGATAAAGCGGCTAAAACAGGACGAAGATACCCGTTTTGATCAGGATTTGCAGGAAATGTTTTTAAAAACAAAGATACCTGCCTTAAAAGCGGCTCTTTTTTCCTATTTTTCGGAAAAACAAAGCGTCGTATTACAAGCTGAAGCGCTGGCCGTTTTGGAAAACAGGTACGAGTACCAAAAAGAAATTGTACGGGCGGCGATCTCTTACATAAAAGAAATAAAAACGGCGGAAGCTGCCGAACAGCTAAAAACGATTCTCAAAGAAGACACTGCCGATTTCGGTGATGCCTGTATTTCGGCTTTGGGAAAGATCGGAAGCCCCGAAGACGCGGTTTTTCTTGCCGAATTTTTTGAAAGCGAAATTTCCGAAGACGAAAAGCAGACTTTGATTACAAAACAAAATATTATGTTTGCGCTTGAAGAACTTCACTATGCCGAAAACAAGGAATTTTTTAAACAAACTGCCGAAGATACCGACGAAAATGCTATTATACGCGGAACAGCGGCTTCCGCTCTTGGAAAGATCGGCGATGAAGACGTTCTTCCCATCTTAACGGCCCTCTTTGAAGATAAGGACCCCTATCTTAGGGCGTCGGCAATTAAGGGTGTTGCCGAATTTAAATCGAAAGAAGCCGAAGACGTGCTGCTGCAAGGGTTTAAAGACAGCTACTATAAGGTACGGTTGCAGGCCGTTCGGTCTGCAAAAGAAGCGAAACGCGGCGAGGCGGTTCCGTATCTTCTGTATCGGGCAAAAAAAGACCCCGAGACGGTGGTCAAAAAAGCGGCAATCGAGGCCCTCTCCGAATTAAATAACAGCGAAGCGAATAACTGGCTGGTAGAATCTTTTAAATCGGAAAAAACAGGGCAGCCCGTAAGATTGACAATAGCCGAATTCCTTTTAAAAAACAACTTCGCCGTCATCTATCCCGATGTCGAAAAAGAGGCTCTTAAACTTATCTCCGATCCGAAACGAAAGCAATTTTGTATGGAGCTGGGAAAGGTTATTTCCAAAATCGAAAACGCTTCCACTGCCCCCGTTGCGGAAGCCTATTTGAACCACAAGGATACGATGATCAAAAGTATCGGTCTTGATATGTTCAAAAGAAATAAATATTCTTCTCTTGTGCCCTTAGTTTCCTCGATAGCGCGGGATAAAAAAAGCGGTGCATTAGGAAGGCGGGCAAAAAGCCTTTTGGAAATTGCAGGCCATACCTTAACCGAAGAAGAGCCTTGAAACAAAATAGGTTCCGCACAACAAAATGGCAAACAGGTCGTGGTCGTCCGAGGCCATCGTCTTATCGGTAAAAAATTTCGGCGAGGGGCACCGGAATGCAGTACTCCTATTGCCAGAAACTGACCATTCGTGCAAGCTGATGGAAGCGGCCGTATTCGGCGGGCCGAAAAGCAGGCTGCGCGGCCTCGTATCTCCCTATCAAAGCGGAACGGTATGGATTTATTCGAACCCTGCTAAGAATTCGCACAAGATAACCGACTTTAAGGTAAGCGATTACCGGGCCGGTTTACGCGAAAACCTGACCCGCCTGTGGTGCGCATCCTTTGCGGCCGAGCTTGCAATACATTTTAAAGGAAATATCGGCTGGGACCTGTTCAACTTTTTTTTAACAGGCATTGCCTCTTCAAGTGAGGCCGGCTGCAAGACGGCCCTGCTGCGCTTTTTATGGCGGACCGTCATCTTTTCGGGGCTGGCCCCCGATACGGAATGCTGCTGCCGCTGCGGAACAAAAACAAGCCTTTATGCCGAAACCGCAGCCTATCCTTCAAAACAAGACTCAGCGTGCTCAGAACCGATTGCCTCCCCGCGGCCGTCCACTTTGCCCTTTGAGTCCGCCGGCACAACGGCACAAGACCTTTTTTACCTGCCGAATGAGGACGCCTGTGCCTGCAAAAACTGCACACAAAAAGGCGAACCTTTTTTTTATCTTTCAAAAGAGAGTTTACATTATTTATCCGCAATAAGGTACTTGCCGCCTGCGGTTTCGCGGGAACAAGGCCTTTCGGCACAGGCGTATTCGGAGTTAAAGCGGTTTTTGTTTTGTTTGATACAGTCGGCTGCGGGGAAAAATTTTAAAACGCTCGATTCAGGCATCTTTTTGTTTTAAGCGTAAATAGGTACCGTGTATAATACGGCGTTGAGTACAAGCTTAGGCTTGTCTGAAATCCGCTTGAACGGCGTCTTGTGTCATAAGCCGGACGCGGTTATAAAAGAAGCCCCTATTTGACGGCAGCGTTATTCCGTGAGGGAGCGGATAACGGTGTCTTTTTGCCGCCAGTTTTTGTGTACACGGACCTGCAAATCGAGCTGCACCTTATACGGAAAAATCTTTCTCATTTCCGCCATCGATTTAACCCGTATACTTTTTATAACTGCGGCGCCTTTTCCGATTACCATTGCCTTTTGGCTCTCCTTTTCGACATATAAAAGTGCCCTGACCCACAGTTCCTTGCCGTTTTTGCGCATTTCTGCGTCCTGAATGCCCGCGTACACGGCATGCGGTATTTCGTCACGGGTATGCAAAATAGCCTGTTCGCGTATAATTTCCGTAATTCTAAAAGAGGTATCTTGATCGGTATAAAATTCGGGGGGATACAGGGGCTCGCTTTCAGGCAAAAGCAAAAATAGGGCTTCGAGAACCGCATCGAGTCCTTCTTTTTTTAAGGCGGAAACCGTAAAAATCCATGAGGAAGGAACCGAAGGCAGGGCCTGCAAAAGAGAGTTTTTTGAGCTGCCGGTCTTATGGTTCGAAACATCCGTCTTGTTTACCGCAATTACGAGCCTTTCTTGCAAATCGGTTAAAAGGCCGCAGATTAGCGCCTCTTCTTCCCCGAAATCCCGTGCCCCGTCTAAAAGATATAAGACGGCATCGGCTTCGGTCAAACGCGTTTTTGCAATGTCTTGTAGTTTTACATTCAGCTTTTTTTGAGAGATATGATAGCCGGGCGTATCGATAAAGACGATCTGGCCCCTTGCAGTGTTTACGATGCCGCGGATTGCGTTACGGGTAGTCTGCGGAACCTGCGAAACGATGGAAACCTTTTCTCCGCAGACCGCATTTAAAAAGGTGGATTTTCCCGCAGAGGGTCTTCCGATAATAGTTACGATTCCGCTTTTCACATTCCCCCCGTAAAAGAGCGCTTTTAAGACCGTCCTTTTCAAAGTTTTTTATAATCAACATACCCCGACGCGAGCGTCGGGGTATTAAACCCTCCGCACGAATAAACCTGCTTTGATACGATGTTCAAAATCGTGCTATTCTTACGCACTTTTAAACTCGTAAGACCTGTTCGGCAACGAAGTCATCAAACAGGTCTAATCTATGCCCCGCGGTACGGTTTTGCCTTATCTTAGGCGGAATGGCATGCAGCGCAGCCTTCCACATATTGAATTTTATTCTGCGCAAGCACCAAAACCTTAGTCGGACAGCCTTCGACGCACTTATTGCAGGACGTACAAAGGGCGTAATCCGTAACGGGTATTCCGTTTATGACCTTTATAGCCCCCGTCGGACAGTTTTTTTCGCATTTCATACATTTGATACAACCGCGTTTACAGTTTTTCATTATCTGCGCCTTACGCGGGTTTCTGCACGAACACAGCGCTATTGCACCGGAGAGCTTTTTGTTGACGAGCGTCAAAACATGCTGAGGACATTGTGCAACACAGACGCCGCAGCCGGTACATTTATCGTAATCGACCTCAGGTAGTCCGTTCGGCATAATATGAATAGCATCAAAGGGGCAGGAAACCTCGCAGTCGCCGAGCCCGATACAGCCCCAATCGCATTCTTTGGTACCGTTTATCGAGATTTTCGCAGCCTTACAGGTCTTTACGCCGATATAATCGCATTTGTTGCGGCATACATCGTGAGACCCCTGACAGGTTAAAAGCGCAACCCTGGCGGCGGCACTTCCGTCTACCCCCATAATCTTACCGACGGCTTCGGCAACGGGAGCCGCCCCGACGGGACACCCGTTTACGGGAGCATCCTCTGCAGCAACGGCGGCAGCAAAGCCGTCGCAGCCCGGATAACCGCAGGCACCGCAGTTTGCACCGGGAAGACAGGCCCGTATGGCAGCAACCTTTTTATCGGGTTCCACGTGAAAGATTCTTTTAAAAACCCCCAACAAAAAGCCTAAAAGAAGCGATAAAGAAAAAGATACCGCAAGCGTTAATAAAATGATTTTCATGCATACTCCATTTTTATAAACTTACACTGATTGCCCTTAGCAACAAAGGCAAATTTTTATACCCTGCGTATAATATGCCATATTTTTATAAATTTTTCAATACTGAAATGGAGTGTTTCACCAAAATAAATTAAATTTTTAATTTTTTAAAGGTTGCAGCCTTGCCACATCCTGCGGTGTAAAAGGTCGCTTGATAGATTGCTTACCGCAGCACACTCTTTCAATCAACATATCCCGACGCGAGCGTCGGGGTATTAAACTCTCCGCACGAATAAAGCTAAAAAGATGGCCTCGAAAGCTCTTTTTCAAGATACCCGCAAACTTAAACTTGACAAATTCCCGATATGGGGTTTATACTGAAAGCAGGTAGTAATAAAACAAGAAAAAGGCTATACGGAAACGGTTTAACACTAAACCTGTTCGGAAACTTCAGTTTCAGAACAGGCTACCTTGAAATGCGATGT
>CAUTPO010000108.1:0-7495 GCA_963540475.1 uncultured Treponema sp. | reverse complement strand
CCGTAACGGCAGGCTTTACACGGACGGCTGCGTCAAGCACAATACCCCCGTCTGGATTGCAAAACAAAAGGGGTTTAAAAATATTTTAGCCGTAACGCTGGGTACTTTTGAGAACAAACAAAAAAACGACTTCGATTCGTCCGTTTCCGTGATTATGCGCTGTATGGAAATTGCGGGTATGCAAAATGGAGTCGACAAAAACAATGTTCCGACGTGGTTTTTCGATATCGGAACCAATACGTCTGCCTATAATTTTTCCGACCCGCTTACGGAAGTAAATTCAGGCTATGACCGAACAATGGCGAATAAGGCTGCCCTACAAGCGTTTTTTAACAAGGGCTTGAAAGGAATTATCGCACGAAAAAGGCTCGGCAAAGCGACGATGGAGCTATTCAAAAATGAAACAATTTTTTAAAAAGATAAAACCCCTCGACATACTAATTGCCGCGGCCGTTATAAGCCTTATTTTTCTGGCATCGTTTTTTATATACTCGTCTTCGGAATCGACGCTGTACCTGATAATAAAGACGCCCAAGGGTGAATGGATTTATCCTATGGATCAGGAAGCCGATATTGCCGTCGAAGGGGAAATCGGAATTACGAGTATAAAAATCGAAAACGAGGCCGCGTCGGTCATACATTCACCTTGTTCCAACAAAACCTGCATTACGGCGCCGTCAATCAAAAATGCGGGAGAATGGAATGCCTGCCTTCCGAATAAGGTTTTTTTGTATGTGGAAAGCCGATAGGCTTTTAAGTGTTTTGCGGGGCGAAAAAAGGTGCGGGCATGTTGGCAGTACGGGTTATTCAAGGCGAAAATAAGCAAAGCGGCTGCACCGTGAGCTTATGGGATAAACTTATGGGCATCTCTAAAAACCTTGTTGGATTTTTAGAGATGCCCGACGAGTTTTTCATAAGTCTTTATATATTAATGACTTATGAAAAACATCGCAAATTAAATTTAAGGAAATCCTCTAAAAACTGATGTTTTTAGAGGCTCCCTTATATCTTTCCGCATGTATACACGGGTTTTGTGGTAATGGTATAAACGGCCTGTTCGCTTTCTTCTTTTTTGCGGGCAGCTTCCGCAAGGTAACCTGAGTCGGAAAGATACTGTCTTCTGGAAACAACCAAATTTATCAGCTCCTTGTACATTTCGAAGTTGACTTCAAGGGCAAGGGGAAAGACGTACAATTCGGTTTCGTCGCAATATCTATCGATGAATTCGGGATCGGTAACAAAACCGAGGCTTATCATATTGCTTATTCTGTCGGCGCATTTTAAAATCTTTGCCTTTTCCGAGCCGCCTTTTATTATACCCTTCAAATAATCCGACTTTTTCTGTCCCGGTTTTTTGGTAACCTCCAACACCAGGTCATAAACGGCCTTTGATTCCGTATCGATGGTTAAAAGCTGGTTTGTATCGAAATTTTCGATGTCTTCGATTACATCGTGCACTAAAGAGGCTTTCAGTAAGACGCTGTCGATATAACCGTAGTCGACAAGGATACCCATTGTATCTATTTGGTGGCGGAACATATTTCCCCCTGCATGCCGGGCCTTGCCGATAAGAACGGTGGCAACCTGCATGTACGGTGCGAGAGAAATTCCGTTTAATACATGTAAATCTCTTGTCAATTTATTCTCCGTTTATACGATCGCGGAGGATCTTCCAAACCCGCCATCGTTACTGTTCCGCCTATTTTAAAAATACCGATACTCCCCTATACAAGGTCTTTAGAGCACGTAATTCCTGCAAAAAGCCATTATAATACATTTCCCGCAAACAATCAATTGCCGGATTTCGGGCCGCCCATTTAAAACTTAAGGCCCCTTTGTACAATTTCGGGATATTTTTTCGTAAACTTTATGTAATGGAAAAGAGTACCTGTCTCAGGCGGCGCCCCATAAAGGGCACGCATAAGACAGGTTATCGTTTTAGATCAGATCCGCAAAACCGAAGAATGCAAGAGAAAGCAGCGCCGCCGTCAAAAAGAGTACGGGGGTGCCTTTCAGGAATTTCGGAATGGGAGCATTATCGATCGTTTGCCGCAAGCCTGCCAAAAGCAGCAGCGCGATCATAAATCCGAAGGCGGATCCTGCCGCATGTACCAGAGCCTGCACAAAATTGTAGTTTTCGTCGATTGCGTTAATAGTTACCGCAAGGATCGCGCAGTTCGTGGTAATAAGCGCAAGATATACACCCATCGAGCTGTACAGGGCGGGCGCCGCTTTTTTCAGATAGAATTCAACCAGCTGAACCAAACTTGCAATAACCAAGATAAAAATCAGGGTTTGCAGAAATTGTAGGTTCAAGGGGCGCAAAACATAATTGTATATCGGATAGGTAACGGCAGTAGCCAAGAGCGTTACGAATAATACCGCCCAACCCATACCCGTCGATTTTTTTACGTCCGAGGACATTCCGATAAACGGGCAGAGCGCCAAAAACTGTATTAAAACAACGTTTTTTACGAGAATTGCGGCAAGAAAAATACTTGCCAAATCGGTTATCGTTTTCACTTTAAGCCTCCCGTTTTTCGGCTGCGGCAGGTTCCGCTTCCGCAGATTTTGTTTCTTCGATTGTTTTTGCGGCCGCGGGTTCCGCATTTTCAACCTTTTTCTTTGCTTTTTTCGGTTTTGTGCCGCTCGTAACCCGCTTTAAGAACATATTGACCGAAATCATAAGCCCGAAGACTAAAAAGCCGCCCGGCGCTTTTGAAAAAAAGCCGATATGATAGGTTTCAGGAATCATTTCGACGCCAGCCAGAGAGCCGGCTCCTAAAATTTCCCGTATGACTGAAATAGCTACCAACACGATCGTATAGCCGAGCCCCATGCCCAAAGCATCGAGCACTGCCTTTCCGCCGCTTTCTTTTGACGCAAAGGATTCAACGCGGCCCATGATGATACAGTTTACAACAATCAGCTTTATAAAAAGCCCCATCGCTTCCGAAAGTTCGGGGGTGTACGCCTGCATAAGCAAATCGACTATGGTTGTAAAAGAGGCGATGACGATTATAAAAACCGGTATTCGGATATCGCCGGGGATAAGTTTACGGAACATGCTTATGATCAGTTCGCTCATGACGATAACGAAGGTCATCGCCGCGCCCATACCGAGTCCGTTTAATACGTTTGTCGTAACGGCTAGGGACGAACACAGACCGATCATTAAAACCAATAGAGGATTGTTTTGTATGATTCCGTTTGTAAATATACGGATGTTTTTCATATTGTTTTTCTCCTATTGATTTTTCGCCCTGTATTCTTCGGCCGCCCGTGCTCCCGCCCTTAAAATTGCCGAAACACCGTTCGACGTAATGGTTGCGCCGCCTATAGCGTTCACGTCGTCGTTAACAGTGAAGGGGGAGTTTAAGGCCTTGCCGTTAAATTGGCTTATAAAGGGTTCCTCTGCTGCCTTGCTTCCAAGACCCGGAGTGTCCGAAAGTTCCAAAAAGTTTATCTCTTTGATGGTGTCATCGGGGTTAACAGCCATTAAAATAACAGCCTTAGCGTAGGTGGGGCCTGCCATTGTAATGGTAAGACCGATGGACTTGCCGTCTTTCATGGCTTCATAAGCGGTTTGCAGCTTTATTTTTTCTTCGGTCCACGTAATTTTGTCCGTAATTTCGTCGAAATTATCCGCTTCGGGGAAAACCGCCTGTAAAGCGGCCTGAGCCTTGTCTGCTTTTATTTGTTCGATTTTGGGTGCCGTAAAATTATATACGGCGGCAAGCGCAAAACAGGCCACAACCGTGTATACTGCAAGCGTAATTGCCAATCTCATCGTTTGTTTCATTTTTTTACTCCTTTCAATATTATTTTGCCTTTTTTTGAGGCTTTACAAACCCGTATTTCCGCTGTATGAGCTTGTTCAAGAACGGAACGACGGTATTCATAATGAGGATACTGTACATAACGCCTTCCGGCATTCCGGAAAAGAGACGTACCAAGGCGGTTATCAGACCGCAGCCTATTCCAAACAGAACCCGTCCTTTTGCCGTTACGGGAGTCGTTACATAATCGGTCGCCATAAAAACCGCACCGAAAACCAGACCGCCTGACAAAAGCGTCAAAAGCGGGTCTATTCCGGCAAGGCTCGTAATACCGACGGTGGTCAAAATCATTGCGACGGGCGTTTTCCAGTCTATTACTTTTTGGACTACCAGATAGATAAAGCCCAGCAGGATAAGAAAAACGCAGGTTTCGCCGATACAGCCCGCATGCTCGCCCAACAGCAGCATTCGGTATACCTGCGGAACGGTGCCGAGGTCCAGCTTATCGGCTATGGCGCCGGCGCTCATAACGGCCCCTTCTTTTATTTTCAGCATTGAAAGGGGCGTGGCGGAAGAAACCGCATCGGCCGCTGCCGACAGAGCCGTCGTCGCAGACGCGGTAGCCGACGCCGTTGCGGAAACCTTTATAAGGTGCGCCGGTGCCGTCCAGCTTGTCATCGCTACCGAAAAGCTGATAAACATAAAAGCGCGTCCTACAAGGGCGGGATTAAACGGGTTCGCACCAAGCCCTCCGAAAAATTCTTTTGCAACTATTACCGCAAAAAAACAGCCCAAGATCAACATCCATATCGGTACTGCCGGCGGAACGACCATTGCAAGCAAAAGGCCCGTTACTATCGAAGAGCAGTCTTTTATGCGTATGCTTTTTGCGTCTTGGTAAACAACCACTCTAAAAAGCGCTTCGAAGCCGGCACAGCATACAATCGAAACGATAATTCTGACAAGCGCAGGGATCGAAAAAAGGTAAATACCGTAAAGTGCAATAGGGCACAAGGCGATGATGACATGGAACATAAGCTCGCTTGTGTTAACGGGTGTTATCACATGCGGCGCAGGAGACATAAATATCTCATTTTTATCCGATTCGGCCATTTATACTGCCTCCTTTTCTTTTTCCATTTTTGCTTTTTTCGCAGCTTCCTTCGCTTCTTTCTTTTGCTTTTCTTCTCTGAGCAACTGCTTTCCGATTTTGAACCGCTGTACGAGTTTTATTCGTGCAGGGCAGATAAAGGAACAGGCACCGCATTCGACGCAGTCCAAAAGACCGCATCTAACGGCTTCTTCCGAATCACCGGCTTTAAGAGCCCGTACCATCAATACGGGGGAAAGGCGGCAGCTGCATGCGCCGATACATTTGGCACAGCCGATGCACGGCGATTCTTCTTCCAGCGAAATTTCTTCTCTTGTAAGAAACAATACGCCTGATGTATTTTTTTGAATGGGAAAGTCGGCATTTTTCATTGCAAAGCCCATCATCGGGCCGCCTGAAATGATCTTCATTACGCCGGGTTTTAACTGTACAACCGACGGAATAAGGTCTCCGATACAGGTTCCGATCGGAGCCGTTATGTTTAAAGGCTTTTCGCAGGCGCCTCCGCCTAATGTAAGCGCTCTGTCAATGAGGGGTTTGCCCAGTCTGAAGGCTTCCGAAATGGCTTTTAAGGTGCCGACGTTTTGAATAATGCAGCCTATCTGAAAAGGAAGCCCGCCTGAAGGAATCTCTCTTCCCACAGCCGCATCCGTAAGCGTTTTTTCTCCGCCCTGCGGATACTTGGTCTTACACAGCTGTACGATAATATTTGTGTTTTTTCCTTCGTTCGCAGCCCGTGCTTTTTCGACGGCCTTTTCCAAAACGGGGACAAGGCTTTTTTTGTTGTCTTCGATTGCAATGACGCCCTGTTCAGCCTTCGAAATATGCATCGTAATCATAAGCCCGTCCACGATGGCGTCTGCATAGGCGTACATGGTGGCGGCGTCCGTACACAGGTACGGTTCGCATTCGGCGCCGTTTGCAATGACATAATCGATTTTGGTTCCGGGAGGGGGGCTCAACTTGACATGAGTCGGAAACGACGCTCCGCCCATGCCCGTAATGCCGGCGTCTCTAATCCGTTTTAAGGCTTCTTCGTGAGAGCAGGTGAAAGGATCCAGCAAAGTCATGAATTCTTCTCTGTTCTCTTCATCGATTTGAATAAGAACGCACGGGTTTTCGCTGTTACCCGTAACCAGATGCGGTTCTATTTTTTTTACCGTACCGGAAACGGAAGAATGAACCGGTGCCGACATAAATTTATCGGTTTCGGCTATCTTTTGGCCCCGTGCAACTTGGTCTCCTACCTTCACAAGGAGTTCATTAGGCACACCGCCTTGTGTTATAGGGATCCAAACCATATTGCTGGCAGGTTTTACCGATAAAACTTCGCTGTCGGGTAAAACTGCCTTGTTTTCGGGAGGATGCACGCCTCCCCTAAATGATTTTATACCCATACTGCTATTTTATAGCATAGAGCCGATACAGTCAATATGTTTAAAACATTTTTTTATAAATTCGATATTTTTCTTATTTTTATTGTGTTTTTATTGCCCGTCAGGGGAGGAAACGAGCTCAAACCCGTATTCTTTTACCCCGTCTATCGAGCAATAAACATCGGTATAGCCCAGATTGGTTAATTCTGCGGCAACCCGAGCCGCCGCCGTACCGATGTTGCAGTAAAACAGGAGTTTTTGGTTTTTAGGCAGCCTGTACAGGTTTGCTTCCACCTCCGTCATCGGAACGGATAAGGCACCCGGTATGTGCCCCGAATCGTATGCGGTTTTGGAACGGCAGTCGATAATCAGGCTGTTTTTGTCTTTCAGCATTTTCTTGAACGTAACGCCCCGTACAAAATCGACGGAAACGGTTTTGTACCCGTATTGGTTGATGCCTTCGGCATTGTATACTTCTTCACAGCCGTTTTGCACAAGCTTTTCGCAGGCGGTAAAGCTGTCATCGTCATTGGTTCCGTAAACGAAGATGGGCTTTTTTTTCCAATCTGTAAATTCTTCCATACGGATATCGATTTCTTCTACAGGAATATTTATTGCATGCGGAACGTGCCGCTTTTTATACGCCTCGTACGGGCGCACATCTATGACCAAAATATTGTCTTTATTATCCTCGTCATTTAAACTTTCCAGACGTGTTCCTCTTACGTCTTCAACCAATACCGTTTTATAGCATGCCGAAAAAAGAAAAACCGAAAGGAATAAGGCCGCCGCCAGGATCGTTTTTGTCATTTTGTACCTCTTTTTGCAGGCTGTACTTACCGAATTTTATATAGAATTTGTATGGTCCTGTCAAGGGCTTAAAAGCGGCTCCAGCCGACTTGCAGTTTGAGCACCCTTGAGTTTATGCAAGGCTTTTAACCTTGTATAAAACAGCCTATATACAGTAAGCCCTGTGTTCAACTTGAAAATAACTTACATTTATGGGCTGACTTTTTATTCGTGCGGGAGGGCTTTAAAACCCCGTGTCCTGCGCCGTACCAAAAGGTATTAAAGCCGGCTGTAACCACCTTATGAGAACAACATATCCCGCCGCTCTGTGTCGGAATATGTTGATTGCTCTTGCCGTTTACACATATTTTGCATTTGTTTATAGTATGATTGTAACCCGTCTATATGTTCCATTAGGTCAGGTAAGATTTTGTGCCCCA
>CAUTPO010000107.1:0-7545 GCA_963540475.1 uncultured Treponema sp. | reverse complement strand
TGTAGGCGTACTCACCTGTTCGATAACTTCAGTGTCGAACAGGTTTATTGTAAAGTGCCTGCTATCGGGTTCGGATTTAAAATCCTTGCCTTTTCGTATTAATCAACTTGTTTTATTTTCAGGCTTATCCGTTTTGGTAAATTGTTTCAAAAGCGGCTGAATGGCATAGCTGACTGCAAGCAGGGCAATGCCGAATACAATGGAAGTGATTACCTTCGATACCATGCTGAGAGTATATAGGTCGGTAAAAATAAGTTTTGCCGCAACTATGATAATACAGACAAAGGCCGCATATACCATCGTTTTATTTCCCTTTCTCAGGTAATACACAAAAAACGTAATAGAATAAAATGCCCACAGCAAGGTTAAAATACCGCCGTTTTTTACAGGGATATAAATATCCGTAATGCTCAAAAAAACGAAGACGGCCGTTATTACGATAAAATATATTATGGTTTTACATTTGAACATTTTAAAAAACTTTATAAAAATAAGGGCGTTACCTATATTTACGGCAAGGGAAATAAAATCTATTTTAAAAAATAGTTTTACGGAATGCACTCCTGCCGCCAATCCGGGATATACGCCTGCATAGTATATGAGGGCAAATAAAAGCATAAATATTTTGAAAACCTTTAATGCGGTGTTGTTTTTTTTGGAATCGGTTTTATAAAATATTTCGATGATTAAAACAATAAGCCCTGCAAGAAGAAGACCGTACCTAAAATCGTTCAGTCTGTATGAAACTTCGGCTAAAACGGTTTTCAGTATAAGGATTAAAAAAGCCAAGCGGTGAACGAATTTATCGGTTTCATTTTTTTCTTTAAAAAACGAAAAACTCAAAACGGCGGCCGCGGCTGCTAACTGAACTGCAATCGAAACCGATATGAGCGCAGATGTACGCGGATAAAGGAAGACGGCAAGTTTGTTAAGCTGTACAAGAGAAAACAAAACGGATAAGGCCGGACACAGATAAAGAGTTTTTTCGTAAAACCATGACCCTTTCGTTTTGTAATGAACAAAACTGTAAACGGCAAAAAGAAAAACAAGCAGTATTTGCCAGGCAAGGGTATTATCGATCAATGATGCAGCCGTTTTGTTGGAAGCGATAATTTTACATACAAGCATAGCCATTGCCGCAAAAATGTATAATTGGAAAACGAGGCCCTGTACTGTTTTTTTCGATTTTTCTTTTTGCAAAAAAACGCACGGAATCATGGGTGCAAGATAAAACAGTATTTGCAGTAAAAACCGTCCGGCAGAAAAAGCATTATAATCGTCTATTAAACCGATCAAGGCACTTATGTAACCGACGGCGGCCGCAATATGCGTAAAAACGGATAGAGCCGCTTCGTTTCTTTTTCTCCAAAGCCAATACAAAAATAAGGCTACGCTCAAAATTGCAGCCGGCCGAATATTAAAACTCAGACTGTCGACGATGGTTATGTATATGGAGATAAGCCCCGCCGCGATATAGGCAAGCCCTAAGTTTTTTAATTTATTTTTTCTAAAGCATAAATATGCAAGTACCGTATAAAAAAATACAAACAGCAGGTACGGGCTGATTTGAGGCAGCGGTTTGTAAGCGGAGAGTTTGTAAAATAAAAACAGCGAGAAGCAAAAATTGACGATCGCTGCAAAAGCAGAATAAGACTTTCCGAAAAGCGTATCGGATGCTTCGGACTCTTTTAAATAATAATAAAGATCGGGTACCGTGTGGATAAGCCACAAGGCAAGGACAAGCCCCAAAAAGAGAATGGAATCTTCGATAGTTAACGTCGAAATTGAAAGGAGCCATGACAGTATTGTATAAAACGAAACGATGGAAACAAACTGCACGGTTCTCCAGCGCTTAAAAAAGTATACGGCAGCCGAAAGGACGGAAACGGCAAGAACATACAGGCCGAAACCGTTGAGACCTAAAAAGCCCAAACCGACAACAAACGGAATAATCAGGGAGCCGAGTAAGCCTATTATGGAAACGGAGGCTGCTGTAGTCATAACGGACAATACATACGAAAATACCGTAATGAGGCTTAGAAAAACAAAGGCTGAAAAATTGCCTAAAATGCCGTATCGTAAATAGGCTGCATAGGCCGTAATGTAAAATGCGGCAATGCCTCCGCCGAAAAGTACCCGGCTTAAAACAATGCGGCTTTTGCGTTCCGTTTTAAAACCGAAAAAAGTCAGAGCGGCGCCTGCTACTGTACCCAAAAAAAGGCTTACTTCTTTTTTTATATAGCCGTTATCGTAGCCGAGTTTAAAAATAAAACCGATACCGATTAAAACCAAAATAATACCGAGTTTGCTTATAACCGATTCTATCGAAAAGAATTTTTTCAATGCGGGCATAAGGGCTGACTCTTTCGATGTATGGGGTTTATAGAAAATATCTTGTTCGTCTTTTTTTGATTCTGCTGATGGCGGGACTTCGTTTGTCTGTGCCGGTTCGGTCTGTTTGTCCGGTTCGTGTACCGCTGCCGCCGATTGTTCGGAGTGCATCGAAGATGTTTCCGATTGCCTTGCGAAAGCGTCTTGTTTTGTAAGGCCTTCCATACGTTTTTCCAAATCGCAAAGCTTGGTTTTTAATGCTTTTAGGTCTGTTTCAAGACGCCGAATCTGTGTTTTGTTTATAAACGGCATGGCGATCCAATAAGCAATCCAATAAATGACGAAAAGAATGCCTGCACATGCAATAAAGAACAATATCAATATGATTCCCATACGGAAAACCTCCTGTTTATAAACGCCGCCAGAGCCTCAGCCGGAAAAGAAAAAGTTCCTTGCCGAATAAAAATTTTATTCGTGCATTCGATATTTTTTATATTTTCTCTTGATAATGTACAAAGCAGCCGTCATTAGACCAAGAACAAAGCAAGAAAGCAAAAACGATCTTGCAGGTTTCGGCGCTATTTTTCTTCTGTTTGCGGGGCAGTTTTTTTTGCTTGTGCTGCTGCAATTTCCCGTTCCAATCTTACGTGTTTATGGGCAGCTTCCTGCGCATATTTTAACGACGGAACGGATTCTGCAATTTTTCGGTACATATCCGCGGCCTGAACCGTGTTTCCGCTTGCGTTAAGAACGTCCGCCAAATTTACGATCGCCTTCCAAAAATTTTTATTTTCGGCCCATGTCAAAATTTCCTGTTTCCGTTCGAGCCTATGAAAAAGATCGCTCATATTCGTGTAGCTGTAATTATAATCCGTTTTTGACAAGGCGTCGTCCAGATTGGTTATGACAATATTTGCAGCAAGGGCTGCGGCAGTCAAAGCCCTCTTATAATTTTGTGCGTCCATGTAAATATCCGTCAGATCCATATAGGCTTTCAGTGCTATGGGATTATGATGACGGTACAACAAAAGAAATTTTTCGGCACTTTTTTCGGTCGTAATTGTGCGTATCATTGCCTGTAGGGTCGGGCTTTCCAAATTAGTGGTTCCGTAAACGGGGTCTTCCGTCAATATGAGTAAGAGGTATTTTTCGCGGTCATCGTATTTGCGGAGCAAGCGGGAGGTGTCGGCAAGCGCATAGATGATGTTAAACCGCGCATCGGGAATTTCCAAAAAGCGTCTGTAATCCCATGCGGCCTTGTAGTAGTGCATTGCCTGCGTATATTCGCCTTCTGCAGTGTAAATGAGTCCGGTTAAATAATCGGTTTCGGGAAAGGCGTCTTTTTTTTCGAGCCAGTCCATTAAGCGGGATATTGATTTTTCGAAAAAAACGGGCGGGTGTGTTAAAAATATTTCGTCCAAGATTGCGCAGGCGTCGTAATCTTCGCGCTTTTTTAAGACCTCATATACATCGAGAATGTTGTCACCTGCATATTTGACCTGCTTGGGTTTCAGTGCATTGAACATATATTTGTATTTGTTCTGGATTTGTTGTTTATGAAGATCGCGGGCCTTGTTTGCATAGCCCATGGCCTTTCCGAATTCGCCTTTTTCCATTTCCAGTTTACCCAGTTCCAAAAGGTTCCATGCCTTATCGTCGTTTTGCAATGCGGTATCGGCAAAAACGAGGGTGCACAATGTCAAAAGGTTTATACATACAACGGCAAAAGTTTTGGTTTTGTTTTTCATAAACTGTTTAACTCCTTTAAAAAAGCGCTGTCGACTATTTCGATTTTTTCTTCTTCGCTTCTGTTTTTTAAATCGAGGCGGCTCATGATTTTGCCGCGTTTAAATATGATAACCGAATCTTCGGCTCCGGTAATTCCCAGATCGGCATGTTTCCCTTCGCCCGGTCCGTTTACGACGCAGCCCATAACGGCCACGGTTACGTCTTTTTTTTCTCCGAACAGCCGTGCCTGCCAGCGGTTTACAAAGGCGTGTACGTCAAAGCCTTTCCGTCCGCAGCGGGGGCAGGAAACCAGCCGTATTCCGCCCTGCCTTTTTCCGCATTCGGTTAAGATTTCCCTGCCTGCGATAATTTCGCTTTCGCAGGAATCCGAAAGGCTGACCCGTATCGTGCTGCCGATGCCTTCGTTTAAAAGGGCGGAAAAGGCAAGCGTCGTTTTTACAATGCCCGAAATAAGAGGGCCGGCTTCCGTAACGCCGAGGTGCAGCGGATTATCCAACCGGCTTGCAAAAAGTTCGTTTGCAAAAACGGTTTCCTCGACGGTCGATGCCTTCATCGAAACGACGGTATCTTTAAACCCGCATTCATCGAAGATTTCCAGTTCGCGTTCGGCCGCTTCTACCAAGGCCTTGGCGCGGATATTTTCCGTTTCGGCAGCCCCTGTTTTTTCGATGCCTTTTTTCAGGCCGGCTGGAATGGAGCCTGAGTTAACACCTATCCGTATTGCGGTTCCCGTACCGGCTGCCTTTTTCACGACTTCCCGCGTCTTTTCTTTTGAACCGATGTTGCCGGGATTTATGCGTATTTTGGCGGCAAACCCGTCCATGCAGCGCAGTGCTAATTTGTAATCGAAATGAATGTCGGCCACAAGCGGCATGGCAGTCATTCCGGTCAGTTTTACGAATAGGTCTGCCGAATCCGCATCGGGGACTGCAAAACGTACAATATCGCAGCCCAGCTGCTCTAATTCCCCTAAACGGCGGGCAATCGCTGCCAAATCGGACCCGGTCAGGGGTTCTTTCCACATAGTTTGAAGCAAAACGGGAGAGGCCCCGCCTAAAAAAAGCTTTTTTACGTGCCCCTTGCCGCCTATGCCGATCTTCCGCGGCGTTTTTACAGACTTCATACCGCTCTATTTTCGGCAAAAATCGGGATTTAGTAAAGAGGGTTCTGCAAAACGGAGATTGTAAGAGAGCCTCGTTTTCCGTTCGATGTCTGTTTAGCCGATATTTTTTGAATTTTAAAATTGACAAAAGACCGTTCTCCAATGTATACTTTTTATTTATAGGAGGTTTGATAAACAGTTCGGCGCAAATGGCGCCTCCCTGTTTATCTTGCGAGTTTGCCTTTCGGCAAACATCGTTTATTGTATGTGCTTTTTTGCTTCGCTGCAAAAGCACGGCTAAAAACTTTTTTTTGCATATTGGTTAAAAGTTTTTATAGGAGGTTGCTTATGGCAAATCATAACAGGCAGCTTAATAAAGAGGCCTTGCTGACGGCCGGGCTGTATGGTTTGTATTTTGCGTGGTGGTATTTTTTCGCTTATCACTTCGGTGAAAAGGACGTTGCAAAATACCGGTATATTTTCGGGCTGCCCGAATGGTTTTTTTATTCGTGCGTGTTGGGGCTCATCGTCATCAACGTGCTGGTCTTTGCAGTCGTAAAGGTGTTCTTTCGGGATATGCCGCTCGACAGGCCGAGCGGTGCCGGTAAGGAGGAAAAATGTTAGCCGCTATTCCTATTATCCTGTATCTTATGTTGATGTTGTTTATCGCAGTGCAAGTAAACAAGAGGAAGAAAAATGCCGCCGATTTTACGGAAGAATATTATATCGGAAGCCGCGATATGGGCGGCGTAGTGCTCGCAATGACGCTTATCGCTACGTATGTCGGTGCAAGTTCGTTTATCGGCGGGCCGGGTGTCGCATACAAGCTTGGGCTTGGCTGGGTGCTGCTCGCCTGTATTCAGGTGCCGACTGCTTTTTTTACGCTCGGCATTTTGGGAAAAAAGCTTGCGGTTTTGTCCCGCAAACTGAATGCGGTAACCCTGCTCGATATTTTGCGGGCGCGGTACAAAAGCGACGCCGTGGTAATTTTGAGCGCCTGTATGCTGCTTATCTTTTTTGCAGGCGGGATTGTTGCACAGTTTGTCGGCGGAGCGCGCCTTTTTGAAAGCGTAACGGGCGCACCGTACATCGTCGGGCTTGTCATCTTTGCATTCGTCGTTATCATCTACACGACCCTCGGCGGGTTCCGTGCCGTTGCGCTAACGGACGCCATTCAGGGTTTTGTTATGCTGCTTGCAACCTTTATTCTGTTTTTTATCGTTTTAAAAAAGGGCGGCGGAATGGAAAATATTATGCGCACCATTGCCGGCCGCAACCCCGCGCTGCTCGCACCCGATTCGGGGGGCAACATCGCAAAGCCGTTTATTTTGTCGTTTTGGGTGCTTGTCGGCATCGGTCTTTTGGGGCTGCCCGCCACAACGGTGCGCTGTATGGGCTTTCGGGATACGAAGGCGATGCACCGTGCGATGGTTATCGGCACCTCCGTCGTGGGCGTTTTGATGCTCGGCATGCATTTAGTCGGCGTGATGGGGATGGCGGTGGAGCCCGATGTGGAGGTCGGGGATAAGATAATTCCGATTTTGGCGCTAAAGCACCTGCACCCGCTTTTGGCGGGCATCTTTATCGGCGGACCCTTGGCAGCCATTATGTCTACGGTAGACTCTTTGCTTATCATCAGCTCATCGACGATTATCAAAGACCTGTATCTGCATTATATCGAAAAGGACGCACCGAAAGAAAAAATCAAAAAGCTCTCCGCCTATTGTTCGCTCGGCTTCGGAGCCCTCGTGTTTTTGCTTGCGATCCGTCCGCCTGACCTGTTGGTGTGGATAAATCTGTTTGCGCTTGCAGGGCAGGAAACGCTTTTTTTCGCGCCCATTTTGCTGGGATTGTACTGGAAAAAGGCGAATGCGATGGGTGCCGTTTCTTCGATGCTGGCGGGTACGGGCTCCTATCTGTATTTTACAATTATGAAAACGCCCCTTTTCGGAATGCACGCCATCGCTCCATCGCTTGCAATCGCAGTAATTGCTTTTTATTTCGGTAGCAAATTCGGAAAGGCCCCGCAGCCTGAAACGCTGCGCATCTTTTTTGACGAATAAGGGCTTTTGGTATTTAAATAGAGCCCCTACTGTCCGTGTACGGTTTGCTGCAACCGGGACGGAAAACCCGTGCACAAAGCGCAAAACGGAGACGGCACCGTGACCCGCAGCGGTTTAGCGTCCGATGTTTTGTGCTGCGTGCAAAACCCGGCGGCGGAAGCCGCATAGAATACGGTTTTGAAACGATGGACAATTGTCAAACGGCACAGGGCTAAATCGAATTAGCAATTCATTACAGCTTTTCGACTTCTTCTTTGGAAAGACCGGTTGCCTGTGTTATAATATCGATAGAAACCCCAA
>CAUTPO010000106.1:0-7581 GCA_963540475.1 uncultured Treponema sp. | reverse complement strand
AAGGTAGCCTGTTCTGAAACTGAAGTTTCCGAACAGGTTTAATACCTTGAACCGAAAGCGCTCCGGCTTAAAGTTCTTACCAACAGGGAACTTAAAACCGTTTATCGGAAGGCCGCTTTCAAAATAACTTCAAAATCGGAGCCTTAACACGCCATAAACCGTCCACACGAATAAAAAGCCCCTGGAAACCGGCCTGTTTCACGGGGGCTTTTATTATCTTTACTTACAACATACCTTAAACAGGTACTAAAGAGACCGAATGCCCGACTTTGTCTTGCGGCGGCCTCTTCCGGAATCGACGGAACCGGTCTTTTTTACCTTGGTTCCGGGCTTTCTTCCGGGGCGTTTTCTAACGGGAGCGTCAACCCCTTCCGCAGCAACAGGCGCTTCAAGGGCAGGAGCACTGTTCAGCATATCGATAAACTGCGAACGTCCTGCCGGATCTTTTGCTGCAGGCGTATCGTCTGCGCTCGAAAAACTCTGGGCAATGTCCGCACGTACCGTCGAACGTCTTCGGCTAAACGAGGCAAAGGCCGCATCTGCAAAGCCCTTCGATACCCCGTGCAAAAATTCGTTCAATACGTTTGCCATACCGTCGAGGGTCGCCTTTT
Organism: uncultured Treponema sp.; assembly: GCA_963540475.1. GTDB lineage: Bacteria > Spirochaetota > Spirochaetia > Treponematales > Treponemataceae > Treponema_B. Next base: position 6,970 of record CAUTPO010000106.1, on the reverse strand, counting down.
TACGCTTAATTGAGGTAATATCCAAATCAAGCAAGAGGCCGGGCTGCACGTGGAACGGATTAATAAGATAATCGAACTTGTTAAATTCAGCCTCAAGGAACGAAAGCCGGTCTTCGATAACCCTCCGTTCAATCGGGTACTGATAATCGTACAAATCTTTCATTCTCTGGCGCATAATGATAAGGCGTTTTCTCAGCTTATCCTTTTCGTACGTATAGGTACGGTTCATTTTTTCGACCTCGGTTTCGGGAACCTTTACAAAAGAAATCTCGTCCCAAACCTTTGCCGTATCCTCATACACCGGATCGCCTGACTTATCTTTAAACTGCTTTTTGATATAAGGCTTGTATTTCAAGGCCAAATCCGCAAAATCGTTGATCTTGAATTTGGACTTTGATTTATCGTACTTAGCTCTTACGACGTCCCACAAATGCGTAACCTCGGTTTCAAACGAACTCATCATAACTTCATAAGCCTGACGTTCTGCAATGAGCTGGGCATTATCGTAATACTTTAACTTGATCTGGTACCGTTCGTCGGGGAGATTTGCAGCATCGGTGTCGTCGTATTCCCGCAAAATCAGCTCGCGGGCGTTCTTTAAGTTTTCGATATACTGATAGCCCATCTTCGAGGTATCGAGAATAGAGGTAAGCGAATTGATGGCCGTATTAAAGCCCCTGTTTCTAATATTTTCAAGATCAATAATCTTTTTAAGATTTTCTCGGATATTCAGCTGATCGAAGGCTTCGGGGTCGATTTCCGCACGGAGATTGCTGATCCGTTCCATAAGCTGCTTTGAAACAAGGTCGTACCGTTTGCTCTTAGGATTATCGGCATCGTCGTCGGTCAGGGCCGGAACCTTCTTCATCTTCTCGAAAATGACAGCCCCGTCGGACATCTCTTCAAGCCCCTTATCGATTCTTTCGTCCTTCATCTTTTCGATTTCTTTATCGATTGCATCCATATAATAATTGGACAAAAGGTCTTTTATAAGATATTCGACCGTCGCCTGATATTGGAAGATCGGACTTATCAGCTCCGTATCCAAAATATTGACCGAAAGCTTTACGTCGGTTACGGTTTTAGGCTTATACAGGTTGTCTTTAAAGGCGCATTTAATGATGGAATACGCATTTTCGCCGCGTACAAAGGCTCCGACATCGGTCTTTTGCCGCAACAGTGAATTGGTCAAGGTTTCCAGATCGTTTACGCCGCGCTGAACATGTCCTTGCAAATGGCCGTACATATTAACGATGGACTTTTCGATTTCGCCCGTATTAAACTTATCGGCACCGCCTACTGCGTCGAGCAGGTTCGCAATTTCTTTCGGAGTATACCGGTCAAGAACCTTCATTTCCTCCCGATCGATAAAGCCGCGTACCTTTTTCAGCATCTCGTCTTCGGCTGTTACCATATAGCGGTTAAACATATTCTGGTAATTTTGGTTAAAATAGTTGTACAGCTTTTCTTTGACCCCGCCCATTACGTCCAAGCGCTCAAGAACTTCTTTAGGCAGCTTTGTGGTCAAGTGGTGCAACACCTTGTTGGTTTCTTCTTCTATCAGCTGATTTACTTCTTTCTGCTGATCCCTATAATCTTGAGCCAAAGAGTTCCTTGATCCTACGGCACTGGGCTTTTCAGGATGGAAGACATTCGGACTCTGTGGTAGATCTAAATTTGCCATTACTATCTCCTTCGATTCGACAATTTTCTATAAGCTCACTCATTCGGTACTATGTTTAATTATATAATATATTTTACATAATGTAAAGAAATTTAAGCCGAAATTAATGATTTTTTTTTCAATATGATGTATAATATCCGCATATTTCGAGGAAAAGGAAGGCTTATGGGAAAAAAAAGCGTATTTTTAGCGGTGTTTTTCGGTACGGTCCTGCTGTTTGCCTTGGCAGCGGGTGAAAGAACGATACCCGTCGATATAATTTTGATGATAGATAAGTCGCTTTCGATGGAAAACCCCGGCAAATTCGACAGCCTGAAAAGGTGGACGCTCGATGAGCTTATCGGCCAAATGCTCACAGACGGCGACTGGGTCAGCGTATATCAGTTTTACGAAAAGCCCGAACACCTGCTTTCCGTCGATATAAAAGACCAAAGCGACCGGCAAAAAATCGCAGCCGCCGTCGCAGGTATACAACCTAACGGCAAATACACGGACATCGGCACCGCCCTCGACGCGATAAACACCGCCGTAAAAAAAAGGGGCTCAAACGGACGGCACAAGATTCTGCTTATAATAACCGACCTTGAACAAGACGCCCCCCATACCTCCCGATATGCGGGAAAACAGGCGCGTTTTAAAAGCCCGTATCTTGCCGAAGCGCGCATAATAAAACATGATAACTGGTACGAAATTACGCTGGATATGGACATTCAAGATCGCGTCGTCGATACGACAAAGCGGCTGTACGCAGACATTTTAGACAACGAGGGCAAAAAACGGACAAAGGCCGACGAAAAAGAAGCCCTCATCAAACAAAACACGCCATAAGGATTACACCCCGAATATGATAAAAAACACGGTATACACGGCGGTTATCTGCGCCTTGGCGGTCATGCTCGGCATACTCGCCTTTTTAAAATTCGGCACGGGCCGTACGGTACAAGCCGAAAAACCGGTAACGCAGACCATTATCCCGGCCGCTTTTTCCCGCATAAACGGCATAACGGAAGCCTCGGCCGAAGCGGAGCGGGACACAAGCGATGCAAAAATCTTTTTGGAACTGTACAACGACGAAATTTTCACGGATGCCCTTTCGGCAGACCTAAACGGAGACGGCGTAGATGATCAGATAATCGCCGTAAAAAAGCTTTTAGACCCGTTTTTGTACCTGATAATTTCGATACAAAACCCCATTACCCGCAAATGGGAGCGGACGGAGGAAATAAGAACCGCCGTAACACAGCCGAAATCGCTGACCTTTTATGCAATGGAACTGGAAGACTCCCTGCCTGCAATCGTCTATTCGGGAATGAGCTCGGATAACGGCCAAAACTTTTCCATTCAAAAAATACGGAAAGACAAAAAAGAGGCCTTGGAATTCGACCAAATTGCCGACCTGCACGCCGATATTCAAATCCGCTTTGACGAAACGGGCAGTACAGCCGACCCGTATGGCGGAAGGGAGGCGGAAAAGGCAAAAACCTTTGCAGACTATCGCATTTATACGTATAATTCCGACCCCGAAACCCCGAATACCCTCAACCAAATCCAAACAGAATACCTGTGGAGCGCCAAAACAAACAAGTACGAAAAAGGCAGAGAAATAAAGATTCCGGGAGAAAAAATAGAAAGCAGACTGCTTCGCAGCCTGCAAACGGGAAGCACCGAATCGTTTGCGGAATTTTTATCCGGGGTTTGGAACCTTTCCGTACCGGGCGGAACCGCCGATCGGAGCATTTATTTTGACAAAAAAAACGGCATTATCATATTTAATATCGACAGAACCGAAGAGGTCTACGAAATACAGTCAACCCTGCCGAGGCGCTACGGCCTTTTTTTTAATGCAAATAACAAGTCCATTCCGAATATTATCCGCAGAATTGACGCCGAAATCAAGGGAATAGACGAAATTCAAGTGCGCGTAACCGAAAACGTCGCACGGATCAGGTTTGCAACCGACTCCTTGTGGAACGGCTCTTACAAAAAAAACACAGGACAGCTGCAAACGGCGGCAGCGGCCGATGATCCTGCCGCAAACGTAAAAGCGTATATCTTAAAATCGCCGAATGAATGGGAAGGTTCTATCGGCTCCGTCCTTGAACTGCACAAAAACACCTACCGTTTAAAAAGGGACGGCTCCTCTACTTCAGGCTATTTTGACATCATAAATATTAACGGAAAGCCTATTTTACAAATGAAAAATGCCGAAAATAAAAACAGCTTTTATTTGCTGAATTTTGAAGAACAGGAGCTGAGGCAAACGATAACCTTAACCAAAATTCAGTTAAATATAAGCGAAATACTGCCGACAGGAGATGATCCTATCGTATTTACACGGAAAATTTAGGGAAAAAGGCCACTTGAATGTGTCCGTATCGAAAAAACACCGATACGCCCGCTTTAGGGAATTTCCGTCCATTAGGGTTTACAAAAAATGAAAAATAAAACTTACACCGACTTATCAAAAGAAGAAATCCTCATAAAAATAATCGAAACGGAATCTCTTCTGCATAATATTCAGGACGTCGATATCCTTTTGGAGCACATTTTAACCGAGGCACGCAGCGTCGTCAATGCCGATGCAGGCTCCATTTATGTGGCAAAAGACAACCGTCTTTTGATAAACTATGCCCAAAACGACACCATGCAAAACGAGTTGCCTAAGGGACAAAAGCTGCCGTTTGTTTTTTTCGACTTTCCCATCGATAAGTCAACGATTGCAGGCTGCGCCGCCATTACAAAACAGCTTATCAACATCCCCGACGTGTATAAAATACCGAAAAACAAGCCCTACACCTTCGGCAAAACTACCGACGAAAAAACGGGATACAAGACCGTTTCTATGCTGACCATTCCCTTACAGGCGGCGTCGGGCAGTCTTTTGGGGGTATTACAGGTACTAAACGCCCTCGATAAAGAGGGAAACGTCCGTACCTTTACCCACGATGACGAAATATATCTCAGTCATTTTGCAACCCATGCCGGCACGGCCTTAGAACATGCCTTTTTAACCCGCTCGATGATTATGCGTATGATTAAGATGGCAGAGCTGCGAGACCCGACGGAAACGGGAATGCACATTAACCGTGTGGCCAACTATTCGGTGGAAATATACGATAGATGGGCCTTTAACAATAAGGTTCCGCAGCAAGAACAGGCCTGCTATCGGGATTCGCTTAAAATAGCGGCCCTTTTGCACGACGTGGGAAAGATAGCCATTTCGGATTCCATTTTAAAAAAGCCGGGGCGCCTAACCGAAGAAGAATTTAAGGCCATGCAAGCCCATACATGGCTCGGCGCAAAACTGTTTATTCCCTTCGAATCGGAGCTGGACAAGCTTTCAAGCGATATAGCCCTGCGCCATCACGAAAATTGGGACGGGACGGGATACCCGGGACACATCGACATTGAAACGGGTGCGGCCTTAAAACCGGACGCCCAAACGGGAAAAAACGCAGGTTTAAAGGAAAAAGAAATACCGATCGGCGCACGGATTGTCGCTTTAGCCGACGTGTACGACGCCCTGACCTCTCCGCGCGTGTATAAACCGGCATGGGAAGAAGAAAAGGTTTTGGAAGAAATACGGAATATGTCCGGGAAAAAATTCGACCCGAGCCTTGTAACCGCCTTTTTCGAAGTCCTGCCGCGCATTCAGGCCATAAAAAAACGTTTTTCTGACGTTTAAAAGACGCCCCCTTGTACCGGCTTTCCAAAAACGGGCAGGCGGTTTAAGAATTCGTCCGGCGAAAACAAAAAAAACGTCGGACGTTTTTTTATTTTCGTCGGACGTTTTTTATTTTTCTCCTTACGTTTTTCCCCATTTTGTCCTGACGTTTTTTAGGTTCTTCGTTGAAGGATTTCAGCCGGTTTTTCCGAAAAACGGCCGTTTTAAGGCTCAATCTATCTTTTCCGTGAAGGACGATAAGCACGGGCTGACTCTTTTTATGTTTTGTTATATGATAAAAAGATGAATGTAATCTGCCTGATCGGAATGAGCCGCTGCGGAAAAACCGAAACGGGAAAGGCGCTTGCAGAAATTCTTGCCGTGCCCTTTTTCGACACCGATGCGGAACTTGAAAAAAAACACGGCTGTAAAATTTCCGCTTTATATGCAGCCTTAGGCGAAAAGGCGTTTAGAACCGAAGAATTCGCCGTATTTAAAGAAGTATTTTTCGGCGGCAAACAGGCGGTTATCAGTACGGGCGGCGGTTTTGCCGATAACAGCGAGGCGGTTTCGGTTTTAGACGGCAGCACAAACACGGTTTTAGTCGATACGGAACCGGCCGTTATCTTCGAAAGAATAAAGAGGCAGGCGGCTTGGGCCGGTGCATACCCCGCCTTTTTAGGTCAGGATTTAAAAAGCGGCGGCAAGAATGACAGAGCGGCCGAAAAGCGGTTTTACGGAGTGTATACAAGAAGGATTGCCGTGTACAGGCGCATAGCCGCCTTAACAGTAGAACCGGGCGCCCTAAGCGCCGAAAAGACGGCATGGCAGATTGCAAAACGGCTAAAAAGGGCCTTATAAGGGCACACGAGGCAAGTTGAATACAAGAAGCGCACAGTACGGACAGCCTTAAATACGCTAAGCTGCCGGCATACCGAATGCAAGGCAAAAAAAGGACAGATTATGTTTTTCAAAAAATCGGCAATAGGAATGTGGGGAAAGGTGTTTTTTCCTATGCTTATTTCCCTCGCTTTTTCAAGGCTTTTGACCCAAACCGACTTTTATTTTTTGCGTAATTTTCCCAAAGCCGTCATCTTGATTTCGTTTTTCTCCCAAATAGCTGTCTTCGATTCCATTCTTGCGTTTGCGGTTATTCCGACCTGCCTAATTACCGTTTCACGATACCGGTCGAAAAACATCAGAACAGGGCTTGTTTCTTTATCGCTTTATTGCGGAATAATTACAGGGCTGATTTCAGCGCTCTTCTCTGCCGCACTGTTTTTTGCACTTAAAATGAACGTAAAGCTGGAAACGGGTTTTTCCGAATTCGTTACGGTTTTAACGATAGTCGCCCTGACCATTCCCTTCCGCTGGATGCAGTTAAGTTCCACCTCGCTTTTCCATCTTGAAAAAAAGGGAAACATTGCGGTTCTTGTTTCTTTTATCAGTATTTTTTTTAATTATATTGCCGATTATTATTTTTTAAAACTGTTCGGTTATATCGGCTGTCTACTTGCAACTCTTTTGATAACGGCGGGCACGAGCATAAGCCTTACGCTGTATTTAAAGGCCCGAATACGGAAAAACGGCCTTGGAAAAACTATTTTATATAAATCGAAAAA
>CAUTPO010000105.1:0-7742 GCA_963540475.1 uncultured Treponema sp. | reverse complement strand
ATCGAAGATAAACAGTGAGGCTGAATTTCTTGCCGAACTGTTTATCGCAACTCCTATAAAAACTTTTTGCAGGATATATGAATATCCGAAAAAAGTTTTTAGCCGTGCTTTTGCAGCGAAGCAAAAAAGCACAATTAATAAAACGATATTTTGTGCAAAGCACAAAAATCGAAGATAAACAGTGAGGCTGAATTTCTTGCCGAACTGTTTATCGCAACTCCTTGTATGCCACTATAATACGGATTTTACCATATCCTGAAAAAAGCCTCAAGAGCGGGAAACCACGGAAATCAATTTTTGAAAGATTATATTAGTGCTGAATAGTTTTCATGGAATTTTTAGAAAAAAATTACGATTTTTCTACTATTTTCTACTACAAAATCTGTAAAAATAGCGAAAATAGCATTTTACTGTAGAATTATATACAAAGGATCTCTGAAAATTGATTTCCGTGGCGGGAAACAAAGGCTCTGATATTTTGTTCATCTATTGAATTTAAATGAAGGGTTATTTTAAGCGGTCAAATAGTACCTCTTAAAAACACGGCGAGTTTACCTTGCGGCAAACGTCGCTTATTATAAAACATTTTCTCATTTTATTGAGAAACGGCAAAAAATAAGCACCTTCAGGATTTGAAAATCCTTTCAGTTGCTTATTTTAGACAACATTGTCTTGATTAAATTAAGCAGCACCGATGGTGCATCTTAGTTTATTATACGGTTCACAAGGCGGGCTTTTTTAAGCCCGCCTTGTAAAAACCGTTACAGTTTTTTAATTTCGATTTGACGGGGCTGCGTGTCGGGTTTTTTCGGAATATCGATCGTCAAAACGCCGTTTTCGAACTTAGCCGAAACCGCTTCACTTGCGATATCCTGCGGCAAGGTAAAGCGCCGCATAAACTGCCTCGAGCTTCTTTCCTTGATGATATAGCCGCCGCGCTCTTCTTTTTTTTCTTCTTTATGTGAAGAAGAAACCGTAAGCGACCGGTCCTTTAAACTGATTTCGACGTCTTTTTCCGTATAGCCGGGCAAATCGATTTCCATCACATAGGACTTATCCGTTTCGCGCACGTCTACGCTGGGCATTTTTTGTGCCGCACCTTTTAACGGAGCGAAGATTCCGAAATTCGTATCTAATCCCCTCTCAAAAGCATCGATAAAGTTGTCCGCAAAGGACGGACTAAAAATACTTAAGTCATTCATAAAGCACCTCCTGCTTGTAATTTTTAAGATTTCGCCGTGGTATTGCCATCGGCTTGTCTATATACTAGCAATTTCCGTGCTAAGTGAAAACATCTCGGCGTACTTTTTTTCGCAATTTTATAACTCTATATCTGATATGAAGTTATAAAATTTTTAAAATTCTGTTTGTTGTATAAAACGGCAAAATTTTATGGCCGTTTAACAAGAGTGGGACAAAATATTGCAACTGTGTCAAAAAAGCAAGTAATTATGTGTCATTTTGACTCTATAATAAGCAGAATAAGCCTTTCGGCGCCCCCTTACAGACCGGTTTTCAGTATGTCCGTTAATTCGGTCCAATCCCGTATACGGGTAAATTCGCAGCCGGGAACAATGTGCGAATCGTTCATATAGGGGCATTTTAAATCGGACTCGAACAAAAAGGGTCGTAAGCCCGCACCGGCCGACCCTATAACATCGGCCCGCGGATTGTCTCCGCAGAACCATACTTCTTCGGGGGTGAGGTTTGCTTTTTTTAAGGCGGTCTTAAAAAGCACGGCATCGGGTTTTCTAAAGCCGTATTCACTTGAGGCTATGACGAATTCAAAGCCGTTTTTCGGAAGATAGGTGTTTAAACGGATGGTTAAGGCTTTTTCGGAAAAAACGATGTTGCTGATAACGGCAGTCCGGATATTTTCCGCTTTAAGATAATCGAGCATTTTTTCGGCATTGGGCATGGCCATTGCAGGAGCAAGGGCTTCCCAAAAAATCGCTTCCAATTCAGTATAAGGCAGACCAAGCCGTATATTCAGACTGTGAAAGATGGCATTAAATATATTGTGGCAGTGAATTTCCACATCGTTTTCCACCGCCCTGCGGTTCACGTTTTCCCAAATAGCAGAACCCTCCGTGTAGAATTCGGAAAAGGTAAACTGTGCAGGCTTTTCGATTATGTGTGTATACAATTCGCGGAAGCCTCTTTCCATATCCAGTTTTTTTTCGTACACGAGGGTATTCCCGTAATCGAAGATAATCATTTTTGGTTTTTGCATACATTCCTCTTAATTTTAGGGGCCTTCAAAAAAATTCCGATCTTCAAAAGGTACCCTCAGAATAAAAGCGGCAGCCTCTTTTAAAAGAATTTCTTTTTCGCTCCGGTCTGAGAGGTTTTTCAATTTTATCGATATGCCGCCAGCATTCTGCATGGAGCCGCCTGCCTGATCTTCCCGAATAAAAATGCCGAAGGGAATATCTTTTTTTTCCGCATACGCATATTGATGGTTCATTTTTTTTGCTTCAGGATAGACTTCGGCATTTATCTTTTGTTCTTCCAAATATCGGGCGGCTTGGTAGCATAATGCCGTCTCCGTTTTTTCGGAAGAGAAAATGAGTACATCCGTAAAGCTGCCTCGCGCCCTTGCTTCCCCAAGCTGCTCCAAGGCCGCAAGCAGTCGGTCAAGGCCTATACTTGCGCCGACCCCATCAACGGATTCTTTCATATAAAGGCCGGTTAAGTTATCGTAGCGGCCGCCTGAACACACCGAGCCGATAGAGGGCATTTCGGTTAAAAATGTTTCGTATACGATGCCCGTGTAGTAGTCAAGGCCGCGTGTAATAGACGGATCGAAGATGATACGGTCCTGTATACCGCAGGCGCACAACAGGGTGTAAATTTCCCGCATTCTTAGGCTGTCTTCTGCAGGCCCTCCTGCAAGGTCTTCAAGATGTAAGAGCGTTTGTTCAAAGTCCCGTACTCCGTTTTTTTCGTCTGCTCCCGAAACATAATCCAGTATCTTTGCAGCAGTTGTTTCCGACGACAGTTCGGTTAAAAGTTCCAAGACACTTTCTTTTCCGATTTTAGAAAGTTTATCGACAATGCGGAGTACTTCTTCGCTTTTCTCTTTTAAATTGACGGCTTCCAAAAAGCGGTTAAAGATACCGCGGTGGGAAACGTGTATTTTAAAATCGGAAACACCTATGGCGCACAACGATTTTTGTATGAGGTTTAGGATTTCGAAGTCGATCGCGGCAGAGTCGGAACCGAGCACATCGAAGTCGCACTGCATAAATTCCCGGTACCTGCCAGCCTGCGGTTTTTCGCCCCGCCATACCTTGCCTATGTGATAGCGTTTAAAGGGAAAGTATATTTCCGAATGGTGCTCCGCTATGTAGCGGGCCAAGGGCACGGTAAGATCGAAACGGAGTGCCACATCGCGTCCGCCGTTGTCCGTAAACCTGAAAACCTGTTTTTCCGTTTCACCGCCGCTTTTTCTTAATAGGATTTCCGAATATTCGAGCGCAGGCGTATCGATAGGAACAAAACCGCTCGATCTGAACACCTTTACGAGTTTTTCGACAAGCAAGGCTCTTTTTATTTCTGCATCGGGCAAAAAGTCCCGAAACCCTTTTAAAATTTTAGGCTGTATTAAAGTACTCATACGTAGTATTTTACTATATTTAAAACGGTTCTGCAAGGGAAAATAAGCAAGAATACGGTGGGAAGAACAGGAAACACCGACATTTACATCTGATAAGCCGAATCGGGCTGAATTTTTAGTCTTTGAAATTAACGTTTTTTGATGTTTCGGCAGTCTTTTATAAGAATGATAAACGCCATACCCATATCGTTTTTGACGGCTTGAATATCGGCAATCAAAGCCTTCGTTGTTTTTATTTTTCAGGGCGGGCAAAATTTATCTTTACTTTCCATTGTTTGGGAATAAGGGGAACTGTATGTAATTTATTTCGTTTTATTTCCTTGTACATTTACCTGTTCTCCTAAAAAAGCCTCTACTGCATTGCAAATAGTTCTCCACTATAGCCTCCATCACATAAAACACCTTTTACTTCCTCCAATTATTCGGTTTAGAAACTTCAGTTTCGGAACAGGTTACCTTGAAATACGATGTTCAAAATCGTGCTATCTTGTGCAAGTTTGAACTCGCAGGCCTCTCTTTGACAAGCAAGTTATCGAACAGGCCTATTATGGGGACATTTTAACAGTGCTTATAAGGGGGCTCTATCACTGTGTTTCAACAGCGTCTTTTTTAAAGATAAAATCACCCCGCACTTGTCAAATTTAATTTCTTTTACTATAATATAACCATGCGGAAAACCAAAGGACAAAAATTGGAACAAAAATCGAAAACGGTATACAAGATTCTTCTTTTTATTACCGCTGCACTAATTATAATACTTGTTTCGGGAACAATACTGGGCATAAACACAAACAAGACCGAAAAAACGGAGTGGCCTGATTTTAAGGATACCGTAACCAAAAATCTTTTTGATGATTTGGGCCGAATCCGTATCCTTACGGCGGACAAACAGGCCGGAGCGGCGGTTGTATCGCCCGTTTTGGAATACAATGGAGACGATAAGGCCTTTCAGGAAGAGCTCATTCAAAAAAAAGAAGAAATACGGACCGTCGTTTTAAACTGGTTTTCGACAAAATCGGTATACGAACTGTATACGATGCCTGACGAAACGATCAAAAAAGAACTACTGCACAACATAAACGAACTATTGGACTTATCCAAGGTTAAAAACCTTTATTTTAAGGAATTCGTGATTTTAAACTAATATACAGGCGCAGGTTAAATGCCCTTTCAGTTTTAGCCGGCGCTTTTTCGAATTCGGAGGACAGTATGAAAGAAAGCCCTGTTCCGGCAGCACAAATTATTATTACGGTTATTCCCATCGTCGGAATCGTAATAGTCGGAGTGCTTGTTTTTTTCTACCTTTTCTGGAGAAACAAACAAATTATTCTGCAAATAGAAACAAAGACCTACATTCCATCGAAATTCAATTTGGGAATTTTTTGCCTTATTTCGGGCATATTATTACTGATAATAGGGCTGGTACTTACCGTTCTTTTTGCCATAATCGAAGGCCTTGGCTACATTCTTTTAGGCGGACTCGTTCCCTTGAGCTGCGGTATCGGCCTTTTGGTTTCTTATTTTGTTTCCGTAAAAATACGGCGTAGGGAAAATACCGATGATTAAGCTGTCTCGGTTTTTAAACAAAAAAACACCTGAAGCCATAAAAGATTTTCTTCTATGCAAAGCCGTTTTGTCGGGAGACCGCGAAGCGTTCAGTAAACTCGTTTCAAAATATCAAAAAAGGGTGTATGCGCTTGGTATAAGCTTTTTTAAAAATCATGACGATGCGGAAGACTTTGTGCAGGATATTATGCTAAAGGCTTTTTCCGCACTACCCAAATTCAGAGGCGAATCGTCTTTTTCCACATGGCTTATGCGGATAGCCTATAATTCTGCTATCAATTCGGTCAAACGAAAAAAAGAATTCGTTTCTGCCTTTGAAGATTTCGAAATCAGCGCAGCGGGTCTAACACCGGAAGAGCAGCATATCCAAAATTGTGCACGAGTTTCGATACGGAAAGCCATCGACGGCCTACCTGAAAAATACAGGATATGTATCGATTTATACTTTTTTTACGATATGCCGTACAGCGATATAGAATCGGTAACAGGCCTGCCGATAAACACGGTAAAGTCACATATTTTCAGGGCTAAAAAGATTTTAAAAGCGGCACTGGAAGAACAAGGTTTTTCTTCCCGTCAGGAAAGTGCTGCATATCCCGTATTTTTCAAACTGAATTTTGCCTATGACATGCGATAAAGCCATTGATACGTATATGTCCCTCGATAAACACGAGCCGGTACCCCTCACCGTCATCTTTCATATTTTGCAGTGCAAAAAATGCCGCAGCCTCATAAGAGCAATGACCAAGGCCTCGGATTTATATGCAAAGCGGATTGCTTCTGCCAAAAACTTCGACGACACTCTTACAGAAAAAACCATGCTTAAGATACACGAGGCCGTCGCCGCAATGCAGACCGATTCGGGGGCAAAACTGCCGGAGGTTCGGATTTTTCCGTGGGTAATTACGGGTATCATTATGATTATAGGCTTTTCCTCCCTTCCGTTTACGCATATCGGAAGATGGGCAGCCGAGACGTTCGGGCTGGCCTTTACGATCCCATTCGCTCTTATTTTTGCGGTTTTTGTCAGCGTGTTCTCTGCTCTGTTTGTAGGTAAAAATCTCGACTTTTTTATAAAAAAATTTGACTTAAACCGAAATTAAAAACGATGAACTTTTTTTCGGAAAATACGAAGTAAATTCATTCAGTTGAAAATTTTTCAGGGAAAGGTCCGATAATGCTTTACCCGATATCAGTTCCAGACGGCAGCAGGATTTATAGTCGCCCCGTTTTTATATACGGTAAAATGAAGGTGCGGCCCCGTACTTCTTCCGGTCGTACCGACGGTACCTATCTTTACCTGAGGTGTAACGTAATTTCCGCGCGAAGTCAAAATAGACTGCATGTGGCCGTAAAGGGTTTGGTACCCCGAATGATGCCGTATTATCACGTAATTGCCGTACACCTTACTATAGCCGGTAGCGACAACCGTTCCTACAAGTGCCGCGTAAATAGGCGTTCCGCGGTGGGTTGCCAGATCTATCCCGTTATGAAAACTGCGCATTCCGGTAAACGGATCCCGCCGCCAACCGTAGCGGGAAGTAATTCTATAACCGCCGTGAATAGGAGTTCTAAAAAGATCCCCGTTTATTTCCTGAATCGTAATCCAATCCAGCTTCGCATCAGGCAAAAAGACCGCAGCCCCTGCTTTTAAAACATTATCATCTGAAATATTATTAACCAAAGCCAGTTTTTCAAGCGATATTTTATAATTATCGGCAAGAGTTCCGGGTGTATCGCCTTTTTTTACGGTATATGCAATACCGTCCAGCGAAGGAATCTTCAAAAGCTGTCCTATCTGAAGACTTCGCGTATTGCGTAGTCTGTTCACGCTGATAATTGCGTCCTGACTGATACCGTACTTTGCGGCAATCTCGCCTACCATATCGCCCTGCTTTACGGCGTATACTATATAGTCCAAAGCAGGCATTGCGATATCGGAAATTTCGTTATCGGGCCGAAAAGTCGGAAGAGCCGTATCCCCGCCGCCTACACCGCTGTCCACAAAATCGTCATCTATGCTTTCTTTCGAATTATAAGTTAGAGAAAACAATACCGCACCGATTAAAAAGAGAAAACTAAAAATTCCTGTAAAAAAAATATGAGTCTTTTTCATTTTGATATATCGAAGTCTTTTCGGACTTTTTTTACCACGTGTTCTTTCGTTAATTATCGGTAAAAAAATGCGGAAAATAAAGGTCCTGTTTAATCTATTATACAAAAAAACAAAAAAAAATCAAGAAGCGGATAAGAATTAAGCGGAAAGTTGGGATAGAAATCAACAACCCCGACGCAAGCGTCGGGGTACAGTGCTCAATGTTTCGCACGGTATGGGATATCCGGCAGGATGCCGGTGGTTCCAAACAGAAACGAGTTTTTTGCCTTGCAAAAAACTCGCAGTCAAAAATGTACAAGGATGTACATTTTTGACGAGGTGGTTGCAGTCGGCTTTAATACCCTCATGTTACGACGCAAGCGTCAGGGTATTAAACCCTCCGCACGAATAAAAAAAAGCCATGCAGCAACCTACTTTCCCGCATGATCTGCAGTATCATCG
>CAUTPO010000104.1:0-7748 GCA_963540475.1 uncultured Treponema sp. | reverse complement strand
GGCTTCTTTCGAAGCACCCGAAATAATAATCTTTAACTGATCGACTTTTACGTCTATTCCTTCAGGAATAAGCACACAAAAATCGTTCGAGTAGCCTAAGGCCATAACAAGGAGCTTACCTTGAACCTCGGCCCGGTAACCGACCCCGTTTATAACGAGGGTCTTCGTAAAGCCTGAACTGACACCCGTTACCATATTGTTCAAAAGGCTTCTGTAAAGACCGTGATAGGCCCGCGTTTGAAGCTCGTCGTTTTTGCGGGTTACGACAGCCTCCGAACCTTCTACCTTAATATCGACGGCGTCCGTATGATAGACTTGAGAAAGTTTTCCCTTAGGCCCCTCTACGGTAAAAGCGCCGTTTGCAACATTTACTTTTACGCCTGCAGGAATAGCAACAGGCAGTTTTCCGATTCTTGACATATCCGCCTCCTACCAAACCTTGCAAATAAGTTCGCCGCCGACACGGCTTTCTCCGGCCGATTTGCCGGTTATAATACCCTTCGAAGTCGATACGATAAGCGTACCGTATCCGTTATATACCCTCGGCAAATTCTTATACCCTGCATACACGCGGCGGCCCGGAGTAGAAACCTTTTCTATACCGTGAATGACCGGCACGTCCTTTTCGTCGTATTTTAACGAAACGCGGATACTGTCCTTGCCGTCCTGCGCCACCTTCTTACAGTTTTTTATATACCCTTCCGACTTCAGAATGCTGATTATTTCCCATTTCATTTTAGATGCGGGAATATCGACCGATTCGTGACCGGCGGAAGCGGCATTTCTAATTTTCGTGAGCATATCTGCTATAGGATCTGAAACACTCATCTTTTCCTCCTACCAACTTGACTTTGTAACACCGGGGATCTGCCCTTCGCTCGCCAATTTTCTAAAGCAAACACGGCACATCTTGAATTTTCGCAGATACCCCCGCGGGCGTCCGCAAACCTTGCATCTGTTATATTGCCGTGTAGAAAACTTCGCCTTTCTGTTCGCCTGATTAATTTTTGCTTTTGTAGCCATGAAATCCTCTCCTACTTCCTAAAGGGCATACCAAACTTTGCAAGAAGAGATCTTGCTTCCTGATCGGTTGCGGCAGACGTTACTACATTAACGTTCAATCCCGAAATGCGTTCGATTTTATCGAAGTCTATTTCCGGAAAGATAATCTGCTCGGTAATACCCACCGAATAATTTCCGCGTCCGTCAAAACCGTTCGGGTTTACACCGCGGAAATCCTTAACACGCGGCAAAGCAATGTTGATAAAACGGTCCAAAAATTCATACATCTTTGCACCGCGCAGCGTTACCATTGCTCCGACTTCATTTCCCTCACGAAGTTTAAAGTTTGCTATACTCTTTTTTGCCTTTGTTTTCACAGCTTTTTGACCCGTAATTATTTCAAGGTCAGTTACTGCAGCATCAAGTAGTTTCCTGTTCGTGAGAGCCACACCAACGCCCATGCTTACAACAATTTTTTTCAGTTTAGGGATTTGCATAACCGTAGTATATTCAAATTCCTTTTTAAGCTCAGGCATGATTACTTCTGTATAGACTTTCTTAAGCCGAGGTACATAATTACTCATTACAACGCTTCTCCACACTTACGGCAAATTCTTCCCTTTTTGCCGTCCTTTATTTCGTATGCAATACGGGTTTTTCCGCATTTTTTACATAGTATCATAACATTGGAAACAGAGATGGGAGCTTCGACTTCGGCAATTCCGCCTTGGTCTTGCTGGCTCCTTTTGCGCATAGCCTTTTTTACCATATTAAGTCCGCGGATTATAACCTTGTTTTCTTCCCGCAGAACTTTTACGACTTCGCCTCTTTTTCCCTTTTCTTTACCGGCAATAACTTCAACGGTATCATTACGGTGAATTTTGACTTTTCCTGTCATAAAGCTCTCCTTAAAGGACTTCGGGGGCAAGAGAAATAATCTTCATGTAATCGTTATCACGAAGTTCTCTGGCAACCGGACCGAAAATACGCTTTCCCTTGGGGTTTTTATTGTCGTCGATAATAACGCATGCGTTATCGTCGAAACGGATATACGTCCCGTCGGGGCGGCGGTATTCTTTGGAAACGCGCACTATAACGGCCTTTTCTACGGTTCCTTTTTTAATAACCGACGTCGGCAGTGCTTCCTTTACCGCCACAACGATTATATCTCCTATCCCTGCATATCTGCGTTTTGAACCGCCGATAACCTTAATACATTCGACGAGTTTGGCGCCTGAGTTATCGGCAACGTTTAATCTTGTTTCAACCTGTATCATTTACCCTCTCCCGTTACTTCGCCCGTTCGACGATCTCGGCCAAGCGCCAGGCCTTGTTTTTACTGATAGGTTTGTGTTCCACGATACGTACGGTATCGCCGATGTGCGCCGAATTTTCTTCATCGTGCGCCTTGTATTTTTTACGGCTCGATACGTATTTTTTGTACAGCTTGTGAAGTTTTTTGGTTCGCACTTCAACGACGATGGTTTTATTCATCTTGTCGCTGGTTACGATTCCCACAAACTCGCGCTTGCCTATCTTCTTTTCGTTTTCTTTCGTTTCCACAGAACTGCTCCTACTTTACGTCTTCTCCGGCCAGTTCTTTTTGGCGGATAAACGTATTCAACATCGCAATTTCGCGACGCATAATTCTTTTTTCGACAGGGTTATCGAGATGACCGACAACACCGCGAAATCTCAACTCCATGTACTTCTGTTTTAACCCGTTGCGTTTCGAAACAAGCTCTGCGTACGCCATTTCTTTGTATTTTGATTTTGCTTTCATTACAACGCTCCTTAGTCGGCCTGAATTTGTTCTGCAAACCGTGTTTTAAAGGGGAGTTTGCTTCCGGCCAAAAGCATGGCGGCTTCCGCTAAATCCCGATCGACGCCGGCTAATTCGAAAATAATCGTTCCAGGTTTTACAACCGCAACCCAATGTTCCACGGAGCCTTTTCCGCCGCCCATTCGTACTTCGACGGGCTTTTTGGTGTAGGGCTTATCGGGGAAAACACGAATCCACAATTTACCGCCGCGCTTGACTTTTCTGTTTAACGCAACACGGGCGGCTTCGATTTGTTTGTTCGTAAGCAAAAACGGTTCAAGAGCAACAAGGGCATAATCGCCGAAATCGATGCTATTGCACCGCGTAGCCTCTCCCTTGATTCTTCCGCGCTGAACCTTTCTATGTTTTACTCGTTTAGGACTTAATGCCATTTACTGCCTCCCTGCCTTGAGCGGGCTTTTCACTGCGCGGCCTTCGCTGTTTTTTAAGCAAGGCTCCAGCGTCGTCTTTTTGATCGCCGTCAAACATCATTCCGCTGTAAAGCCATACCTTTACACCTATCTTGCCGTAGGTGGTTTCGGCTTCAGCAAACCCATAATCGATATCGGCCCTAAGGGTATGAAGAGGAACGCGTCCTTCTTTCATTTCCTCGGTTCTGGACATTTCGGCACCGCCCAAACGGCCCGAAATTCTAACCTTTATCCCTTGAGCGCCCGATCTCATCGTATTAAAACAGGCCTGTTTCAGCACCTTTCGGAACGAAGCCCTGCCTGCAAGCTGCCGCGCAACGTTTTGGGCAACCAAGGCAGCCTTCAATTCGGCGCGTTTTACTTCCTTAATCTTGATCTGAACCTTTTTGCCGAGTTTTTTCTGTATTTCGGCACCGATTCTTTCGATATTTGCCCCTTTTACGCCGATTATCACGCCGGGCCGTGCGGTGTGAATCATAATCGTTATCCTTTGAGGATGACGGATAATTTCGACCTCCGCAATATCGGCATTTTTACATTCGGGCAGGTTTTGAATCATCGCACGGATTTTCAAGTCCTCGTGCAATAAGTCGGCGTACTCTCTGGGGCCTGCATACCAGCGGGAAGACCACGTCTTATTGATCCCAAGTCTTAAACCTATCGGGTGTACTTTCTGTCCCATTATTGTTCTCCTGCTTTTGTATCGACGATAACCGTGATATGGCACATACGCTTTAAAAGCATATCGGCACGGCCTTTTCCGCGGCACCAAATCCGCTTCAGACGGGGCCCCTCGTCAATCATAATATCTTTGACAAAGAGCATATCCTCATCAAGACTTTTATTTTTATAAAGAGCATTAGACGCAGCGGATTTCATAGTCTGAGAAATAAGCGCAGCCCCTTTTTGCGGCATATTTTCCAAAATCGCCATTGCAACCGGATATGCTTTGCGTTTTACCACCTTTGCAACCGGACGCACCTTTGTGGGCGAAGCGATAAGAAATTTGGCCGTTGCTCTGTATCCTTTCTTTTCCGTCATCTTAATTCACCTATTTCCCAACCTTCTTGTCGGAATTTGCGTGCTTGCGGAATGTCCGCGTAGGAGCAAATTCGCCAAGTTTATGTCCAACCAGATTCTCGGTTATGTACACCGGAATCCACGCCTTGCCGTTATAAACCGAAATGGTGTTTCCGACCATCTCCGGCATAATTGTAGAACAGCGGGAATAAGTTTTGATCGGCCGTTTTTTACCCGACTTGTTCATCTCGTTTACGTTTTTAAAAAGGCTTTTCTCAATAAAAGGGCCTTTTTTAACTGATCTTGACACTTACCAACCCCCTATTTCTTCTTCCGTCTTGAAACGATAAAGCGGTCCGACGGATTGCGCTTTTTACGGGTCTTGTAACCCTTACACGGCTGTCCCCAAGGAGTAACGGGATGGCGGCCCTTACCGCGACCTTCACCGCCGCCGAGCGGGTGATCGATCGGGTTCATTGCCATACCGCGGACGGTCGGCCTGATTCCCAGCCATCTTGAACGCCCCGCCTTACCGAGACTCGTATTCATGTGATCTTCGTTACCGACCTCGCCGATGGTGGCATAGCACTTTTTATTTACCAAACGGGTTTCTCCCGACGGCAGCTTGATGGTAACATATTCACCCTCTTTAGCTGCAACCAAGGCACCCGCTCCGGCCGAACGCACCATTTGTCCGCCGCGTCCGATTGTCAGTTCTATATTGTGTACGGTAAACCCTACGGGAATTGCTTCCAACGGCAGAGCGTTTGCAACGTCCAGCGCCGCCATCTCTCCGCTCATAATTTTTTGTCCGATTTTTAGGCCCTTGGGAGCGATAATATACCGCTTTTCTCCGTCGGCGTAAAAAATCAACGCAATATTTGCACTGCGGTTCGGATCGTATTCGATCGTCCGCACCGTGCCCGGAATACCATATTTATTTCGTTTAAAATCGATTTGTCGGTATTTCTGTTTATGTCCGCCGCCTTGCCCCCGAACCGAAATGCGTCCTCTTGAATCGCGGCCAGCCCTGTTTTTAGCCCCGCTTGTAAGAGACTTTTCGGGCTTTTGAGCTGTAATCTCATCTTTCCGCAAATCAATACGTCCGCGCAATCCGGGCGTTATCGGCTTATATTCTTTTAGAGCCATTTTGCATCCCCTTTACACAAGCGTTTTTACGCCTATGCACCTTCAAAAATCTTAATTTCTTCGCCCTTGGCAAGTTTTACCGTCGCTTTTTTCCAAGCGGAGGTCTTGCCTGCTTTATAGCGAAGACGCTTCGTTTTTCCCCGAACATTGGTGACCGTACAATCGACAACCTTTACGTTGAACAAACGGCGCACCGCTTCCTTTATCTGAATTTTACCGGCCTTGGGGTTTACTTTAAACACATATTTTCCCTGCTCGCGCAGCTCCGTGCTTTTTTCGGTAAGAATCGGAGAAATAAGAATATCCGTATATTCCATATCTTATCAAGCCTCCTTCGGTGCGTAAAAATCGGAAAGATTTTTTGCAGCCGTTTCGAGCATTATGACTTTTCGGCCGTAGAACAAATCGTGTGCACGAAGTCTGTTATAAGCCAAAAACGAAAGATGCGGAATATTACGCCCCGCCCTTTTCAGCATAGAATCGTCATCTTTTAAGATAACAACCGTCCGCTCGTCCTTTGCAAAATTATTCAAAATTTTGACCAGATCGCGGGTTTTTCCGCTTTCCACCGTAAAATCTTCGATTACAACCAAGCGGTCGTTTTGCGCCTTTAAACTCAAAATCGATTTCATAGCCAGCCGTTTTGCCTTTTTGGGCATAGAATAGCTGAAATCTCTCGGTTTAGGGCCGAAGACGGTTCCTCCGCCGACAAGCAAAGGAGACTTTTTATCGCCGCGCCGTGCCCGGCCGGTACCTTTTTGGCTGTACGGTTTTGCATTGGAACCGTGCACCTCGGCACGCCCCTTTGTACAAGCCGTTCCAAGCCGTTTATTGGCCAATTCATTATTGATGGCATAGTAAATAACATCGTCGTTTACGGGAAGACCGAAAACCTTATCGTCAAGATTGATGGTTCTTATTTCCTTGCCGTCCGTCGAATAGACTTTCTTTTCCATAGTTTCCACCGTCCTTATCGCGCCCGCTTAACCGCCGATTTCAAAAAAACCGTTGCGTCTTTTTTACCGGGAACAGCCCCGCGGACCATTACGACACCCAACTCGGCATCAATCTTTACAATCTGCAAATTTTGGACGGTAACCCTGTCCGAACCCATTCTGCCGGGCATGGTCGTATTTTTAAAAGACCGTCCGGGGGTTGTACACTGACCGGTCGAACCGGCTTCGCGGTGAAACTTCGAACCGTGACTTGCACGTCCGCCGCCGTACCCCCAGCGCTTCATAACACCCTGAAAACCCTTACCCTTCGAAACCGCCGTTACATCGACGTAAGAAACGTTTTCGAACATTTCCAGCCCGAGCTTATCGCCGACGGAAACTTCTTTATCGAAGTCGCGGAATTCTTTTAAAAGACGCAAGGGTTTTACGCCTTCACCGAATTGTCCCGCGTAGGGCTTACTCGTATGCTTTTCTTTCAGCTCGCCTAAACCGAGAACTACGGAAGAATATCCGAATTTTTCCTTATCTTTAAGCGCAACAACGGTGTTAGGCTCGATTTGTATTACCGTAACCGGCATAAGATGCCCCACATCGTTAAAAATTTGCGTCATACCGATTTTTTTTCCAATCAGTCCAATCATTTAAACACTCCTAAGGTACGCACCCCTGATTAAAGGCCGTCTACCCTTTTTCTTATTGCTTAATTTCCACATCAACGCCGGCGGACAATTCCAAAGCCATCAAAGCGTTCATAACCTCTGTCGAAGGCTCGATTATATCGATAAGCCTTTTGTGCGTCCTCATCTCGAACTGCTCGCGCGATTTTTTATTTACGTGCGGCGATCTGAGCACCGTAAACTTATTGATCCGGGTCGGAAGCGGAATAGGACCGCATACCTTTGCCCCGGCCTTTTGAACGGCTTGAACAATAGCCTTAGAACTTTGATCTACCAGCTCTACATCGAATCCGCGAAGTTTTACGCGAATTTTTTCCTTTGTCATCAATTCCTCCGAATAGATATAAAACGGCGCCGGCTTAAAAAAATGCAGACGCCGCCTTTACATTCCTTACTCGATAATCTGGGTTACCTGACCGGAAGCGATAGTTCGTCCGCCTTCGCGGATAGCGAGCTTCAAACCTTGATCCATTGCAATCGGGTGAATAAGTTCGCCGATAATTTTTACGTTATCGCCGGGCTTAACCATATCGGTTCCTTCGGGCAGATGCACCGTTCCGGTAATATCGGTCGTTCTAAAATAGAACTGCGGTCTGTAACCGGAGAAGAACGGGCTGTGACGTCCGCCTTCTTCTTTTGAAAGAACGTAAATCTGGGCTTCGAATTTGGTATGAGGATGAATTGAACCGGG
>CAUTPO010000103.1:0-7786 GCA_963540475.1 uncultured Treponema sp. | reverse complement strand
TTAATGTTTTGTAGTGTGCACCCTTGTCCAAAAACGAAATATCAATGGCGGCTTGATAGTACCGCATGCGTTTGGGGATATTGTGCTCATCGCTTACCTGCATTTCAATGTCGTAGGATTTGCCGGTTTCGTCTTTTATCAGCAGGTCGAGGCGTACCGATTTTGATTCCGAGCCGGTAAAGACGGTATCTTGGGACGACAGGTAGGTGATCTTCCCTATTTTATCGGATAAGACCATTTCGAGAAATGTTTTGCATAAACCTTTGTTCTGCATTACTTTACAAAACATAAAATCGTCAGCAATGGTAAGTTCTTCAAAAGGTTTTCTTGGCATATTCGACCTCCTATAGTCCTTATATGTCTTTCGGATACAAAATGGCTAGAAATCGGTCTTCTTTTTAACGAATATGGATAGACCGTTTGATAACACAAAGGCTTTACCGCCGGTAAAGACCCGGTTACCGATTACGTATTACCGTACTTCCTCATTATTCGTGTGAGGGGGGTATGTTGATTTTTTTAACATAATGTTGTGCCTTTTTAAGATGTGTGGTTTTTAGGGGGCTGTGCGTATGTACATAGCCCTGTGTTTTATCTCCACCGCTTGATTTTGCTGATGTTTTATTTTATACTACTTTCAGCAGGGATATAGGAGTGCTTTTTTCAAAGTGTATACACTGGTGTATCTGCCGTTTCTCAACAAAAAAGAAAGCCCTATAGAACTTGGGGGGAGGGTGCTAAAGGGCTCCTCTTTTATAAAAAACACCCCTAACCGATAAAACATTTGGAGGTACTTATGAAAAAAACGTACAACGGACGCAGTTCGGTATTGCGTACAAAATTTACGCCGGTATTACTCGGTGTGCTGCTTGCGGCGCTTATTTCTTGTAATCTTACCGTGCCCCAATACGGTGTATTAACCATCGACTTTGAAAACGGTGCGGCACGGGCCATTGGTGCAAACGGGCTTCCCGAACTGGCGGACAGCACGATGCAAATCGAAATTACAGGCAGTTCCATCGTGCCCATTACAAAACGGCTTGAAAAAGACGAACCGAAAATTATTTCGGAGCGGCTGCCGATCGGGGAAGCGGTAACCGTAACGGTTTCGATTATTACCCCTTCGGCAAAATGGACGGGCTCAGCCGGCCGCACAATAGACGCCGGCGATAACGAGCTTGCCGTCAAACTGAACAAGGTAATAGCGTCCATGCGGCCGATACCGTTTTCGGTGAACGGCAGCAGTGCACCATATACATTTAAACTTAATATGGGCGGGACTCCGCTTGAGATAGCACAGTCCGGCTCTGGCCGCGACTACCTTTTTTTTACGCGGGACGGTAAGGGTCGGCTGTATGCAGCATATTCTGATCCCCCGGTCGTAATACGGCGGTATACCAGCGAAGGCGATTATGAAAAAAAACTATCTTTGCCCGTCGGCGTAACCGCGGTAGACAGTTTTACAACCGACTTAAAAACGGGAAAGGTATATATGTCGAGCGGCTCAACTCTTTATGAAATAGACGATAACGGCAACCTTATGCACGTTATTACCTCTAGTACGATTAAAGCCTGTGCCGCCTATAACGGGTATTTATTTGTGTATAGCAGTTTGCCGGCAGGAGGGCAACTACAAATGTATCGGCCGACCGGTACACCACCCGGGTGGGTAGGTACGCCGGTTCAAAATCCTTTAAAAGATATTATACCCATAACGGGTGATCCAGCCATTCCCCATGAAAGCGGCCAATGCCAAGATATGTTTGCGTACGGGAATAAAGTGTATATGGTTTTTACGATCGGCGCGCCGTATGACTATGACGGCAGCAAAGCTTTTTACGGCGGGGTTCTTGAGTACACCTACACCGAAAACGGCAGTATGACCGAGTCGGGCAGGTACGGCTTTGGCGTTATGGAAAGCTATAAAAGATATTCCGGTCCCCATGAAACCCGTATATATCGTTTCGAGGGTGAGCCTAAAGACCGCTTTTACGGTGCACGGCGCATTATCGGCTTTGAAGACGGCGTCTTGTATATCGCCGACGACGGTGCAATATTCAGCTCGATAGAGGGGTACCAGGGTTATACTGTATACCCAAACATAAACCGCATCGCAGCACTCGACACACATTCGGGAACTTTAACATTCGAAAACACCGATGCTACATGGTATAGGGAGTGGCGATAACCTGCGTAATTTTTTTATAAGCCTGCTTTGAAATGAAACTTCAGTTTCAAAGCAGGTTACTTTGAAAGGCGTGTATAGCGCTTTTTAAGGGGCGCTTTTTTTCCGTTCGGGTTCATCCACAAAATTAAACGATTGCGGTAAAGCAGGTATTTTCAAATGTATAAAACCGTGCGTCTTTTTCCCCTTTTCTTATTTCCGTAACTGATGTATAATCGAAATACGGAGTTTTGATGATAAGCGTAAAGAATTTTTTTCGGCGGTTTAAAAGGGTCAGCGTATATGCTCTGGTGGGGGAAAGCGGGACCGGCAAAAGTTTCAGGGCCAAACTGTTGGGCGAAAAACTGGGAATTGAACTTATTATCGATGACGGGCTCCTTATCAAAAACGACAAAATTGTGGCGGGACATTCGGCAAAGCGGGAAAAAACCTTTTTGGCGGCGGTCAAGGTTGCCCTGTTTGACGAAAAAAAACACCGGGACGAAGCGGCCAAGGCACTGCAATCGCGTAATTTCAAAAAGATATTGATTTTGGGCACCTCCGAAAAGATGGTAAACAAGATTGCGGCGCGCCTTCAAATTCCGCAGCCTAAGGAAATCATCAAAATAGAAGATATTGCTACGCGCGAAGAAATCGAAACGGCGCTGCGTTCGCGCCATGTCGAAGGCAAACACGTTATTCCGGTGCCGTCGCTCGAAATACAGCGCAATTATCCGCAGATTTTTTACGATAAGGTGCGGCTTTTGTTTAAAAGCAAAAAGGGCTCGCTTTTGGGGACGGAACAGTCCAAACTGTTCGAAAAATCCGTCGTGCGGCCCGAATTTTCCAAGGTCGGCAAGGTGGAAATTTCGGAGGCGGCCTTGACGCAGATGGTTTTTCATTGTCTTGAAGAGTACGATAAGGCTATTGCGGTTAAAAAACTTGCGATACGGCACGAAACGGCGGGATACAGCCTTAATTTGACGGTGGACGTTCCGTTCGGCACACAGCTTGCAGGCAAAATTCATCAGCTGCAAAAATATGTAATCGAAAGTATCGAAAAATATACCGGCATTTTAATCGTCCGGCTGAACATAATCATCGATAAGATCATAACCTGACCTTCTTTTTCTCTTTTTCTTTGAATTTTACTCTTGACATTTATTATAAATAATGCTACACTCTTTTTCGTCATTTCCAGAACCCGGGCTATTAGCTCAGTAGGTAGAGCAACGCCCTTTTAAGGCGTGGGTCTCAGGTTCGAATCCTGAATAGCTCAAAGGCGCATCGGTTACGTCCGATGCGTTTTTCGTTTTTATACGGACACTTGACAAAGTGTCTGCATTTATACTATTATCAACCAACATATTCTATGGTTAAGGAGTGCCGAAATGCCTTGCGGTAAAAAAAGAAAAAGAAAGAAGATGTCCACGCATAAGCGGAAAAAGAAGCTGAGAAAGAATCGACATAAGAACAAAAAATAAATTCGGTTACGTTTAAGGCAGCTTTAAGAACGACCTGTTTTTAAAGACTGCCGAAATACGTTTTTTGTAACGGGATCAACAGCCTCGCCGCAGAGCAGCGGGGTGCAGTGCTCGGTGTTTTGCACTGTATGTTCTAAAAAGGTATTGCGGTCGGTTTCAATCCCCTTTATGTTGACGCAAGAAGCGTTTGGGGTATTGGACCTTCCGCACGGATAAAAGGCGCAATCGATAAAAGATGTAATTCGGTTCCGCTTGAAATTTACGACTTTCGGTTCATCACGGAGGGGCTTGTCGGTAAGTCCCTTTTTTTTGCGTTTTAGGAAAAGACAGTGAATCATAATGTATTGAGTAAGATAAACTGCCCGGAAGATTTAAAAGCCCTCTCCGATGCGGAAGTAAGACTGCTGGCTTCCGAAATACGGTCGGAGATTTTGCACGTCGTCGGAAATAACGGCGGGCACCTTGCCAGCAACCTCGGGGTAATCGAACTTACCCTTGCCCTCCACAGGGTTTTCTCAAGCCCTCACGATTCCGTTATCTGGGACGTGGGTCATCAATCATACACACACAAGCTGATTACGGGCAGAAAAGACCGCTTTTCGACCCTGCGCAAAAAGGACGGGCTTTCCGGTTTTCCAAAGCGGGAAGAAAGTCCGCACGATGCCTTTAATACGGGGCATGCCTCTACTTCCATTTCTGCCGCCCTCGGAATCCTCGAAGGGAAGCGTCTGTCCGGCGATGACGGAAAGGTTATCGCGGTTATCGGCGACGGGGCCTTAACCGGCGGCATGGCCTTTGAGGGTTTGTGCAACGCAGGTGAGCTGAAAAAGGATTTAATCGTCGTTTTAAACGATAACAAGATGTCGATCGGTAAGAGTACGGGCGCGCTTTCAGAATATTTAAGCCGGCTGACCGTGCATGCGGGGTACCAGCGGTTTAAGTATTTGTTCGATACGGCCGTCGGTTCCATTCCGGTGCTCGGCCCTAAAATCAACGGTGTGATATGGCGGCTTAAGCGGGGAATGAAGGGCTTTTTTTATAAGAGCAATATTTTCGTCGATTTAGGTTTTGAGTACGTCGGCCCCTTAAACGGGCATAATATAAAAGAGCTGGAAAAGGTTTTGCGGAACGTAAAAAAGCTGAAAGGGCCGGCTGTTGTTTTGGTAGAAACGGTAAAGGGGCGCGGGTATCCGTTGGCGGAGGGTAATCCGTCGGCCTTTCACGGGATTGGGCCGTTTAATATCGAAGACGGAAAGGTCGAAAGCGGCGGCGAGGTTACCTTTACGCGGGCATTCGGTGCGGCGCTTTTAAAACAGGCCGAAAAAAACGATAAGATCGTTGCGATAACGGCGGCGATGGAAGAAGGTTCGGGTCTTGCACCCTTTCACCGCAGGTTTAAGGACCGCTTTTTCGATACGGGCATTGCGGAAGAGCATGCCGTAACCTTTGCGGCGGGGCTTGCGGCTGCGGGAATGCGTCCTGTGGTCGCCATTTATAGTACCTTTTTACAGCGCGCTGTCGATCAGATTATTCACGATACGGCCTTGCAGAATTTGCCCGTGATTTTTGCGGCGGACAGGGCCGGTGCGGTACCGGGAGACGGCGAAACCCATCAGGGCGTGTTCGATATTGCGCTGTTGCGGCCGGTGCCCAATCTTTCTATCCTGTGCCCCGCGTCCGCTCAAGAAATGGAATTGATGCTCGAATGGGCGCTGCGCCAGGATCAGCCTGCGGTTATCCGCTACCCCAAATGCGCCTGCCCGCGGGAAATCCTTGAATTTTCAGACGAAATAAGTACGGGCCGGGGCGTTTTGATAAAAAACTCCGAAAAAAGCAGTATTCTTATCGTGTGCACTGGGGGAATGTATCCTGAGGCGCGGGAGGCGGCGCATTTACTGGCCTATAAGGGAATTTTTTCCGATATTTATAATATACGGTTTGCAAAACCCGTGGACGAATTTTATTTTTTGGAAATAGCCGAAAAATACAGCAATATTGTTTTTGCGGAAGACGGAGCTGAGATCGGCGGCGTTTCAGCGTATTTGAACGGGCTTTTAAAGCACAAAAATACCGAAATAATCGCCTTTTCCGATATGTTTTTTCCGCACGGTTCGCGGCAGGAAATTTTCGAAGCGGCGGGAATGTCGCCTGAACACATAGCGCAGGCTGCAGAAGGTCTTTTGAGCGGGGTTAAAACGGTTCAAAGGGTGCGGAGCCTGCCGTAAAAGGCGTTTTTCAAAACGGCGGCATCTTTGGTGCCGCTTTAAGCGGTTCGTTTAAGATGTGGGGAGTTATACGGTATGGAAATAATTAAAAGTCTGATCTCTTTTTATGGGCACTATATGCAGCCTGCCTTGGACGTTTTGCTGCTTGCCTTTTTAATCTATAAAACGTATCAAATTTTGCTGAAAACGCAGGCCTTACAGCTGGCAAAAGGCGCCCTTTTTACCTTCGTCATTTACGCAATTGCGTTTATATTAAAGCTGAAAACCTTGCTTTGGCTTTTAAATGCGCTGGCTCCGGGGCTTGTTATCGGTGTTGCGATTGTGTTTCAGCCGGAATTGCGCAAGATGTTTTTGAAGATCGGGCAAAGCCGCTGGCTCCGTCCGGGAAAACATTCCAGCCATTCCCATATCGATTCGGTACTGGTTGCGGCGGAGATTCTTTCTTCCAAAAGACGCGGTATGCTCGTGGTGTTTATGCGGCGGAATAATCTGAAAGATATTGCGGATACGGGAACACGCCTTGATGCCGAGCTTTCTTCGAGCTTGCTTGTAACGATTTTCGGGCATGATACTCCCCTGCACGACGGGGCGGTAATCGTTAAGGACGGGCGAATCGTGTCGGCCGGCTGTTTTCTGCCTCTTTCTGAGCAAAACGATATCCGTAAGAGCTTTGGAACGCGGCATCGGGCGGCGATCGGCGTTTCGGAAGAAACGGATGCCGTTGTTTTGGTCGTTTCCGAAGAATCGGGGGCTTTAAGTCTTACGTACGATTCCAGCCTGTACTACGATTTGGATTCGGAAGAAGTTGTGCGGCAGTTGGAAAAACTTTTGGATATTCGAAGCAGCTTTTCGGCGGAAGAGCAGGTAGAATTGGTGGAGGCGTTAAAAAATGAGCTTTAAAAAAGTGCTGGATGCGGTTGTGGAAAACTGGCCTGCAAAGGTTTTAAGCCTTGCCTTTGCCCTTATTTTAGCCCAGTTTTATAAGGGCACCCTGCTTGAAAGAAAGTATCTTTCGGTGCCGCTTGTCATAGAAAACGCAAACGATTTGGTTCCGGCCGTAACCCTGCCCAAAACGGTCAAGGTTTCGGTGTGGGGCGAGTCGGCCGGGGTTGCGTCCATCAGGGAGGACGATATAGCGGTGTATCTGGATTTTTCGGTCTTCGATGCCGAAGGCGAGTATCAGGTACCGGTGCAGACGAGAAAGCGCGGAACGGCCGCCAATGTTTCTCCGCTCGAAATCACTGTTGTGCCTTCGGAATTCGACGTAAGACTCGAAAAAAGCATATCCAAAAAGGTTGACGTAAGACTGTCGCTAAAAGGAACCCCATCCGAAGGTTATGAAATTTACGAAACGGGCGTGGATCCGGCAATTGTCGAAATAAGCGGGCCTGCTTCCGTTGTTTCGAAAATCACCGATGTTTCTACCAACAATATCCGTATGGAAAGCCGCAAGACGGGCTTTTCGGGATATATCGATATTTTAAGGACGAATTCGCTTGTTTCCATCGCGGGAACGGGCAAGATAGCGTATTCGGTTAAAATACGGGAGATCGTCAATACCAAAACCTTTGAAAACATAAACCTGTATTTCGAAAATTTGGGCGACGGCCTTGAAGTGGTATCTGCAATTCCTGCGGGGCGCATAACCGTAAAAGGAGCCAAGAGTCTTTTAGCCTCGTGGACGCCGCCTGCCAACGTGTTGACCGTTTCCTGTGCCGATATTTCACAGCCCGGCATATACAGTCTGCCCGTTCGGCCGGCCGTTTTAGGAAAGGCGAGCCTTGTTGAAGCCGAGCCTAAAAATGTGCAAATAGAGGTTAAGCTGCGGAACAGAAAGAAGGGCAAGCGGTAACCGATGATTTTAGGCTTAGGCATCGATATAGTGGAAACCGGCCGTATAAAACGGCTTTTGG
>CAUTPO010000102.1:0-7831 GCA_963540475.1 uncultured Treponema sp. | reverse complement strand
CTTTAGCATTTTTTCTTCTTTTTTAATACCTTCACTCAAAAATTGATTTCCGTGGCTTCCAATACCTTTCTACTTGAAAACTAAGCATTTTATGATATAATTATGTTTTTCCCGACTATCGAAATTATTAGGAATTGCATATGAAAAAAGAATATACCTCGATACGATTTGAAGTACCTCAAAATGTAACATTAGTTGCTGATATTGTCATAATTTAGACTATAAATATCACAGATTATACATCAAAAAGCTTAAACTTATCACCATGTAATTATATCTCACATCAATTAACTGCAAGATATTTTTTATCAATATATAAATATGGCAGGAAAAGAAATATACTACAAACCTATAGATTTATCTAATTTTTTTTAAAAAGGAGAGTTTTTTATTTTGAATATGCCTTATGGATTTAAAGTGAAATTTATATTTGATAAATAGGTTCCGGGTTATTACATATAAAAAATTTAAGAAATTTTATTAATTAAGAATTTAACCAATATTCCGGTAATCTTTGAAGTTTCAATAGATAATTTATTTACTGATGGTATCAAAGAGATTCAGAAATTTGAAAATTTATAATCAACAACCCGACGCAAGCGTCGAGGTATTAAACCCTCCCGCACGAATAAAATACCGCTGATAATAGACCTATTCGATAACTGCGTTTTCGAATAGGTCTACGAGTTCTAAATCGCACAAATATCAGGTTTATTTTAAGCGGTACAAATGGTACCGCTTAAAAACACGGCGAGTTTGCTTCGCAAACATCGCTTATTAACGTATGCGCGTTCCGCGCATAAATGCAGCAGTTTCCAAAGTTCACACTTTGTTCAACTGTTGCATTTCAAGGTGCGATTTAGAACATCGCATTTTAAGGCAACCTGTTCAGAAACAGAAGGTTCCGAACAGGTTTAATATTTAAAAATCGGTATATATGATAATTACCTTAAGAATACGGGAATATAAACTCAATAAATAGAGCATATATGCCGAAAATACGAAGTATGAAAGGTTTATATTCTACGGTTAAGGCGTTTTTGCCGCTTCTGCCGGTTATGTGTTTTACGGTCTTTTTCGGCGGTATACATGCACAAAAAAATGGTGCGGCTTCAAATATCGATATCATTTTCGGAAACGAAAAGCCGATGGATGTTTTTCCCTTGGTCCCATTTGAACGGATTCCCGATTCCGTTTTGGTGCGCAAGGCCGTTTCGAAGATGTGGCTTTTGGATCCGCCTTCACAGGTTGTTTTGCAGGACGAACAGGTCGAAACCGACAGAAACGGAAACCGTTTTAAGGTCAGAGCCGTTCATCTGGAAGAAAAAAAGCTGCTGGCCGTAGTCATTAACCCGATCGATACCGAATTTTCGACTTTCGAAAAGGTGCCTCAGGGAACGTGGATTTTATACCGGAACTACGAAACGGGTAAACCTGAGTACATAAAGATATATCCGCGCGAAAACCCTGAGCTGTATTTAAGCATAAAGCCGTCGCTGAAAGAGGAAGACCGCTCTTTTATCAGTATTTGCCTTTTTAATGCCTATGTCAGAAAGGACGTACCGATAAGCCTTTCATTCGATTCCCTGTATTATCTGTCTCTTACGGAGTTACGGTCGGTTACAAAAGATATGCTGCCGTGGGACATTTTTAATCCGCCTGCAGCCTACAGCACGGTCGAATCGGCTTCCGAGACAGTCCGGTCGCGGCTAAAGACGCTGGTGTATCTTGATGACGGCGGCTTTGATGCGGAAGGAAAACCCGTGCATTTAAAAGACGGAAGCCCACAAACGGAAACAGAAATTCTATTGCAGGTACGACCCGGTCAAAAGCTTTCGGATATTATAGGCGGCGTCAATTGTTCGGGCTTTTCGAAATGGATTGTAGACGGTATGATTCGTCCGGCTGCAGGACAGGGAACATTTATAAAAAGCCTTAAAACCAAAACCGATGTTCCCGATACGTATTTTACCAAGCCCTACGAATTAACCGAACCGCATTATGGGTTGGAATGGATCCGCAATTTAGCTTCGGCGGCTTTGAGCTTAAATGTACGGCGGACGGTTATGCCTGTCGGCTCAGGTGTCGATGTGGAAGTAGAACCTTTCGCACTGGTTCCGCCGATACGTCCCTTCGATAATCAAAATACCTTTTCTTTTAAGGGGTACGAAAAAAACGCAGGCTACCAAACCCCGTATCTTGAAGCCCTCTTGTACTATCTTTCGATTGCAGAACCCGGCCATTTTTATTTAGGCGCGGTAAGCCGCGATCAAGGCCCTGCGGCTTTGCGGAAATATCATCATATTGCAGCCTTTTTTCCATATTTTGATATTTTAGGAAATTTTCATATCGATGTATACGAAAGCGGCGAAGAAACGTCGATCCGCTCGTTTATACGGAAAAACGGCGATGCGTTTACAGCCTTAGTCAGGATACGTGCACCTGAGCCGGCCGTGTTTAAGCCGTAAGAGGCGCATTCGAGAAACCTCGAGAAGGATACGGTACTTTTAACTTAAACTGACGATAGCTTTTCTAAACAGTTCCTGTTCGTGTTCCTGCGGAACAAGTCCGTTTTTCCTCATTTCGCCTGCCAGTTCTTCAAGGCATTTGACGGCGGCTTTTTTATCAAAGCCCATATCGGCCAAGGCAGCGGCAATATCTTCAAACTCGAATTTTTTTGAACCGGCTTCATTCGCGGACGGATGTAAGCCGGTCAGTTTTCCCTTTAAGGCAAGAATCATTTTTTGAGCCGTTTTTTTGCCGATGCCGGGCGCCTTTTGCAGTTTATCGACATCA
The DNA here is from genome assembly GCA_963540475.1 of uncultured Treponema sp. GTDB lineage: Bacteria > Spirochaetota > Spirochaetia > Treponematales > Treponemataceae > Treponema_B. The sequence continues at coordinate 5,035 of CAUTPO010000102.1, read as the reverse complement.
CCTTCTTCCAAGGCTGTACGCAAAACAGCGGATTCCAGTCCCGACATAATTTTGATCGCCTGTTTGGGGCCTATGCCGTCCACCTTAATAAGGTCCGAAAAAAGGCTCCGCTCTTCAAGACTTGCAAAGCCGAAAAGACGCATTTGGTCTTCACGGTGATACAGCCATGTGTAAGCCTTTGTTTGTGAACCGACCGTCCCAAAAGAATCGGCTGACAGGGCCGGAACAAGGAGTTCCCATTCAATCCCGCCCGTTTCGATATAGATGCATTCGTACGATCTTCCGGTAAGAATGCCCCGTATGCTGTTAAACATTACCGTTTGCCTCCCCTACATCGCCCAGATTTATTTTTGTGATTGCAGCCGCAAGGGCATCGGCCGCATGGTCTGTTTCCGGCAGTGTACGGAGCCCCAAAATCAGCTTGACGGCTGTCTGCACCTGTTTTTTTTCGGCAGTAGCAATTCCCGTAACCGCTTTTTTGATGGTATTGGGCGCATATTCCGAAACGCGCACCCCCCCTTGAGCCAGCGAAAGAAGAATGACGCCCCGCGCTTCGGAAACCCCCATCGCACTTGAAACGTTTTTTGCAAAATACAGTGTTTCAATCCCCGCTTCGCTGGGTTTGTATTTTTTTATCAGTGCAGAAACCGTATCGAAGATGATAAGAAGCCGCTCCCCTTGCGTCAGTTCTTGCGGGGTAACGATCGTTCCGTATTCGAAACAGGAAAAACGGTTTTTCGAAAAAGAGATAATGCCGAAGCCGGTGTTCCGTAAGCCCGGATCTATTCCGATGACGCACGGTAGAGTTTTTGTTACAGCCATAATCCATTACCTTTTTTTTGTCTTGTCACAGGCTTTCTGAGTATCTGTGATTGGACAAAAAGGATTGTACGCTTTCCGTATTTTTGATCGCAGACTCGGAAGCGAGTACCGCCGCAGAAAGGGTCTTTTTTTGTTCCGACAATTTTTGTGCACATATCCGTAAATCTGCCGCCGACGTATCCAACATATTTGAAACGAAGTCTTGTTTTGCACCGTAAGAAATGCCGCACAGCAGGTTTTTAAACGAGACAAAGCCCTTCCCCGCAGGCGTAGTCGGCATAATTTCTTTCGAATATCGTCCGGTAATAAGCCGGTCCAGTTCTTCTTCCGTCACGGTTTCGGAAAGCGCATAGTCGATCGCATGTAAAAATTCGGATAAGGAGTTTATGGGATTAGGATCCCGATAGGTAACAAAGGCCAAAAGCCCTTCAAGTCCCATGGGCGCGGCATACGCACCGTAGGCTCCGCCGATGCTGCGTATCTTTTCCCATAAGGGTGTCGAAAGCAGGCGGCACAAGACGGCTTCGTGTGCATATTCTTTGGTGCCGAACAGGGCCGATCGAAAGACCGAAACGGCAAAGCCGACTTGTAACGGTGCCCGTATCAGCTCAAGCCTGTTTTTTTCCGCAGAGCCGAATGCAAAGCGGTTAACGAATTCGAGGCGGGATTTGGATATGGGGGGCTTTAATCCGCACAAGTGTTCCTGCAAGGCCTTTTTTAAATCGGTTATGTTCTGTTTTGTTCCGATGAGGTTTACAATGAGCCCTGAGTCAAAAATAGTTCGAAAAACCGCCTGTAGTTTTTGACGTAAGAAGCCGATTTTTTCCTCATTTTTAACATCATCGTACAGGGAACGCAAAAAGGTAATTTGGCTTATGCCGGAAAGCAGTTCGCGTTTCGCATTTTTTTCGGAAAAGTTCGCCGCAGCCCGCAATACGGCCAGTGAGTTGCCGTCCATAGCCGGAAGGCTTTCAAAATCGTTTTTAAGGCGGGTTATCAAATCGATCAGCCGGCTTGTATCATCAAATGAAAGATTTCGTAAGAGACCGAAGACGAAGGTCGCAGCCTGCGGTACCAATTCGCCAAGCATTTTTCCGCCGACAATCAGCCAATCGCGGCCTGCGATGTGTTCCGCCTCATATTGTTTTGCCGTTTCCCCCGATGTACAAGCCGCTTTCGAAAACACGGCCGCGTGCGCATAGAACCCGCCGAGTACATTGGCGGCGCAAGCGGCAGCTTCGCTCCATGAAAGGGAGGTCGTGCCCAGTCCCGTAATACAGGCCGAAAGAAGCGGTAAATATCGATAATCTTCCGCCTGTAGGGTGTCTGCAGGAAAGGCCAATTCGAAATAACCGATATCGTTTGTAGGCTGTTCGTGCACAACGACGGGAATGCCGTGTATAAAACTTATTTCCTGTGCAGGTTCACTTGGAAGCGGCGGCAGGTCTTTTTTGGAAAGGCTCGGAATAAGGGCGCGCTTTTCGGTACTGTCAGGCGTTTGTTTAAAGAGGTTCGTTTCTTTTTGTTTTGTCAAAAACGCTGCCCGGTCGGCTTTGCTGAGCGTTTTATCGAAGCATTCTGCCCTTTTTTCAAGGCTTTCGTCAAGTCGCGTACAAAAGTCCTTGTCGGGATATACGCTTACGAGTGAATAGTGTTTGTTGTCCAATAGATGCTTTTTGATAAGTCCGGTGATATAATTTTTATCGTTTTTGATGCAGGCCTTAACCTTTTCGAAGGCCGGAACATATTCGAGTGCCGATTCGGGGCTCTTTCCGCACGACCAGCCTGCCATAGCCCGTTCCATGAGCGAGAGGCCGAAAGGGCCATAGCTTCTTTTTATTTCGCGGTTTGAAAAGTCGATGGAATGAACGGCCGTTTCCATATCTTTCGCTGATACACCTTCTTGTACGATTTTACGCAAGGCGTCAAAAACCGTTTTTTCGAATTCCGTATGGCGCTCTTTTTCAACGCCCTTCATACCGAGTGTAAAAGTTATGTTCTTGATGCTTTTGCCGATGCCGTTATACGGATACAGGTCTTCGCCTATCTTGGAGTCAAGTAAGCGCTTATTAAGATAGGCGCCGCCGTGCCCGATTAGGATTTCTCCGATAAGATAACTTTCCATAAGATTGACGGCACTTGCGGTTTCGGGTAAGAGCCAGTTCAGCATAACCGCATCTTTTACAGCGCCGTCACCTGCAGGGGCCGGAACCGTCAGATAGACGGGCCTTTCGTACCGCGGGATAGGCGGCAAAAAGTCCGGTTTTTGAGCAGCCTCAAAATGGCATAGAAATTTTTCTTCCAAGAATTTCATTTGTTTTTCGGTCGGAATATTCCCCATCAAAAAGACGCGGCAGTTTACCGGATGATAGTATTTTTTGTAAAAGGACCGGTATTGCTCGTAGGTCAAGTCGGGTATCTCTAAAGGGCAGCCCCCGGAATCTTTTTCGTACACGGTTTTGCGGCAAAGGCTTGCGTGAACCCAATCGTACATAACCCCGTCGAAATCGGAATAATTGGCACGCATTTCATTTAAAACCACGCCTTGCACTGTCATTTTACCGGTTTCGTCTATTTCGAAACGGTGCCCTTCCTGTTCAAATGCCCATTTATCGAGATTCGGAAAAAAAACAGCATCGCCGTACACCGACATCAAATTAAAATAGTCGGCTTCAACCGTTGAACTTGCAGGATACACCGTTTTATCAGGATAGGTCATGGCATTTAAAAATGTGTTGACGCTTTGTTTTGCCAAGACCATAAACGGGTCTTTTAACGGATAATTTTTTGACCCGCAAAGGACGGTATGCTCCGTTATATGAGCCGCCCCCTTTGAGTCGGGGGCACTTGTCATAAAATTATAGGAAAAAAGGTTTTCTTCATCATCGTTTAGGATATGATAAAGCTCCAGTCCTGTTTTTTTATGTACCGCATAGACGCCGATCGCATTAAATTCGGGCAGCGGATTTTTGCTTTTTATTGTAAACCCGTGTATCAATTCGCTCATAAATACCTGCTTTTTTATGTACTTTCATGGAGTGCCTCAAGAAGTATCTTCCCATTTTAAAAAAAAATGAAAAAAAATCAAGTGCAGTATCGGAATGGAATAGACGTACAGGAATGCCCCGTTGATTAATCATAAGCATCAGTTATTCAATCAACACTGTTTTTTCTTAGTTCATTCTTTTTAATTTCTATTTTTTCTCTCCGCTTTTGATAGCAAATTGACTTCAAATAACAAAATACTATTGTACACTAACTGCCACTATCAGTTTTTTTCCATATACCCTTAATTCGCCCTCTAATGGCATTTTTTTATCAATAAGATATAAACATTTTTATTGATGTACTCATTTACATTAAAGCCGGTCGTTTTTTGAATTGCTGAGGCTGCAAAATTATTTTGTACCTATCTTAAATATCGTAATCTCTCCCACTGACAAACATCAACACATATCAAGACACACAATAATAGTAAACAATTTTTGTGAAACACAGAGAAAAACATCTGAATATATTGCAACATAAAAATGAAGTGTCAAACTTGAGTGTCATTTTGTGTTATTTTCACATACATAGTATCGGCAAAAAAAACACATTACGTTAAATAAAAAAAAGAGCGTCCCGAAAGGAACGCTCTTAGGAGTATAAAACAATGAAAGATTTGTATTGCGCTTTAATGTGGTTAAACAACCTGCATCAGGCGTTCCAAATCATCGGCAAGCGTACTAAATAAGTTCCGGAATTTTTCGATGCTTTCTTTTGTCGTTCCCATTGCTGCTCCGTAAATATTTGAATACGCTTTTATATCATCTTCTTTTAAGTTAAATACCGGTTTATTTGAAAGCTGACTAGTCGCTATCAAAGAGTTGAAATCAGGTATTAAAGAAAGATTAAACGGTACTTGTTCTTGTATATTTTGTGAAAATTGTTCCTGAGTAATCAACATCCCAAGCGGTTCCAAATTATATCGCTCTCCCCTTACCCTTCTACAACCTCGATACTCTCTATTTCGTCTTGAAAATACTCCTCCCATTTATTATCAGGAGGAAGCCGTATATCAATACAAGCTATTTCAGGTTCATTATCTATGGCTTGGGTAAAAACGACCGGATAACCCTTTTATTACATTTCCATTTTTTAATTTTATGTGTGTATACGTTCCTTTTAGTTGTTTATACTTATTCCACAACTCCATTTCAGTCATTTTTTA
>CAUTPO010000101.1:0-7914 GCA_963540475.1 uncultured Treponema sp. | reverse complement strand
GCGATTTAGAACTCGTCGACCTGTTCGATAACGGAGTTATCGAACAGGTCTAATCCTTATAAATATTTTAAAGGAAGCTTAAATGAAGAACATTTTAATTGTTATAGATATGCAAAACGATTTTATTGACGGCAGTTTGGGCACAAAGGAGGCGCAAAAAATTGTACAAAATGCCGTAAAAAAAATTAAAACCTTTAAGGGGGACGTGTTTTATACGCAGGATACACATTATGCTTCATATTTACATTCGCAAGAAGGAAAATTCTTACCCGTTGTTCACTGCATAAAAAATACGCCGGGCTGGGAAATTGTGCCTCCCGTCAAGGAAGCGGTAAACGGAACAATTTACGAAAAGACAACATTTGGTTCTGTCGATCTTGCAACGGAATTAAAAAGAATAAACGAAAAAGAACCTATCACTTCATTGACGCTTATCGGTTTATGTACGGACATCTGTGTCATTTCCAATGCACTGCTTTTTAAAGCGTTTTTGCCCGAAACCGCTATTTATGTGGACGCGGCCTGTTGTGCGGGAACAACGCCTGAAAATCATATCAATGCATTAAACATAATGAAAATATGTCAGATCACCATCGAAAACGAGAACTCAAAAACAGAATGACGTATGATTTTATCTGTTTTTCCGAGTTGCTATACGAATGCGGTGAAGATGAAAAGCCCCTGACCACAAAAAAAATCAACAACCCCGACGCGAGCGTCGGGGTATGTTGTTCTCATAAGGTGGTTGCAGTCGGCTTTAATACCCTCATGTTACGACGCAAGCGTCGGGGTATTAAACCCTCCGCACGAATAAAACGCCGCCTCCGCTATCATAAGCTCGGTGAATATAAAAAGGAGCGGGTAGATTATATACGGGCATTAAAAAATGCGCTGTGTGCGGAGCTGTCGAATCCGTACCGGTCTGCATATTATAAAAACCCGCCGTCGGGCCTTGCCGGTCTAAACGATTTTGATGAAGCAGGGCTGAAAAAGAAATACCAAAAAATATTTTCCCGTATTGCCGATGAGGACTTTTACACGATAATCGCCTTTGCAATTTACTGGTATTATTTAAGATGAACGGCGGAGCGTTTATTTTTAAGCGGCCTGCTGTCGTCCCTTTGGTTTTGAACTTCTCGAACAGGCTACAGCCGGCTTTTTTTACAAGGTTCAGTAATTATCCATTGCTCATTACCAATTAGCTTCCGCCGCGCTTGATTATTGTACCAAAATCGAATAAAATGTTGCAAGGTCTTGATTACAAACGGGAGAAAAATTGTGGACAGTCCTGTATGGCTTTTTATGGGCCCCGAAATAGGGGAAAGAAATACCGCCGTCGAAAACGTCAAAACGGCGCTTTCAAAAAAATACGGCGATGTGGAAACACATACCCTGTACGCAGGCGAAACCGATATCGGGAACGTCATTTCTCTGCTGCAAAACGCTTCGCTTTTTTCGCCTGCAAAACTCGTGGTTTTAAAATCCGCAGAGCTAATCAAGAAAAAAGAAGATGCACAGCTTTTAACGGATTGGATAAAAAGCGCCGCAGCCCAAGCCCGAAACGATTCGTTTTTAATCTTGGTTTCCGATGAAACGTCCATATTAAAAAAAATAAGCGATGCGGTTCCAAAAGACCGGCAAAAAATATTTTGGGAACTGTTCGAAAACAAAAAACAAGAATGGATAAAAAACTTTTTTGCAAAAGAACAGATCAAAACAGACGGCGACGCTGCGGATAAGATTCTTGAACTGGTGGAAAACAATACCGACGCACTTAAAACGGCATGCTCTCATCTGGCCCTCTTCTTGGAAAAAGGGTCCATTGTTTCTGCCGACGATATAGAAAAACTTTTTGCCCACAACAAAGAAGAATCACCGTTTACTCTGTTTAATTCGCTGACCCTTAACGACTTCGAAAACGCTGCCTCCATCGCCCAGAAACTGATGCTTTCCAAAAATTCGAGCCCGATTCAGATCATTGCAGGCCTCGCCTACTGTTTCAGGCGGCTGTGCGACTGGCATAAAATTCACGAAGAAAACGATTTTATCGACGAATTCGGTTTAAAGCGGTACGGGTTTTCCGGTAAAACAGCGATCGGCCAGTACGGGCGAGCTGCAAAACTGTGGAATCTTTCCGCCTGCACAAAAATCGTTTCCCTGCTTGCCGAAACCGATTTAAAATTACGTTTGATGGGAACGGCCATGCAAAAAAACATAATGGAGCTGTGCCTTTACGAAATCGTGTACCGGTCAGGGAACAATTGTGCGGAATACGAGCCTTTCCGGTAGAACTAAAAAGGTCTGCACACCCCGCTTTCGGTGCAGAGCCTTAGGTCAGCCGGTACAGGGTATCTTCCAACAGATTAAAAAAACAGGCCCGGTGAAAGGCGGAACCGAAAGTGTCCGCTGGAAAAATCAGCTCGGCCTTTTCCAAAATAACTGCAATATCTTTTTCGGCCAAAGGCAGGGCCTTTCCCAACAAAAGGTTGTCGAATTCTTTTTCGCGCACCGGTTTATCCGCGGCAAAAAATAAGCGCATTTCCGACAAGATGTTTTTTTGAATCTTCAGCAAAAACAAGAACGAGGCCGACAGCCGGTCAATATACCCTTGAGTGCCAAGCCGCGTATAAAAGCACCGTGTCCATGTTTCGTTCGGTATTCTGATACGCGTAATCACGTGTTTTACCGCCCTTTTTTCGGCAAAGCTGTCATCGGTGTAGCGGGTAAAGGGAATCCACTCGGCGCTGTCGGCCGTCCGTATTTCCAACTTCGAATCCAGCGCCAAAATGGGTAAAAAGGCGCCGTTCAGCGGGTTCAGCCGTGCAATATTTCCGCCTATGGTGGCAAGGGTTCTAACGGACATATTCGCTATTGTTTCAATGCCCCGATACAAGGCTTCCGGTACTTTTTTTTCACCCAGATCCAGAATTTCTTGCAAGGTTACGGCTGCCCCAAATTCGAAAAAGCTGTCGTTTTTGTTGATCATCCGCAATTCCGGAATGGAACACAGGTCCAACACATGCACGGGCAGGTCAACCAGCCGGTCGGTCTGGTTTTGCAAAAAACCGGTGGCGCCTGCAATGGGCTGTACGTTTGCAATATTTTTTAAAACGGTCTGCATTTCCTGAAACGTTTTTGCCCGATACACTATCGTTTTTTTTGAAAATTCCATTCCCCGCACCCCTATTTTTTCCGAGGCAGTTTTCCGATTTTTTTCACTGCGGAAAAAAGATCGTCAAAACTCGTACACCGGCACATTATTCCCGAATAAAACATTCTGATTTTTTCTTTGCAGGCGGGGTCACTGATATTCAAATCCGATTTCATTACGGCATAGGTAAAAAATATCTTGCCCGCATCGCAAAATCCGCAGGTTTTAACACCAGCAAGATCGAACCCCGCTATGATGGTCTTATATTCCTGCGTCGTTTTAAAATATTCAAGCGTAACGATGTCGGCGTCTTCGGCCTTAAACACGGGGATAATGCACGACGAAACGGGTTTTTCGTTCATCAAAACCGTACAGGCGCCGCACTGCCCTTTATGGCAGGAACTTTTTAAACTCATCAGTCCGAATTCCCTGCGCAGCACGTGTACCAGTTTTTCGTTTGCAACGGCCTCGATTTGAACGGGCGTTTTGTTCAACTTAAAATTAACCCTCATTTTGAACCTCTTCTTTTGCTTTTAACGAGGCTTCGAATATATCCTCCGGAAAAACGGGTACCGAATGTATACTGTCATAATTGAGCATAATCTGGTTTAAGGCGGAAATATAGGCCGCGGGAACCAGACTTCCGGCCAGCTCGCTTAAAGCAACGGCCTTCAATCCCGTCTCCGAAACAAACACCTTAATAATCGGCGGAATTTCGTCTGCAGAAATAATTTTAAACCGAAACGCCGAATCCCGGCCGTCCCGTATTTTTTCGACCGCGGTTGCAGAAAGTGCATTAACAATCGATTTATGCAAAATTCTTAACACGGTTTGTTCGGAATACACCTTTCCCGGATTGCAGGCAAACCAAATGCCGCGCGTTTTTACCCGATATGTACTCGGCTCCAGCTCAAGCTCCACCGCGCACACACCCGGCGTGTAAGAAATAAAGGGCGCGCCTTTTAAAAGCTCGCTGTTCCAATCCTTGGCCTTTACGGGCTTGTAGGTTTTGGTTACAGTGATGGGAAGAGGCTTTCTGAATTTCAGTTTTTTAATGCCGTCGCAGCATTTACCGATAAGAGTCGGCAAAATAGAGATTCCGCACGAGGCCGTGGACGCTCCGGTACGGCTCATATCGTCCGTACTTCCGCCCTTGAACACAACGTTTTCCTCTTCGGTTTCCAGATCCGCCGCAATCTTCTTTTTTAAAATTTCCTTTAAAGCCGAAGATGTCGGTTCCGCTTTTACGATGACCGTATTTTCCTTAGTCAGGGTAACTTCTGCGCTGTAACTCATTCCCGCTTTTACAAGAATATGGGAACCGTTATATTGCAGTCCCGCCGCAATCCCGATACCCCGCCAATTACCGTCGTAGCGGGATTTTCTTGCCTTGTTGAGGGCACGGTAGGCGTAATATTTTCTGAAAAAAACGCTTTCGTCACAGACGGTTCTAAACAGGTTTTCGAATTCGAATTTCTCTTCTTTAACTTCGCCGTAAATCCGCTCCTGTTTTACCCGCAAAAGGTTATCCATTCTAATCTGTACCGGAGAAAGGTTTAAGATTTCCGCAATTTCGTTTATATGTTTTTCGAGGGCGGCCGTAATATAAGCGTCGCCCCAGCCCAAATACAAATCGGTCGGACCGGCCGCAGTTTTTACGGCAACAGCCTCAATCGAAAAAACGGGCAGAAGATAAATACCGGCGGCAGTTAACACCATCTGCTTGAGCATTTCGCCCGAAAAAGGGTTATACGCGCCTGCATCCATTACAACCGAAACGTTCATTGCCTCGATGGTGCCCATATCGGAAACAGCCGTCTTGTGCCGTATGGTAACGGCAGGGGCCTTTGTCGTGTATAAAAAGTTTTCTTGCCGTGAAAATTCCACAGCGATATTTTTTTTGGTAAAAAAGGCGGCTGCAGCGGTCTGTACCGCAAGCAGACAGGGAAACCACATTTTTCCGTCAAGCGACTCTGCCTTTTTGTGCAAAACAACATTGACCTTGCTCTTAGGCATATTCAAAGCGCTGCACACCGAATCCAAAATATTAAACGGCCACTGCGACGCAACATGAATTTCAAGCCGCCCATCTTTCCACTCGGTTTTGACGCAGGCGCTTTCCGCATGAAAATGATAGCGCGGCTCAAAAGAAAGCACAGAAGATATAATGTGTTTACTTTTCTCGAAAACCGTTTCCGCATCGCCTGAACGCAGCTCCTGCCGCGCCGTAATCCGGTCCTGCAAGGCAGACGGCTCTTGTTCCGTAATTTTTTTAAAGACAGGTTCAGCCGGTTCCGCTTTTTCGGCTGCGGCTTCGGTTGTGTCCGGGCCCTTGTTTTCGGCCGTATCCGCATTTTCGGTTTGAGATTCGTCCGCTTCTTCGTTTCCGCCTGAGTTTTCGGGCTCGGCCGCCGGTTCCTGCGTTTCCGAACTATCCGCCCCGTTTTTACCGCCGTCCGCACGATCCCTTCTATCGGAAGCGGCAGGCGGAGCCGCAGTTTCTTTTTGGGGCGTTTCAATATCGAATAAGGCTCTCAAATACAACAGTTCCTGCTTGTCCGGGCCTGTCAAAATACCTACGGGCTGGCCGAAGTAATCGGTTTCTTCTTCCGCAAAAATACGAATTTTTTCGTTCAAAAAGCCGATATAATTACCGCCCGGCAAGTCCTGTGCCGAGAAAAAAGAAACGCCCTCGGGCAAATCCGGTTGCTTTATGCCTGTAATTTTTTCCCCGGGCTTAAAAGAGCGGATCAACACCGCATATTCCTGATTTGGAATTTCCAAATCCGAAACAAAGGTATTACTCATTTCCGCCGCCTGAATATGGTATGAAAAAGCCGTTGTCGCTCATGGGCGGATTATAACACGAAGCCGGAGAGAATACAAGAGGAAAAGCGCGTAGGACAAACCGCAGCAAGGCCTTTTAAAAGCGGCACCGCGTACATACTATTGTATATACACAAGGCTGCTTCTAAAACTTCAGTTCAAAACAGGTTTAATGCTTATCCGCACGCTTTATCGGCCCGCATAACCGAATGTAAGGGCTTCTTCGACACTGCGCGGAGCAGGGCTTCGGTTCCCGAAAAGGCGGGCCAGTTTGGGCATAACCAGCCCTGCCCTCTCCAAAATATTCTTATCGTTAAAAACCGTTACTGCATCACCGTCTGCAATAATTTCACCCTTGCTCATCACGCAGACATTATCCGCCCATTCGTAACAAAAATCCTGATCGTGTGTGGAAAAAACAATCGTTTTTCCCTCATCGGAAAAACCGTCTAAAATGGACTTAAAATTTGCCATAACCCTGCTGTCCAGTCCCGAAAAGGGTTCATCGCAGATAATTATTTCGGGTTCCATAACAAGAATTCCTGCAATGGCGCAAATCTTTTTTTGCCCTAAACTAAGCTGATACGGCGAAAAATCTTTTAAATGTTCGATATTCAGTTTTTTTAAAATGGCGTCGACTGCGGCGGCACTATCTTTTTTCTCCATACCGAGATTTCTTAAACCGAAACCGATATCCTCGTACACGCTGGTCAAAAAAAGCTGATGATCGGGATAATCGAATAAAAACCCGGCCTTTTTCCGTATCGATTTCAAATTCTTTTTGCAAACCGCTTCGCCCAGAATGGTTACCGAACCATTTTGCGGCAGCAGGGTACCGTTTAAGTGATACAGGAGGGTCGATTTACCCGATCCGTTTAAACCGACTATGGCAGTTTTTTTTCCTTTTTCAAACCGCGCTCCGACACTTTTTAAAGCCTGCCTACCGTCGGGGTATGTGTACGATAAATTTTCTATTAAAATAGCCATGGTATCTCCGCAAACCTTTCCGCACATAACAACACTGCAAAAAATACGACCGAAAAAACGAGTAAAACGATGTGAGAAGCCGACGCAATTTTTTCGGCTTTGAATTTGCTTTCTGAAGTAAACCCTCTCGACCGCATTGCATTATAAACCTTATCGCCGTGGTCGGCAGCCTTCAAAAAAAAGCCGCCGATCATTTCGCCGTAGCACGACAACTTCGTAAACAGACGGGCATTATCGAAACACCGCGCATTCATAGCCTTTGCCGTCTTATCGACATCGTTTCTGACCATAAAAAAATACCTGAAAGTAAGCGCTATAATCTGATTTAAAAAATTGGGCAGCCCCAGTTTCATCACGCCTTCGACCAGATACAGATACGAATACCGCCCTGAAATAAACGAAACACTCATCATTGCGCACATGAGCCGCAAAATCAGTTTAACGGAAAAGTCCCGCTGCTCGGCCGGTACATTCGAAAACCCGCGTATCAAAAATGGAAGAAGCACCATTACGGCAAAGGGGACAACACCGAGCACCGACTGTAAATTGCTGCGCCGCTCTTTCGAAAAAATCAGAATAGCCGTTACAATGATGACTAGCCAGCATAACAATACTTCGATATGCTTTACGGCCGAAAGATAAAACAAAAAGAAGAAGAGAAGGTACAGCGTTATATTGGGAGCGGTTTTTAAGCTTTTCATACGTACATTTTTAAACCGTGGATATTATAGCAGGTTTACATAAAAATGACAATAAACCTGTCCGGAAACTTCGGTTTCAAAGCAGGTTATCTTGAATAGACCTATTCGGCAACGAAGTTATCAAACCGGTTTAATATCGGCGCATAAGTCGGAAAAAAGGTACACGGAAAGGCGTTTAAAAATATGTTAGAAAGGCGCCCTGCCATTCTCATTTATACCGGCAAAAACCTGTACGGGTACAGCCGCTCT
>CAUTPO010000100.1:0-8117 GCA_963540475.1 uncultured Treponema sp. | reverse complement strand
AAGACGACCAATTAAAGATCGAGCAGGGAATAGTCAACGCACTTAATCAGTTAAGTGCGTTTGAATCTTCCGCTTACGATAAGGCTCAAACCGAACCTGCACCCGCTGCAAATAAAAATGCCGAAAGTCCTGTGCCCGAAACCCAAGAACAAGCACAAAGCAATTTTGAACCTGCAAATAATGAGGGCAGCGGGACCGAAGAACCTTCCGACTCGGTGGAAAATCTGCAAAAAGATTTAAGCGATGTTTTGGGAGAAGATTCGGATATCGACAAACAGTCCGACATCGACAAGCAAATGGACATATTTTAGGTAAAAGATGAGCAGAGGACAATTAAACATCGATTTGTTGGGAACATCCTTTGCAATTCAAGCCAATGAGACCGACGAATATTTAAAACAGATTTACGAACATTTTATTCATACGATAAATCAAGTTAAAGAATGTTCTTCCGTACGGGATCCGTTGCGTCTTGCCATAATTGCCGGTATTCTGGTTACCGACGAATTTTATAAGGAACAGTTTAAAAACACGGATTCTTCGGAGGAACTGCAAACCGCTTTCGAAATGGAAACATCCGCCCGCAAAATGATAGAAGATCTGGATCGGGCGATTAACAGTGCAAGCGAATGACGATTTTTGTAGACGCAGATTCCTGTCCCGTTCGGGTTCGCGAAATTATCTGTAAGGCAGCCTGCAGAATCAAGTGCTGCGCAGTTTTTGCCGCAAACCGTCCTATTCCTCTCCCCAAAGCCCCCTTTGTTCGAATGGCCGTAACCGATACGGCCGAGCAGGCAGCCGATGCCTATATCCTTCAAAATGCTGCAAAAGGCGACCTTACCGTTACGCGTGATATTCCGCTTGCGAAGTTGCTGGTGGATAAGGGAATAACGGTTATCAATGATAGGGGAACCTGTTTTACTGAAGATAATATCGATTCGCTTGTGTCTGCTAGAAATTTTATGTACGAATTGCAGGCTAACGGCCTTAAACCCGAAACGGCCGGATCTTTTGGTGCAAAAGAAATTCGAAAATTCGCCGGTTGTCTGGACACTCATCTTTCAAAACTAATGCGGCAAACTGCCGATTAGGCAGGCGGCAGCCGCACAGCCTTAAGGCCTTAATCCCGCAAATATGCGCTCTTGACATATCCAAGTCTATTTTCTATAATTATCAAGCGTCTTCAAAAACCGTCAAATGCCCTAGGAGGAAAAAATGAAAAAAGGATTTGTGTTTTTGTGTTTGTTGTTTTCCGTATTTGTCCTATTTGCGGACGACTTGCGTGATGTCGTGGTAATCGTCAAACCCAAATATCCTGAAAAAATATTGACCTTTTTGGAAGATACCGGCACCTATTTTAAGAAGGCGGGCTATGACGATATTTCGAAATTGTTTAAAAATGCCAAAGAAGGTGTTTTCGGCTCCGGTTTTTTTATACGCGGGACGGACGGAAAATTTTATGTACTGACTAATCAGCACGTTGCAGCCTACGGCGAGTCGCTGACGCTTGAAATAGTTGATATAGACGGAAATGTAAAAAAAATAGAAGACTGCACGGTTATTGCAGCGAACGAAGAACTGGATTTGGCCATAGCCGCCGTAAGCGATCCGTTAAAAGTGCCCTTTGCACTCGAATTCGCAAAAAAAACGCCGCGCGATGGGGACGATGTATGGTCGGCAGGCTATCCCGGCTTCGGCGGGGAACCTTTGTGGCAGCTTGGAAAGGGTGTCGTCAGTAATTCCAAGGCTAGAATCCCTGCGATGGTAAATCCGAAAAAGTCGTTTTTTATTCAGCACTCGGCTCCCATCGATTCGGGGAATTCGGGCGGACCGCTTTTGGTACGGTCGGGCGCAAAATACGAGGTTGTAGGCATGAATTCGGCAAAGGCCGTTTTCAGACAGACGACGAATTTTGCTATTCCCGCCTCGACGATTATCGAATTTGTTAATACAGGCCTTGCACAAAAAAGCGGAGGCACTGAAGACCTCATCGTTTCGGCAAAGGAATTTTCCGAAATGTGCTCCAAATTCGATCCTGCAGAAAAAAAAGAAGAAGCGGTAAAACGCATTGCCAATATGGCTCTTTTTATCTCCGAAGATTATGCGATTTCTCAAGGTCAAGAAGCTCTGAAAAATGCCCTGACTAAGGCACCGACGGCAATCCGGAACGAAATACTGGCTGCCGCCGTCCTCAGTAATCCGATAAATGCCTTAAAAACGGCCATTGCCTACGAAATATACAAAACCCTTGATCCGGAAGGAAACGACTATAAACCCGAACAACCGATTACCCTTGAAAATCTGAAAAAGAATGCGAACGGGTATGAAATTCCGCTGGTAAATAAAGATAATACAGCTAATTTTTTATGGAAAGAACACTTAAAATCGTGGAAAATAAATGCTTTCGCCCTTAACGAGGCCGTAAAAGAAAATACGGCCGCGGCCAAAGGTACAAAAGAAAAAACGAAAAAAGAAAAAAAGGCAAAAAAACGATCTTCGGCTGAGTTTTCGTTTTCGATGGATCCGAAAAGGCGTCTTTCACTTTCGTATATCGGCTTTAAGGTGCCGCGGGGACTGTCTTCGGGCGCTCTTATAGAAATTTCCGCATTCAATTTTAACTATTTTGAAACTGCCGTTTCGCTTACCCTGCAGCAAACCCCTGAAAAAGATATGCCGAGTTTTAGCTTTTTTGACCGGTTCAGATCAAACAAAGACGAGAAACGCACTACAAATTTCCAACTGAAAACCGGCATACACATTACCCTGCAGCTGCCTATGGATTTTTACGGCAAGGTAACGGTGGTGCCGCAGCTTACGGCAGGCGCGGGAAGTATGGGCTTTCTTATACTCGGCACGGATATTTACGCCCGGCTTGGATTTAACCTACAGTTTATACCGGGTGCTTTTGAAAATATTGCGGTTGAAGCGGGCTATTTGGTCGATTTCGATAATTTGATTCTAAGTAAAACCAAACCGGCGTATCACGGCTTTAGGATAGGCATTTCGTACCGGTTTTAGAAAAGGCCCGTTGAACACTTTGACGGAAATACCGTTCAAGCGTTTTAATCTTTGCGGGGCTTTTAAAAGGTTTTTATGGGAGGAATATTGATGAAAAAAGGAGCCGGATTTATTTTTATATGCATCGGCTGTGCTTTTTGCCTTTCGTCGTGTTTTTTGCTCAATATGTCAGCACTAAGGAATTCCGTTTCGCCGAAAAATTTCGGAAGCCCCGAAGGAAAGGTTCTTATTTATGGCAGTATGAATTTTCACGGCAATCCAATGCATTTTACGGAATTTATGCAGATAAATCCTGCCAATACGGCGAAATTCATAAGCCCGAATACAAGGGGTACTAATTTTTATTTTCCGCCCGCCGATCCGGGGGACGTTTTTAATCTTATATTGCTGACTCAAGACTATAACAGGGCTTCGTACCGTGCCGAATACGGGCTTCAAACATTCAATAAACCCGTTTTTCGGGCCGAAAAACCGGGGCTTCAATTTGTGGGTACTTACAATGTGCGGGTACAGCTGCAACCCGTCATATTGTTTTTAAAAAGCAATGATGTTGCAGAACTGACCGTATTGGAAGGCATCGTAAAGGATTTTAAAGGAAGCGAATGGGAACCGCTTATCAAAGCACGGATAGAGGAGCTGAAAAAAGATGACAAAAAATAAAAAATATTTTCTTATTTTTGCCTGTGTCCTTTTTTGCGTCCTGCCATTGACGGCGCAAAAAAAATATTATAAACCGCTGAATAGCGAATTTGTAGCGGTTTTTTCTTTTGAAATAACGCCTGCTCCCGAAAACGAATTCCTGCTTTCATATTTCGGAAAAAGCTCAAGCAGTATGTATATTCCCAAGGAATATAGGCCGGAAATCGACAAAACGAAATACGATGTTATGATATTAAAACACGAAGTATTCGCGCAGCTTATGCAGGCATCTGCGCATAGCGGTCTTTTGGCGGAAGATGAGGCCTTAAAGACCGTACGTATTCCGATGTATCAAAGAACGGCGGAATTTTTAGGGCTTAAAATTACTTTATACGGCCTTAAACATTTCCATTTTTATCTTCCGTTTCACTTTAAGGTCAAAGTTCCCAAAGGAGTTAGATATGTGTATTTGGGGCACTTCGAATTCAAGCGGGCCGGCGGAATGGATTATACCATCACCGATGTAAAAGTATCCGATCGGTTTGATGAGGCGGTTCAAACGGTAAAAGAACGATACGGAGAAAATGCGGAGCTTGTACGGCTTCCTTTGGAGGCCGCCGACAGCAGCAAATAAGGGTATGGGGAGAATCGGATTATACATCAGCTATTTTAAGCGGTACTTGCAAAAAAAAAGAGAGGCTAAGCGACCGGTACCTGCCGATTTTGAAGAAGTAAAAGAGGAAGTATGGCAGGCCGATTTTTCAAAGCCTGAAACTGCCCGTTTTATCGAAGAGGCGGGCGACGGATACGAGAGCCGGTTTAAAAAAACGCCTTGCGGTAAGAGCGGCTTTTCTCTCGTGTTAAAACGCAAACACTTATACGCGTGGACCGTCAATCCCGTATTCCGGTACAAGGATTTTGTTGCCGAGGCCGACCTCATCCTTCCCAAAGCGGATTTTTCAAAGCCCGAAAAAGAAGGCAGTGCGGGAAGCTGTGCCTGCGGCCTTATTTTCAGGCATATAAGCGACAAGGCTTTTTACGCTCTTTTGGTATCGGACCGGGGCTGGGTTAGGCTTGATGCAGTTGTAAACAGCACGCCGATGCCGATCCTCGGCTGGACAAAACCCGTAACAGACAAAACGAAAGCGGGCGGTACATTCGGTATACGGCTTATCTGCGTCGGTACCGCTATTACAGTGCTTGCGGATGGGGTCTGGCTCGGCAAATTCGAAACCGACCGGGTGCAGGCCGCAGGTAAAATCGGCTTTGCCGCTCAAAATTGGGAAGATTATCCTGCCGCCGAATTTTTTCTAAGTAGTTTTAAAATCAATTCAATCCCTGTATTTGCGGAAGCGGCGGACTCCGAAGCGAATAATTCCCCCTCAATTCCCCCCGAAGCCCATATCAATCTGGCCGAAACCTATTATGCGATGGGGCAGTATGTTTCGGCACTCTATGCCGTAAAACAGGCGCGGAAGATGCGGCCTTCCTCCGTTTCGGATCATCTGCTTGCCGGTAAAATCTATTTTGCCCAAAGGCTGACAGAAGAGGCCGAAGGCGAATTTTTAAAGGCCTTGGAACTCGATTCCGAAAACGGACAAGCCCTTACGGAGCTTGCAGGGCTTTATTATCACTTAAATGAAACAAAAAAATTAAAGGCTGTGTTTAAAAGGCTCTCTGACGAGGCGGTAAGGAGCTCTGTTGTGCTGTGCTCGTTAAAAGCCCACCTTTTAAGCGCTGAGGGGAAGCACAAGGAAGCGGCCGGCCTGTACGGGCAGGCTTTTACGCTGGAGCCGCAAAACGGTATTTTAAAATACAACGAAGCAAACGAACTTTACCGCAGCGGAGAAACGGCAGCCGCCTGTGAAGCTTATTTTTCGGCAGGAAGCCTTTTTTTGGCGGCGGAGGAATACAAGGACTTGGCCGATACGGTAAATGCGCTTGAGCGGCTTGCCCCCGAAGACGGGCGGACCTGCGCCTTAAGCGGAAAATTTCACTATGCGCTTGGAAACATAGACGAGGCGCTGGAGGCTTTTCGAAGGCTGTGTGATGCAGGTACAAAGGACGCTGCCGTCTGGTACTTATACGGCCTGCTTGTTCAAAACACTGACGGCACACAGGCGCTTAAAGCCTTTAAAAAAGCCTGTTCGTTGGATAAAACCAGCGGCTTATACCGTTTCCGTCTTGCCGAAACGCTTTATTTAAACGGCGAAGACTGTTCGGCGCCCTTGGCCGAAGCCGAAAGGCTCGATCCTGAAAACGGCTGGGTCTATAACCTAAAAGGGTTATGCGCCATGGATACGGACGACTTTAAAACCGCCGAGGCCGAGATCATAAAAGCGCGGAAGCTCCTTCCCGACGAAATCGTCATTTTGGAAAACTATGCGGAGGCGCTGCGGCTTCAAGGCAGGCTGGAAGAAGGTGCACCCTTATTCGATGTCGATGCGGGTACGGCGGATTTGGCTGCCGAAAGAAACAGGGCAAGAGCCTTTCAGATTTTTGCAAACGCCCTGTTTTTCGACGGACAGTATGAACGGGCGGAGCCGTGGTACCGAAAAGCCCTGCGTATAAACCCTGCCGACGCAGAACTGCTGACCGATACGGCCGAAAATGCTCTGGAAATCGGGCTTTTAAATGAGGCCGACGATCTTTTGGTCAAGGTTTTTGATATCGAGCCGTCCAAAAGAATCTACCGGCTGATCGCTGCCGTCGCTGTAAAAAAAGGTGACTATGCCCGTGCAGAGGTTACGCTGAAAAAGGCGGCAGAAGAATGTGAGGGAGCCGAAGCCGTCCTTTTCGACCTTGCCGACCTGTATTTGAACACAAACAAAACGGAAAAGGCTGCGGAGCTTGCAAAACTGCTGAAAAAATATGCGGATAACACGGAGTTTGAAGACCGGTTTACCGCCTTAAGCGAGGCCTTAAAACGCTCGGAGCATTCCGGTGCGGCGGAACGGAGCCGCCGGTGATCATTGCCGCAAAAAAAACGGTTCTCCGTTCACGGGAAAACGGCGTTGCAAAACTGCATATCCCGCCGTCAAAAAGCCATTCGATCAGGGCGCTCATTCTCGCCGCCCTTGCGGACGCTCCTTCCGAAATCGAAAATATACTTATAAGCGGGGACACGGAAACGGCCGCTTCGGTAATTCGCTTATTCGGTGCAAAAATGCACTTTTACAAAAATGGAAGCGGAGGCAATTCGGTTAGCATTACCCCCCCGCCGGGCGGCATAAAAAATGCACTGAAAGCGCAAAAAAACATTACGATCGATGCAGGAAATTCCGGCTCCGTATTCTATTTTTTAGGTGTCATTCTCGCCTTTATGCCGTTCGAGTTTATATTAACAGGCGACGCCTCTCTTCAAAGCCGCCCTGCAGACCCCCTGCTCGAAATATACCGCCAAGCCGGAATAAAATACGAATTTCTAGCCGATTCTCAAAGGGCTCCTTTAAAGGTGTACGGGACAGAACCGAAAAAAGCGGCTCCGTTTGTTTTGAATGGGGATTTTTCCCAGCCCGTTACGGGGCTCTTAATTGCAGCAGCCGTATCTCCATTTGACACCGAAATCGTTTTAAGGCGGACGGGGGAACTTCCGTACTTGAAAATGACCCTTGAATGGCTTGCAGCCTGCGGCATAAAATACCGTGTCTGCGGAGATTTTACGCGGTATAATATCGAAGGCGGGCAAAACTTGAACGGTATAAAAAAGACGATTCCTGCCGACTGGTCAGGGGCGGCCTTTCCGCTTGCAGCTGCGGCGGTAACCGGCTCTGAACTGCACCTGCCGAACCTCGATATGGGCGATGTTCAAGGCGATAAGCGCATAATCGAAATACTGCAAAAAATGGGGGTATCGATTACTGCCGGCGAGGGGAAAAAGGGCATTACCGTAAAACCGTCTTTGAAAAACCTGATCGGGGGTGAATTCGACTGTTCAGATATTCCCGATGCGGTGCCCGCCTTATCCGCCGTTGCCTGTTTTGCACAGGGAAAAACCGTTTTAAAAAATATTTTGATCTGCCGCAGCAAAGAATGCGACAGGATCGCTGCCGTCGTTTCGGAACTTAAAAAACTGGGGGCAAGGATAACCGAGGGCCGGGATTATATTGCGATAGAAGGACGGGGCGGGCAAAACCTGCACGCAGCCGAAACAGACAGCCATAACGATCACAGAATAGGCCTTATGCTTGCCGTTGCCGCATTGGGTATTCCAATCGGTAAAAACGGCAAAAACGAAAACAGCGAACACGAATCGAATAAAACCGAATCAGTCGAAACAATCGATAAAAGCTACCGGATCGTTACCATACGGAATGCCGAATGCTTCCGTGTTTCCTACCCGGCCTTTATCGAAGATATGAATTCGATTAATGCGGGTATAACAATTCTGCCTTTTGTATAATAAAACTTGATAATGTGATACAATAAAACCTAAAAACAAAACTAAAGAAACGCCGATT
>CAUTPO010000099.1:0-8143 GCA_963540475.1 uncultured Treponema sp. | reverse complement strand
AATTTGCATATTTACATGGTTTAGAAATTATTCAATAATCTTTAGAAAAATGGGATAGGAGGAGGAGGTAAACTATGGACGAGCGTATTGAGCAATGGATAAAAAATAATCCTACTATTTTTGGAAAAATAATAGCGGTTGTGGTTTTTGTTTTCGGCGTTTGCCTCATTATAGGTGCCGTCAGAGATTGGGATTGGCTGTATGCGCCGGACGCACACTATCAAAGTAAATGGGGAATGGGACAGATAAGCCGTTATTTGGGCCGTCCTGTTGCCCGCATAATAGGTTTTGTAGGCGGCGTTTTCTTTGCTGTTGTCGGCGGAATTTTTGTCTATGGTGTGTTTAAATAAAAATAAAAAAAGCGTCGCTAAAAAAGGGTCATAAACAAACGGTATGATGAATGGAAGCAATTAAAGAGCGGAAGATAAAAGATAATCTAAAACGGATTATTTTATTATTAATACTTTTATTAGGTATGGGTATGACGGCACAAGAACCGGAAGATTTTAATATTTTTGTACAAGATAGTGAGGAACCGTGGTATTAGGACTTTTCTTTTATGAGTGCAACTCCTCCTGATATGACGGAGCATCTTACATGGAAACATAATTATAAAAAAGTATACTATCGCTATTTGCAAGGAATTTTTATTGTCAGTAAAGATGGAAATAAATACGGCTTGGTTGATGAAAAAAACACATCGATTACTCCGTTACAATATGATGAGATGGATTATTTTACCTATCCTGACAAGATTATATGTGCAAAAGAAAACGGCAAATGGGGCATTATGGACGATCAAGGAAACCTCGTAGCGCCGTGTAAGTACGAAGCCGTAAAAAGATTCTTGTTCTATGACCTTATCTTTGTTCGTTACAATAATAAATGGGGAGTTTTGTCTGCGGAAGGGAAAGAAATCGTTCCTTGCAAATATTACTACATAAAAGACCTTGAGCATCCCGATACTACCATAAAAGCATATTCCCGCGGTCAAGGATTTGAAATAGATTTTTCGGGGAAGATATTAAAATAATAAGCGGGCGTCTCTAAAAACCTTGTTAGCCTTGCTTCGTGCTCTTCGGAATAGAAATGCCCCATCAGCAAATCCGATAACGGGCTTTTTATAAGACATTGATATATAACGTATACTGTAAATACGGTAGATAGTATGAACGCGATGAATATAACTCAAGTGCGGGCAAATCTTTTCAAGGTTATAACGGAAATCAATAAAACTTCTACGGGATTGAATGTTCGCGGTATTTTTTATAATGGCAATAAAATATATATATTTTTTCGAACAAAAAAATAAAAACGATGACGGCACAGCCGTATTCCAAAAGCATAAAGATATGTTTAAAATCGTTCAGGCACGGCAAGAAAAACCGTAGAAGTTCGGCGGTGTATAAAATCATTGTGGCGGCTATGGTGATTTTTCCGCCCTTGGTCGACTGTATTGCGAGGGGGAATTTCAACAGCATAAAGCACAGCATTCCTATAGCTTGGAATAAAAGCCGGCTTAAAATCAGAAAAAAGAACCAGCCCGGTAAAATTCCCAATTGGAAATATACGACGGAAACAAGGGTGAGCAGGGCGTAATCGCTCATGGAATCGAGCATTCTGCCGACGCCCGTTTCCTGCCGATATTTCCTTGCAATAAACCCGTCAAGTAAATCCGTAAGAAAAACGAAGACAAGGACGGCGGTTAAAACAAATTTTATACCGTTTAAGTGGTGATTTTTCAGCAAAAAAGCGACCAGCGGTACGGAGCTTATTCTGCACAAGGTTATTTTGTTTGCCGTATTGATTCGTGCGGAGGGTTTAATACCCTGACGCTCTGCGTCGTAACAAAGAGTATTAAAGCCGACTGCAACCTCCTTATGAGAACACACAGTGCGAAACATTGAGCACTGTGCCCCGACGCTCGCGTCGGGGTTGTTGATTTTCGCGGGGGTGGTTTTCGGAGCTGCGTTTTTTTCTTCGAATGCTCCTTCGTGTATGGTTGCGAATTCCGATTTATGCAGTACTAAAAAAAGGAGCAGTAGGGTGTGCCACAGCGTAACATGAATTAAAAACGAAACAAAGGTTTCACTGTCGGTATTAAAAGTTCGATGTACGGCGAAGATAGCCGAGCACTGAATCAATAAATACGCCAGAACGAGGTTTCCTATTTTCTTTTCCATATATTTACCGAAGGTTGCCGATATCGGTTTGTATGATAACCGTTATCGGATGTTTTTTCAAGCCGTTCGGTTCAGGCCGGTTGCCGTAATCGAACGGAGTAATCGAACCGGGATAACGGGTGCGGAGACCGGCAACAGAGCCTTTGCAATCTTTTTGTTCCGGAGTATTGACAAAAAGGCCGTAAAACTTCATCATACCGGTATGAAGATATCCAATTTTTTTACAGGTTCAAGGCTGTTTCTTTCTCCGATCATCTTTGCCGTTTATTTTTTGCCCGATTGGGTGTCTTTTGTAAAAGCCGAAGTTTCCATCGTTATATTGATTGTGCTTTTTATCTATGCCGAATTTACCGATTTTTTGGACGGTTATTATGCGCGCTGCCGTAATCAGGTGGATGATTTTGGGAAAATTTTCGACCCGTTTGCCGACGTTGTTATCAATATAACCGTGATGTTTTGTTTTATGCTGGACGGTTTTTTTCATCCCGTTTTGTTTTTGATTATTCTGTACCGCGAATTCGGGATAATGTTTTTGAGAATGAAGGCGCGGGGCGAGGGGCTTACCATCGGTGCGAAAAAGGGCGGAAAGGCCAAGACCGTGTTTTATATCACCGCGCTGGGGGTTTCTCTTTTTTTAAAATTTGCAGGCATTTACGGTTTTTTGCCGCAGCCGTATTTTGTTCGAATTGTATATTTTAACCGCGGTTTGTATATTGCTGCGGCTGGTTTGTCGCTCCTATCTTTTGCCGACTATCTTCTTTCGTATAAAAAAGCGGAAAAAGAGCGCTCTTGAATAATTGCCGTGTCGGGTTGTCCGCAGTATCCGCAGGCGGTTTTCGATATTTTTTTTCGGTAAAACGGTAAAGGGTCTTGCAGGGTAATTGAAAAACCTTTCGATTTGTAGTATCATAAAAAGAATTTTTTTCGAATTTCCGCCTGCGGGCTGGGACTTTGCCGGTTTCGGCGGGCGGTTACGGTAAAACAGTAAAAAAGTTGTGGGAGGCTTTAATTGACTACAGGGACGATAGTTACGCTGATACGCGAGGGGATAGGTGTTATCTTCATCATTGCTGCGCCTATTTTAGTTGCGGCTCTTCTTGTCGGTTTGATTGTGGCCGTTTTTCAGGCGACGACTTCCATACAGGAGCAAACGCTCACCTTTGTTCCTAAAATTCTGACTATCTTGGGTATGCTGGCCCTCTTGGCGGGCTGGATATTTACGGTTTTACGCGGTTATTTTATCAATTTGATGGATCTGATTCCGCAGCTGGTGCGTTAGGAGCCGGTTTTTAAATGCAGCCCTTCAACTTTTTGCTGAATAAAGAACCCGCCTTTTTGTTGGCGGCGGTCCGTATCTTCGCTATGCTGATGACCTCTCCGCTTGTTTCCATGCAGAATGTTCCGCGGACGGCGAAAATCGGACTTGCGGGGCTGACCGCCTTTATTGTAAGCCCGTATGCGTATCCGCAGTTTACGGATATCCCGTCTTTCAGCTTCGATTATTTCGTTTTGTTGACGGGCGAGGGGTTGATAGGTATTTTGACCGGCTTTTTTTTAAGTATTTTGTTTTCGGTGTTTAGTACGGCAGGGCAGTTTTTTTCGTTTCAGATGGGCTTCGGCGCTTCGGGTGTGTTCGACGCCTTGGCGCAGGTGGAAAACCCGCTGCTCGGTCAATATTTTAATTTTATCGCCGTGCTCGTTTTTTTGCGGATAAACGGGTTTCAAAAATTGTTTTTCGGCGGGGTGATGAAAAGCATCGAGCAGGTTAATTGCTTTTTGTTTTTGCGGAGCAGAGACGTGCTTTCTTCCTATCTCATGAGCGCGCTCGGTTCTCTTTTTTTAAATGCGATGATAATAGCCCTGCCGATTATGGGAACCCTTATTCTTATTCATATAACGATGGGGCTTTTGACGAAGGCCGCGCCTCAAATGAACCTATTATCCGAGGGGTTCCCCCTGACGATTTTAACGGCGTTTTTTATTTTGACGATGGCGCTTCCTTTTTTTATAAATACGTTCGAAATTATTTTGGAAAACGGCTTCGATTCTTTTTGGAAACTTTTGACGGAATTGGGGGGGGCTCATGGCAGCGTGTAACAATTCCTTTTATTACCGAAAGTACTTTACGCCCGAAAGTGCCCGCCTTGCCGTGCAGCTTGGTTTGCAGTGGTTTGCTGCCGAAGATGAGGGGCGCACCGAAGACCCGACCGAACACAAGGTCCGCAAGGCCCGCGAAGAAGGCCGCGTGGCGAAAAGTCAGGATTTAAATGCGGCGATGGTGGTTTTTCTTCCCGTCCTTGCCCTTATCGTTATGGGCCCGTATATTTTTAAGAATTTAATGCAGGTTATTACTTTTTTTTACGAAAGGAGCACGACCGAAAACGTTTTGAACGGGGCGTGGTTCGGTGTTTTTATATTGTACTTCTTTAAAACCGTTTTTCCGATAACGGCGGTGGCGATGCTTTCCGGCATATTGGGAAACGTTATTCAAAACCGGGGCTTTTTGTTTTCCGTAAAACCGATCCGCCCTGATTTTAAAAGAATCGCGCCGAATTTTCCGCGCTTTTTTAAACGGGCTCTCTTTTCCGCCGAGGGTCTTTTTAATCTGGCAAAGTCGCTTTTTAAGGTTGTCATTATCGGCTTTATCGGGTATATTGTCATAAAAAACAACATACCGACGCTGATTTCGATATTGCAGGCAAATTTTGCAAATTCCGTTTTTTTTATAGCGAAAACGGCGGCGAAAATTCTGGCGTATGCCTCGCTTGCGCTTGTAGTCTTAAGTATACCCGATTATGCGTTTCAGCGTAAGCAGTTTACCGAATCGCTTAAAATGTCCAAAACGGAGTTGACGGACGAATACAAGGAATTCGAAGGCGACCCGATGATAAAGGCGCAGATAAACCGCCAAATGCAGAATATTCTGCAAAAGACCGGCATAAAAAACGTGCCGGATGCCGATGTCGTCATCACAAACCCGACACATTATGCGGTCGCTCTTCAGTGGACGCCGGGTGTGATGCCGGCTCCTATGGTTATAGCCAAGGGTGCTGACGGAACCGCTCAAAACATAAAGCGCATTGCAAAAGAGCACGATATTCCTACGATGGAAAACGTACCCTTGGCCCGCGCCCTTTATTCCGGTGTGGATTTGGGGCAGATTGTTCCGGCGGAATATCATCAATCGCTTGCAATTATATTTATGAAAGTTTATGCAATGAAAGGGAAAGGCATAACGGGAAAAGAATGGAGGCCCAGATAACAAATGGAAGAAAACAGGCTTATAAAAGAAGTTCCTAATTCGCTTACCGCAATAGGAGCCTTACTTATCGTGTTTATGATTATCATTCCGCTGCCGACGGTGCTGCTCGATCTGTTTATGGCTCTTAATCTGATATTCAGCCTGATTATTTTGCTTATAGTCTTGTTTGTGGATAAGCCGACGGAATTTTCCGTGTTTCCGTCTCTTCTTTTAATTTCGACCATATTCGGTTTGGCTTTGAACGTTTCGTCCACGCGGCTTATTTTGACGCTCGGCGAAAAATTCGACGGAAATATGATAAACGCTTTCAGCTCGTTCGTTATCGGTTCGGGCGGAAATCAGGGCTTGGTTGTCGGCTTCGTTGTGTTTATCATTTTGATTGCTGTACAGGCTTTTGTCATTACGAAAGGAGCAACCCGTATTGCCGAAGTCGCGGCGCGGTTTGCCCTCGATTTTAACAATACGCGCAGTATGTCCATCGAGGCGGAGTACAACGCCGGTATTATCACCGAATCGGAGGCCCGTATGAAAAAAGAACAGTTGCAGCGGGCAACGGATTTTTACGGAGCGATGGACGGTGCGAGCAAATTCGTTTCCGGAAACGTAAAAATCGGTATTTTTATCACCGTTTTGAATATAGTCGCGGGGCTGATAATCGGCGTCGTGTTTAGAAGCGAGGAATTTTCAAAGGCGTTGCAAATGTATACGCGCTTTACGATCGGCGACGGCCTTTTGGCCCAGCTGCCCTCGCTTTTTATTTCAGTTGCGACCGGTTTGGTTGTTACCCGTTCGGCGTCTGCGGGCTCTTTCGGCAACGACGTAAAAAATCAGTTTTCACAAAATGCGCGTATCTATTACATCGGCGCTGCCACGTTGTTGCTGATGTCCGTACTGCCGGGCTTCCCGACCGTCATTTTAATATTGCTGGCTATTGCCTTGGGCTTTTTGGGCTGGCGTCTTCAGCGTACGCAGAGTATCAAGGCTCTCGCGGAACAGGAAGCAAAACAGGCGAAAAACGCCTCGTCCGGTTCGCAAAAGTCGCAAGGGGAGGATTCCAAAACCGTTGCCCCGCCCGACGATATTTCGCTGCAATTCGGGTACGGGCTTGTGCCGTTGGTTGACGAGAAAAAAGGTGCGGAGCTTTTGGCCAGAATAAAACGGATACGGCAGGAAATTGCCGTCGATATCGGGCTCGTTATGCCCATTATCAGAATTATCGATAATATGAAGCTCGATCCCGATGAGTATTGCTTTACGATTCAGGGGGCAGAAATTGCGCGGGCAAAAATTAGAATGGGTGCCTATCTTGCGGTTAATCCGGGTACCGTTCAAGATGAAATTCCGGGCGAAACCACTGTTGATCCTGCATTCGGTCTACCTGCCATTTGGATTTCGGAGGAAAACAGGGCTGCGGCCGAACGGGCGGGCTACACGGTAATAGACCCGCCTTCGATTATCGCAACGCATCTGACTCATATCATCAAAACCCATGCTGCCGACATTTTGACGCGGCAGATGGTCAGCGACATAATCGAATCGGTTAAAAAGACTAATCCCGTTGTTGTGGAAGAAGTCCGTTCGAATCAAAATTTTACGCTCGGCGAACTGCAAAAAATACTGCAATGCCTTTTGGAAGAGGGTGTTTCCATCAGAAACACAGCTGCCATTTTGGAAACCGTTGCGGACTACAGGCGCATAACGGGCGATATTTATGTCATTGCCGAAAAGGTGCGTCAAAAACTCGGACGACAAATCGTTTTGCAGTATATCGGCTCGGATAATGTGTTGCGTGCTTTTATGGTCGATCCCGAATTTATGCAGACTGTTTTGGCTAGCCGTATCGATACCCTAAACGGACCGATGCCTGCCATCGACACGGAGCTGAAAAAGGCGTGGCTTAAATCGGTACAAACCGCCTACTCCAATTTCAACGCGCAGTTTACGGGCCTTGCGGTAATCCTCGTCCCCGAAGAAGGACGCCTTTTAATACGGCGTCTTATCGACTACGAAATGCCGACGGTATCCGTGCTATCCGTTCCTGAGATTCCGAAAGACGTTTCGGTTGCAGGTATGGGAACACTGAAACCTGAGATGTAAGGTCCTCAAACGCTGGGTGCGGTTTTGGCTATGCGGGTTTTTGGTGACAAAAAAAATAAAAAAGATTGAAAAAAGTACTTGACAGAACGATGAGAAAAGGGTATAGTCCTGCCCGTTGCCTAAGAGCCTTAAAAAACGTTTCAAGTCTGTATGATTTAAAACGAACTAAGGCTTTTTTTCGATTTTACAAAAGGGTCTTTACGGCCTTGAGAAAAAATAATCAAAAAAAAGAAAGATTTTAGTTAAAAGTCTATTGACAAAGATAAGTGAAATGGTGTATAATCATCCTCGCTTGTCTTTAAGGTTTAACGCTTTTAGGCGGCATTGCTATTTGAAATTAAGAGGGAAGGAAAAGAACAAAAATAGCCAAAAGGTAGAAAAAACTTTTAGGTTAAAGGTGCTTTGATTTTAAGAAGAATTAAATTGAGGGAGCTTTTAAGGCTTTGAAAAAGGTTTTATAAGGTTCATTCCTCGAGAAAAAATTCCTTTAAAAGAATAATTTTTGAGGGAACAAACTTGAAAATCAGGCCGCGCTTTAAGTGCGGTTTGAAATAATAATGATGGAGAGTTTGATCCTGGCTCAGAACGAACGCTGGCGGCG
>CAUTPO010000098.1:0-8299 GCA_963540475.1 uncultured Treponema sp. | reverse complement strand
TAAACTGAAGACAGGGACTTTTCTTTCTTCAGTTTGTTTTTATAAAAATGGAAATTGCTGTTGATTTTCTCTTGACAAAAGCCGTATAGAATGTAAACTATATCGTAATAGGAATTTTTAAATTTATCAGGAGAAAAAAATGGATAAAACCGTATTTCGAAAAATTAAAACGGCATGGAAAACAATTAACACATCTCCCGACACAATAAAAATCGTTTCGCTTGTAATTCTTGCCTTCCTTATGATTTTGCCTTTTGGAATGAACAAAATGGACTTATTTGATCCCGAACAACCTGCGAAATTGCTTTATCCTTTCACGGTTTTGTTTTCAGGATTTGTACAAAAGGGTATTAATTTCTTTTATATAAGCTGTGTTTCCTTATTCTTTTTACCCATTGCCTTTATCGTCGTTCTTACATCGGTTTTTCAAAAAAAGATAAAAAAAAGCATTGCACTTATCTGTACTTTTATTGCGGTAACCCTGTATATTTCGTCGTCGGTTACCGGTATGGTCTTATTTGCAAATACGGGCCGCTGGTTTAGGTCATTGAGTGTCGCAGTATATCTGGCCTTTGCTATCGCGCTTGTCTTTCACATTTTTTTGATCGCTTTCGGAATAATTTCCATCAAAGCACAAAATGAAACGTATGCGGAATATAAACGTCTTTTGCATGAAGAAGAAAAAGCAGAGCGGCGGGAAAAAAATCCGTTTAAACGGCTGAGTGAAAAACTGAAAATGCGGCAAGAAAAAATACAAAAGACTATCGAAAACGGTTTTCGAATGGAAAATTTATTAAAAAAATCCATAACCGAATTTACGAATGTTGAAAAAAAGACATACATAAAAACCAAGATTACCATCGTTATTCTTTTTACGATACTCATCATCCTTTCGACCTTTATTTACACGGATTTAAAAAACTATAAACTTCTTTTAACGCAAAACGTAAACAATACGGGAAAAAATCTTGCAGAACAGGTTGCCGCGATTTACGATTTTTCCGACGGCCTGCATGCAAAAATAAGCGCCTTCCTTGAAGGCATAAAAAAAACCAACGCGTCTTCTCCGTTTCCGTGCCGCCGTGTGGATATTATTACCACCGGCAGCAGGACGCATCTTTTTCTTGATCAAATAGATTCTTCTACGAAGCTGCCTTCTTTCGGTGTGTTTTCGTACACGACGGCGACGGGTTCCATACGCGATATTCCGCGGGAAGAAAAGCGGATTACATCGGAAGAAGCGGCCGCTTACATCAGGCATTACCAAAACGAATTTACCAGAAGCGATCCTATCGATAAACCGGAAAAAGGATTTCGTCTTTATGTCTATCCGATTACGCTTTCGAGAAAGGAGGGGCAAAGACTTATCGGTTTTTCCGTTGTTACCTATCTTAATGAAATTCTCGACAGACCGTATTTTCAGGCAAAGGTTTTTGTGTTCGCCCTTTCGGCGGTTTTCTTTTATGCGTCGATAATAATTACCCTGTTTCTTGCCGATTTTATTGCGAACCCCGTTATCTTTTTGTGCGGAAATATCAGAAAAACGGCTAATATTTTAAGCGAGATACTTTCGGGCAGTGCAAATATAGAAGCGGAGCGGCTTATTTTTGAAGAAAACATCGCGACACACGACGAAATAAAAAACCTTTCGATAGAAATAAAAAACATAGTTTCGCTTGTACGCGGAATGTTGCCCTATGTTTCGTTTCATACATTGCAAAATGCGGAAAAAAACATAAGCCGCAAAAGTACGACCCGCGACCTGTGTTTTTTGTTTACCGATATACGCGGGTTTACGAACCTCTGCGAAAATATGGCACCGAAGGATGTTACGAGAATTTTAAACCATTATCTCGATATCGAAACAAAAATAATTTTCGATAACGGCGGAGATGTCGATAAATATGTCGGGGACGAAATAATGGCGTTTTTTTCCGGCCCGAGAAAAGAAATTAATGCTTGCAAGGCTGCCATGGAAATACGGCGGGCTATGCGGCGGGAACATCAGGCATCCATCGCGGCGGGTACGGCTCCCATATCGATCGGAATCGGGATAAATGCAGGGCCGGTGGTTTTCGGGCCTGTCGGTTCCAAAAACAGAAAAGATTTTACGTCGATAGGCGATACCGTTAATCTTGCAGCCCGATTGGAAGGCGCTAATAAGGAATACGGCTCGAAGTCGATTATTTCCGAAGCTGTTTATAAAAATTTGAACGATAAATTTATTTGCCGCGAGCTCGATTATATTGCGGTAAAGGGAAAAACGGAGGCCGTGCGTATTTTTGAAATTTTGCAGCCGACCGAAAAAATTGCTGAAGAAAAACTGCGCGATTTAAAACAGCTTTTCGAAACAGGTCTTGCACATTACAGGAAACGGAAATGGAAAAATGCCGAAGAGTGTTTTTCGGAGTGCATAAAAAAGTACAACGATGCGCCGTCGAAAGTGTTTTTACGAAGAACGGCTCATTATAAGGAATCTCCGCCCAAGCCCGATTGGACCGGTGTTTTTGTTATGAGTGTAAAATAAGCGGTAGACCCGATACTTCCCGTATCGGGTTTTATTTTTGCAAGCCGCCTCAACTTTTAGCGGCTTTGCTGTTCGGCTATTTTCATCTTACGTATATTTCCCATTTGGAAATTTTCGCCGATTCTTGTTTCGCCCAAACAATAGGAGCAAAGCGCCGCCGGCATCGGGAAACGCAGTTCCATACCCTGTACGCTTGCAACCCTATTTTCCGCATTAAATAAAAGGGTGCTAAGTTCAAAAGCGCCCTGTCCCGTAAGTCCGTTTACCTGCATAATAACAGCCCGCGGATTTACAGTGTTTACGCGCGCAGTAAATACTTCCCGTTCCGCCTGTGAAACGATATCGCCTTTTGTAACGACCACGATGTCGGCGGCCTTTAAAAGCGGCCCGATTTTTTTCGGCGTGTTTATTCCCGAAAGGTTGTCGATGACGCAAATTCCCAAAATATCTTTTATGTACGGAGAACAGCGGTTGCACAGGCCCGCCGACTCCGTTATCAGCAGGTCTATTTTTTCTTTAATGCCCCATTGCACCACCTCTTCGATATTGGAAACGAAAAAATGGTCCGGGCACAGCGAGCCGGAAATTCCTTTTTGCACGGGAATTCCCGCCTTTTGATATAAGAGGTCGTCATCCGTGTATAGGCAGTCAAATTTTACGACACCGGCCCGAATGTTTTGTTGCTTTAGGGCTTCGGCTGTTTTTAAGATAACGCTTGTTTTTCCCGAAGACGGCGGCCCCGATACAATAATCAAATTCATATTTTATCTACCCTTATTCCGTTATGCCGGCCGTTTTTTCAAAATCGGCAGTCAGTTTTTTTAATATACTTCCGATGTCGTTACGGTAAATAAAATCCCAGCCGACCCACGAAAACTTTTTTTCTCCCTGCAAATTATTGTTTACCAGAGGGTTTGTCGAAGGGAAAAAACCGCTTTGTGCAAAGACGCGCCCCGTCTTTTCCGAAAGGAAAAAATCGGCAAAGGGCTTGGTCAGCGCCTCCGAATCTTTTTTGACAAGCATAAAGATGGGAGCTGTTATTGCACCGTCCTTCGGCCACACGGCTTCAAGCTGCGAATTCTCTTTTATCATTTTCGAAAAGAAGTATGGGCTTATGTTTACGGCCGGCTGACCGTCTTCTGTGCCCCGTCCGCCCTTAACCATTTGTGCAGGATGCAAAAAACGGCTGCATGCTTTTGCGAGTTTTTGCACACCCTCTTCACCGAAGCGGCTGTAGATATTTAAGATGACCGAATTGAATAAATCCAAGTCCCTGAACGGAAGAGAAACCGAGGCTTCAAATTCAGGGGAAAGCAGGTCTTCCCATGTTTCGGGCATCTTGCGTCCGTTCAGGGCGGTCTTGTTTACAACCATAATGGCGGGAACGACGCCGATAATCGCATAATTTTTTTTACCGTCGCGCAAATCGATGTAATCGTTGCAAAAATCTTTATTCATTTCTTCTATCGAACACTGGAAATCCTTGTTTTCGATAAATGCGCCCATAAGATGTTTGTCGAAAAACAGTTCGAACCCGGCCGAAAGCAGGACGTCGGGCAGGTTTTCTTTTTTACCCGTTTTTATCTGTTCTATGAGCCAGTCTATTCCCAGATTGGCGGAGCGCAGATCGTAGGTGATTTTGTAATTGTTTTTGTCGAGTTCGGCTTGGTGTTCTTTTATATACGAAGAATAGAATTCCTCGAAATTTTCCAAAAGCGGAATACGGATCGGGCACGGCAATACACCTTCGATTCTGATTTTTTGTTTGCCGTCATCTTCTCCCTGTGTTTTATCGGGGGTCTGTCTTAAACTGAAGTCGATTTTGCCGAAATTGCCCGATGCGTTTAATTCGATGGTTTCGATCAGCTCGGTTTCGCAGGTTTCGGGATCAAGGCCCTTGGAAACAAGCGCTTTTTTAAGGCTTATCTTGCTGCCCATCATTTTGCGCATAACGGGATTGCCGAGCGGGGTAAAACCTCGGCGTACCAAATAAGAAATGAGTTCGGGGTGCTGTTCCGTTATGTTGAAAACGGTATCGTCCATATCGAAATATTTATTCATATCAAGGTTTCTCCTTAATTGACGCCTTGGGAAAGACCGAAGACGCAGGGGGTGTCCCTATCCTGCCTTTTTGCGGACTGTCCAAAACGGGATATTTTGGAAGTTTATATAGGTTAATATAAGAAAAAACGCAAAAACAGGCAAATGTGCAAGGGTTCTGGAGAGAACGCCGGTTCTTTCTTTTGCAAGCTGCGCTGGACTTTTTTCACCGCTCTTTATATAATCGTGTTCGGGAGGGCCGGTATGACGGGTCAAAAAAAACCGGAATGGTTAAAAATCAGGCTGCCTGCGGGCGGGCTTTCTTTATATGTGTCCGATACCGTGCGGGCGCACAAACTGAATACGATATGTACCGGCGGGAAATGTCCGAATCAGGGGGAATGCTGGCGGTGCGGAACGGCGACCTTTATGATTTGCGGAAATGTATGCACCCGTGCATGCAGGTTTTGTAATGTACCGAACGGCCGCCCTCGGCCGCTTGACCCCGCCGAACCTGAAAATATAGCGGAGTCCGTGGAAGCGCTCAAGTTAAAACACGTGGTTCTAACTTCCGTGGATAGGGACGACCTGCCCGATTTCGGTGCGGCGCATTGGGTCCGCGTTATAAGGGCTATCAAGTCCCGCTGCCCCGCCGTTACGATGGAAGTGCTTATTCCCGATTTTCAAGGTTGTATGGAGCTGGTAGACAAAATTATAGAAGCGCAGCCCGAAGTTGTTTCGCATAACCTCGAAACCGTAAAGCGCTTATCGGACAGCGTTCGAAGCCGCGCGACATACGATACCTCGCTTGCGGTTTTAGGCAAGGTGGGAAAGTCGAATCTTGTGTGTAAGTCCGGCATTATGCTCGGATTGGGAGAAACCCGCAGCGAAATTTTGGAGACGATGGATGATTTGCGCGCTGCCGGCTGCAAGGTAATGACCATCGGGCAATATCTGCGTCCTTCTGTAAAAAATATCGAGGTAAAAGAGTATATTCCGCCTTCCGTTTTTGAAGAATATAAAACGATAGGGCTGAAAAAGGGTTTTTCTTTTGTAGAAAGCGGCCCGCTGGTGCGTTCAAGTTACCACGCCGAGCGGCATGTTAATTGCGGGGTTGCCGCACCGGTCTAAAACGTCTTAAGGGATTCCGTCCCGGGCGGAAAGGTAAAAAGCCGATTAAGGCGGACTTGCGCATATAATCGGCTTCTTGTACGAGTGTTTTTTTGAGTGTACGGGTGTATCCCGATTACCTGTTTTTTATAAAATCGGGCAGAGTACCCGTTGCGGCAAATTGTCCTGCGATGTAACCGTTTGCGCAGCAGTCGGCCACGGCGTTGGAACCCAGCCTGTTTGTTCCGTGGATACCGCCCGTAATTTCGCCTGCGGCAAGCAGTCCGGGAATAACCTTTCCGTAGATGTCGCAAACTTCGGTATTAGGCGTTATGTTCAGTCCGCCCATCGTGTGGTGTACCGACGGCCACTGCGGAATGGCGTAATAGGGGCCCTTATCCATCGTCATCATAATGCCCTTATCGATACGTTTGCCGAAATCGGGATCGGAACCGGCCCTGACGTATCCGTTGTGTTTTGCGATTGTTGCGCTTAGATCTGTGCCCTTAACGGAAACGCTTTTTCCGTCATACTGCCTTTTATTGATTTCGTCGGCAAGGGCGTCAAGGCTATCCGCCTTGAAAATGCGGTCAGCATGCAAACCGCTTTCAAGCTGCCGGTCGGTGATAAATCCTCCCTTTTTTACAATCTCTTCGTTCATTATGCAGAAAGTGGGAAAACCGCCCGAATTTTTGGCCGCATTGGAGCAGACGTCGCGCCGTTCGCCCTCGTTGACGTAGCGGCCGCCCTTGTAGTCCACATACACAACGCCCGCGCTCGGCCCCGAAAACGGGATAACCGCCCACGCATCTATGACGCCGCCATTGGGGTTTGCAAAGGGGTACAGCTGAATATACGACATGTGCATAATTTCCGCGCCGACAGCCTGCGCCTGCGTAATACTTTCGCCCGTGGCTCCGACATGATTGGTTGTCGGCAGTTCCTCCGTCAAAAACGGAACATAGCGCGAGCGCATTGGAACATCGGCCCCGAAGCCTCCCGCAGCAAGAATAACCGCCTTAGTCGCCTTCATCGTTTTAAACCCGTTCTTGGTTTCCACACCGATTCCCACGACGCGGCCCGAGAGCGGCTGTTCGCGGTAAATCGTTACCATTTTCGTATTTACCAGAATGGGAACACCGGCGGCTTCGACCATCTTTTTTTGTACCTGTACAATGTCTGAGCCCTGTCCGCTTTTTGTGGTGTAGGTTCTGTACCCGTAGTGTCCGCCCGGACGTGTCAGGCTCTTTCTGACCTCCAGTCCGTTGTCCAAAAGCATATCCAGATAAAAGGGCGAGCCGTAAACCATATTTTTTACGAGGGCCTCGTTTCCCATATAATCGCCGCCTTTCAGGGTGTCGGCAATGTGTTTTTCTGCCGTATCCGCAGGCAGGTTCATCTCTTTTTGAAACTCGGCCGCAAGCTTGCTCGTATACGCGGCATACACGCCGCCGTTGATCTGCGAATTTCCGCCGATAAACGGCATTTTTTCGATGAGAATAACGTCTTTGGCCCCGTTTATTTTTGCACTGTGTGCAGCGGCCAGTCCCGCAAAACCGCCTCCTACTACGATGATTTCGTGGGTTTCGTCCCAGCTTTTCGGCGGCGTGCTGCCGTAGGCCGCTTTGGACGTATGCCCCGAATCCGTTATTCCGGCCTGCCTCTTAAATTCGGCGGGGTTTCCGCCTGCTTCTTCGATAGCCTTTTCGACGGCCTCAAGGATTCCGTTGCCGGTCATAGTTGCTCCCGCCACAGCGTCCACCGAAAGGCTTTGCTGTTTGACGATTTCGGCCGGCAGCGTGTTTATCGCGGCATCGGAAATGCCGGGCGTTTCCTGATGTTCTTTTACGCTGACCGCTTCTATCCCGTTTTTGGAAAGAGTTACTTCTACGACAAGCCCCTCGCTCATACCCTTAACGGTTTCGGTATAGGTTCCCGCCTGCATTTCCGTTACTGCACGTGCGGGTTTTTCGGCCGCTCCCTTTTCCGAACAGGCCGCAAACATAAAGGCCGCAGCCACAATAAGGGCAAGCGGCAAACTTCGGCTTCTTTTCATTTTTACCTCCGATGGTTTTTCTATTTATAAACCGAGAAAAAAGGCTATAATAAATACCCGGTTTTGTCAAGATTATAAAAAGCAGCCGAACAGGTGCACTGAGCCCGTTTTCCGCACATGCAGCATTAAAGGTATTCCGTTTTCGGCGTATCCCTTATTGCCGTTCTAAAACGATCCCCACGGGAAGATGGTCGGAGTACCCTCTGCCGGAAAAGACGGAATATTTGTGCGGTATGCCGTTTTTATCAACAAGCGGTTCGGGAGAAACAACGGTGTAAAAGGTCAAATCGTAGCCCTTGCCGTCGGAAAGATGTTCCGAATAAAAAAAGTGATCGATTCCCTCCCACGAATCCTTAAAAAAGTAGGAGCCGGCCTTTTGGCTTCCGTTTTTTACGGCGGCGGTGTATCCGCTTAAATTCCAGCAATTATCGAATTCGGTCAAAAGAGAAAATTCGGGCATGGTTTGATTAAAATCGCCGCAGACAATAAAGGGTAGATCCGGTTCTTCTTCTTGCAGGCATTTTAGTCTTTCGTAAACCTGTTGTTCCTGCACGTTGCGTATTTCT
>CAUTPO010000097.1:0-8498 GCA_963540475.1 uncultured Treponema sp. | reverse complement strand
TCCTTGCAAAATTCTGTTATAGCAAGCTTTGCAAAAACGGCTGTCCTTATGCAATAATCTTGCTCGATAATTTCGTTGCCGGACAGGTTTATTATTTCGAGGCTTCGATGACGCGGCCCCGATCCGTTAAATCAGTGTGAATACGCGTATTTCGAAATCCCGCCCTTTTAAAAAGACGGCAGGCTGCTTCCGTATGATAGTCCCCTGTTTCGGTAAACATTTTGCCCGAATCGGAAAGGGCCGCAAAAGCGTTTTGTGCAAGCGGTCCGATCAAATCGAGCCCGTCCGCGCCCCCGTCTAAGGCGAGTTCCGGTTCGCCCCTGCCGTCCTGTAAAAGCTCCGTCATCATTTCCGTCGGCACGTACGGCGGGTTTGCCATTATAAGCTTATATTTTTCTCTGTTTATAAGCGGAAACTTCTTTTTTACATCGGCAGTAAGAATATGGGTGTTCCGCAGCACGGCTTTAGGTAAGAGTTTTTCCGCATTTTTTTTGCAGACGGTCAGCGCTTCATTTGAAATATCCGCAAGCGTCAAACAAACCCGTTTTTCGAAAAAAGTGCATACCCTTTCTTTTGAAAGACCGGTTTTGTTTATCAGAAAATCGTACAGCCCGCACCCGACGGAAATGCCGATACAGCCTGAACCCGTACACATATCGAGGATATAAAACCCGTTTTTTAAGGCCGCAGAACAATCCGCACCGAATTCCGATTCGATAAATGCGAGCGCTTTTTCTACAAGCGTTTCCGTATCGGGCTTAGGGATCAGTACGGAGCGGTCAACAAAAAAAGAATGCCGGAAAAAATCCTTCGTACCCGTCAAATATGCGGCCGGAATGCCCGCAGCCCGTTTTTCCGTAAGCGCTTTAAATTCGGCGGCGAATGCGGAAAAGTCGAATTCCCGATGCGACAATATCCACGACCGCTCTTTTTTCAGCAAAAAAGAAATCAGCACATCGGCATCGAGCAGGGCATTATTTAAACCATATCCGCTTGCCCTTAAACAGGCGGAATTTAAAAAAAGCCCGCATGCTTTACGGCGGGCTTCTTCTATCGTGTACATTATTTTTCCAGATTATAATGTGCGGCTTGCAGCATTTCTTCGCGGGCAGCGATGCACAGCGCTTCGATAAGCTCCGTCAAATTGCCCTGCATAACGGAATCGAGTTTGTAAAGGGTAAGGTTGATCCTGTGGTCGGTAACCCGGTTTTGCGGAAAATTATAGGTGCGGATTCTTTCGGAACGGTCGCCTGAGCCGACTTGCGTTTTTCTGTTTTGCGCACGCTCCGCCTGTTTTTTGCTTTCTTCCAGATCGTACAGGCGGCTTCGTAAAACGCGCATTGCTTTTGCCCTGTTTTTAATCTGGCTTTTTTCGTCCTGACAGATAACAACCAAGCCCGTCGGAATATGCGTAATCCGAACCGCCGAATCCGTCGTATTAACGCTTTGGCCGCCGGGGCCGCCTGCCCGCATTACGTCTATCCGCAAGTCTTCCTGTTTAATATCGATTTCCGTTTCTTCGGCTTCGGGCAAAACCGCCACGGTTACCGCACTTGTGTGAATCCGGCCTGACGCCTCGGTTTCGGGTACGCGCTGCACACGGTGTACACCCGACTCGTACCGAAGACTGCCGTACACATATTTTCCCGAGATCGAAAAAGTGATTTCTTTATAGCCGCCCAATTCCGTTTCGTTTAAAGAAATTATTTCGCACTTCCAGTTTTTTGTTTCCGCATAATGGGTGTACATTCTAAATAGATCCGCCGCAAACAAGGCTGCCTCATCACCGCCGGTACCGCCCCGTATTTCCATAATGATGTTTTTTTCTTCAAGCGGATCGGGCGGAATTAACAACAGCTTTAAATCGGCCTCGCTTTTTTCGAAGGCGGCTTCCAAGGTATGCAGTTCATCCCGTGCCATTTCTTTTAAATCGGGATCGCTTTCTTCTTGAATAAGAATTTTCGAATCTTCTATTTGTTTTTCTATCGAAAGATAATTATCGTATTCGTCCATCAATTTTGAAAGGTAAGAATGTTCGCGCATTACCTCTTTATATTTCGATACGTCTTTTACCAAGGCAGGGTCTTCAATTTGCTTTTCCGTTTCCGCCAATTTTTTCCGTAAATTATCCAAACGCTCTTTCATAAATTATTCCAAGCGGTGAGTATACCAATTTTTCCGATTTTTTTCAACAGAAGCGCAAAAAGCCTCTCGGTAGGGTACCGTGCTCAAGGTTTTGTACGTATGTTCTATAAGGATGGAGGGTGGGCGGTTTTAAGAGTCTTTATTACGGTTTAAAACGGACGGTTTTGGTGTAGGCAAAGTCGATAAAAAAGCCCCTAACCGGAAGCGGAGCATTCAGGCGGGGGCTTACATTGTTTAAAATAGGCCAAACGGCTTATTATTCAAAGTCAGCAGTGGAAAAGGTGTATTTGGAGGTACCGTCTTTAGGTATTTCTATGATAATTTTCTTATCGGTTGCATTGCAGCTACCATCCTCATCTTGATTCTCAAAACCTGCACATACATCGTCAGCGTCATCATCTTTCGCTGCACCCGTAATTTTAATTTTAGTGGGGTCAGCCATAACATCGAAGTCTGCCTTGGATCTTTTGGCCGGTTCATCTTTCTTGTATATTGCAAACTTGCCTTTTTTACCGCTATCGGTAAGTTCCAAAATGCGTATCATATACGTATCCGCAGCCTTACCGCCTTCTTCCTTATTACCGATTTCGTAGAATTTAATATCCGCTCTTAAAAGGTTAAAGGTTTTGGTCATTACTTCAAGTTTTAAGCTTTTGATATCCGCATCTGCCGGGAAGGTTGAATCGGGGGTACCATTTTTTTTAACACTGCTAAACGTGACCTTGGTACGGGTCTTGTTTATCTTGTAGTTGCCGGTGTAGGTTTCGGTTCCAGCCTTAACCTCGAACATTCCTTCTACGCCGCCGTCTTTTTCCTTTACCGTAAGCTTCAGATCCGTCGAATTGTCCTCAGATTTAATGGTTTTCCATGTAGGTCCCGGTGCAGGAGTAGGTTTCTTATCCTCATCGGATGTTGCCCTGTGATTGCAGGCTGCAAACAAAAAAGCCATTGCCATAAGCAAAGCGGCCGTAATAATTTTGGTTGTTTTCATTATAACATCTCCCTAGCCCTTGCGTATGGTAATATCGGTCTTTTTAAGAAAACTCCGCCTCTTTAAAAAGACCGTGCAGGGGCCCGGGGACTATACTATACTATACTTGGTGTCAATACCTTTTATACCGGAAAACCATTTTTTTTAACAAAATAGAGCATTTATTTTACCGACGCAGACGAGTGCGGTATGTTTTTCTTACAAGGTATTAAAGCCTAGGTTATGCCGAAATCCCGGACTGCGGCGGGTCTTGAGTAACCCGCTTGCAGAACCGTCTGCAATAGTATATACTTATCTCTGATAAATGAAACACACATACGCCGAATCGGTAAAAGGCTCCTTGTCTAAAGACAAACACTGTATCTTCGATTATCCGCTAAAAGAACGGACGGGGTTTAAAATAGGAGGTAGTGCCGAAATCTTTTTTACCCCTTATACCGAAGCGGAGCTGCAAGAAGGCCTTGACCTGTTTAAAAACTTAAGCGTCCCCGTTTCGATTATAGGAGGCGCGACGAATTTGCTTATTGCGGATACAGGGATTAGGGGAGCGGTCATCAGTCTTGAGCATTTTAATACGGTAGAGCTCGTTTTTGAAACGGCTGCGGACGTTTTTGTGCGGGCGGGAGCGGGGCTTTTGACCGATAAGCTTGCACACTGGGCTGCGGAAAACGCCGTTTCTGGGCTGGAATCGTTCGGAGGGCTTCCGGGAACCTTGGGCGGGGCGGCTTTTATGAACGCACGCTGTTACGACACCTCCGTGTCCGAGGTGCTTTTTTCCGCAAAAACCGTGTATTATGGAAAGGACGGCGTTATTTTTGAAGAATACCGGCCGGAACCTGCCGAATGGGGCTACAAGGTTTCGCCTTTTCAAAAAAATGCTGCGGGAATACGGGTTTTACCTGAACGCAGGCTCATAACGGAGCTTACCTTCAAACTAAAACGCGGAAACATGGCCGAAATTGCGGAAAAAACCCGCGAAAAAATTGACGACAGGATAAAAAAGGGGCATTTTAAAAAGCCGTCTGCGGGGAGTGTGTTTAAAAACAACAGGGCATTCGGTGCGCCGTGCGGAAAGATAATAGACGAGGCCGGGTTACGGGGG
The DNA here is from genome assembly GCA_963540475.1 of uncultured Treponema sp. GTDB lineage: Bacteria > Spirochaetota > Spirochaetia > Treponematales > Treponemataceae > Treponema_B. Next base: position 4,260 of record CAUTPO010000097.1, on the reverse strand, counting down.
CTTTCGTTGGGCGGAGCGCAGGTTGCGCCGTGGCATGGAAATTTTATTGTAAATAATGGTGAAGCCGAAGCCGAAGATGTCCGAAAATTAATAGAGAAAGTGCAAAAAATCATTGGCGAAAAATACGGATTTTTGCCCGAACCCGAAATTATTTTTGCAGGTTTTGACGAACTGTAGCGTTTCAAGGTCATACGAACCGAAAACAGGTACGGAAGACCGGCCTTGCAAAAGGTTGACAAGCTCAGGGTTTAAAAATATACTTATAAGGAAACAGACGGATCGTTTCTTCCTTACAAAAACCGTTTCATTAAGCTGTGCACGTAAGGCCGGTTTTAATTCGGTTTCGGGTTTTGCGTGTGCAAACACAAGGGTAATGCGCTTTTTCAGGGCCGAATACGGGATACAAAATGCCCATAGGGCCGGCGGAACCCAAGCGAAAGGGCTTGATTACGTCTGTACGGTTGCCGACTTTATTAGAAACCGTTACCGGCGCCGTTAGGAAAATTTCCAATCAAAGTTGGAAAACTCCATAAAATCGGAGGGGTTATACATTGCTGCAACTGTCATTTTTAAATTTCCGCAAAGATTCGTATATTCTGATCGAAGGAAAAGCAGATACGGATCATTTTTACATTATACAAAGCGGAACAGTCCAAGTCGTAAAAGAAGACGCCGTTGTTACGGAGGAAGGTTCCAATATGCTAGGCCCGGGAGATTTTTTGGGCGTTATTTCCTGTATGTCGAGGCACAATCAGATCGATACGGCAATCGCTATGACCGACGTCGTTTTGATTTCCGTTCCGTATGAACAGTTCCCGCAGCTGATCGAAAAAAACACGTCGGTTGCAATGAAAATCATCTTTTCTTTTTCCCAAAAAATGCGCTTTTTGGACGAGGGGCTTACCCGTATCGCTTTAAAAAAAGACGCGGCAAAAACCGATATTTCACACCTTTTTACCATAGGTGAATATTATATGCGTAAGTCCAAATTCGATCTTGCACTGTACGCTTATTACCATTATCTAAAAGCCGCTCCCAAGGGCGAATTTGCGGCGGCGGCACAAAAACGGTTTATGACGGTAAAGTCCATGGGTGTCAAAATCCCAATCGAGGTACTCGAACCGAAAACGGATGAGATGAATCGAGTGTATGAAAAAGAGGCAATGATCTTTTGCGAATGCCAGCCCGGTACGGAACTGTACATCATTCAAAAAGGACACGTAAAAATTACAAAAATTGTAGATAATAGCGAGGTTCTTTTAGCCGTTTTAAAAGAAGGCGATATGTTCGGCGAAATGGCCCTGCTGGAAAACAAACCGCGTTCCGCAAGTGCGATCGTTACCGAAGACGGCGCCCGTCTTTTGGCGGTGAACCGTCAAAACTTTAATCAGATGATTTCTACGCAGCCCCAGCTCATCGCCCGCCTGACAACAACCTTTGCAGAAAGAATGTGGGTTATGTACCGGCAGCTGTCGAATACCCTTATAAAAGACCCCGTCGAACGAATGTACGATATGCTGGCCATTCAGCTGGAAAAGACCAGAATCCGCCCGATAAAGGGCAAACCGCATAGGTTCAACTTCGGGCCTGAAGAGCTGGCCAATATGTGCGGCGTACCCAAGGATCAGACTCTCGGTACAATAAACAAATTTTTGCAGCAGGCTATTATCAGATGCGACGGCACAAAAATTTCGGTTACGGATGAACTTGAGCTTTCAAAACAGGCTGCGTACTTTAAACGAATGCAGATGATTGAAAAATCAAGAATGGACGCAAAAGCAAAAAATAACGAATATTGGAAACGTATATGAAAAAAGTAATTATTTTTATGTTTGTTGTTGTAGGCCTTTGTTTTGCTCAAGAAAATACGGCACCTTCAGGCGGTACATCCGCAGTGCGGAAAGCCGATACGGCGAAAACGGCGGATAAGATGTCCGAAAAAGAAAAAAAGAAGTACGCCGAACTGCCTGCGGGCTACAGGGGTATTTCCGTCGGAATGGGCTTTGAAGAAGTAAAAAAGGCCTTGACCGAGGATCCGGTTTTCGGGTATCGGGGCGAGCGGGATATTTCGCTTTTGCCGACGCCGAACAGAACACTGATCGAAACGGCCGGTTCCATGAACATTAAACGCTCATGGTTTCAGTTTTACGAAGACAAGCTCTACATCATCATCATTCAAATGGACACCGATAAGATAGATTATTATTCCGTGTATTCCGCCTTAACCGAAAAATACGGAGAACCTGCTTTGATCGATCCTAAACGGGCTGTCTGGAAAAACGAAAGCGTTTCCCTGACGCTCGAACGCCCGCTTGCTGTCAAATACATCGATTTGGCCGTTTTTAACGGACTGTTGGAAAAAAGCGGCACCGAAAAGGTTGCAAGTGATATTATGCGGGAGGAATTTATCCATGATTTTTAACGGTCTGCCCGAAAAGGGCCTTTCTTCCGTTTTGCTGTTTTCACTCTGCCTTTCCTGTTCCGCAGTCCTCGCGCTGCCGACCGCCGAGCTTTTTATCGAAACGAATGACGGATCCGCCCCTGCAAAAAAGATTACGGCGGAGCTTGCAGTTACCGACGCCGAGCAAACCCGGGGCTTTATGGAACGAAAGACGATTCCCGAAGGCACCGGAATGATTTTTTTGTACAAAACCGACATACGGCTGCGCTTTTGGATGAAAAACACCCCGCATCCCCTGTCCATTGCCTTTATAGACAGTGCCGGCGTTATTCGCGAAATTTTCGATATGACGCCGTACAGCCTTGAAACCGTTGCCAGCGCCGAACCGGTGCGCTATGCACTGGAAGTGCCGCAGGGTATGTTTTCCAGACTGGGTATAAGCACAGGCGATAAACTTTCTAAAGAAACACTGTCCCTGCTTAAGCGGAAAGCGCTGGGCTACGAAACTGCCGAATAAGGGGCCTATAATCCGATTCTGCCGCTGAAACTGCGTGCCAGCGTAAGCCGGTCAGCATATTCCAAATCGCCGCCTACGGGGAGCCCTGAGGCCAAACGGGTTACCTTGACAGGCAAGTCCTGCAACACCTTTTGTATGTACAAGGCCGTAGTATCACCTTCGATCGTCGGGTTTGTCGCCAACACGATTTCCGAAACGGTTCCGGAATGAATGCGTTTTATAAGCTCGGCTATTTTTAAATTATCGGGACCGATTCCTTCAAGCGGGGCGATTAAGGCACCTAATACGTGAAAAAGTCCGCGGTATTCGGGGATTGCTGCGATGATGTTGACGTCTTGCGGGAAGCCTACGACGCAGATGACGGATTGATCGCGGGTACTGTCCGCACAGATAGGGCATATTTCGTCTTCGGCGAAGGCACCGCAGATCGTGCACGGATGTATTTTTTCGTGTAAAACCGAAACCGCCGCTGCCAAAAGCCGCGCCTCGGACGGGTTTTGTTTTAATAGGTGATAGGCAATCCTCGAAGCGCTTTTATTGCCGATGCCGGGCAGTCGGGAAAAACGCTCAATAACCTCTTCCAGCGCGTTCATTGTAAGGGGAACCCCGCTGCAAGCGGCCCGAGCCTTTCTTGAATAAGCTCCCGCAATTTTTCGACCGCATTATTGTGCGCCGATTTTATCAGGTCTTGGAGCATCGGCACATCTCGGTTATCCACCGCAATGGGATCAAGCGCCACGGAATCTATTTCGAAAGACCCCCGCAGGCGCACCTTTACAAGCCCGCCGCCTGAAACGCCTTCAACTACTTCGTTTTCAAACGATTCTTTCATCGAGGATATCTTTTCTTGAATTTCTTTTGCATTTTTTATTACGTCAAAGGGGTTCATACCATATCCTTATTCGTGCGGAGGGTTTAATACCCCGACGCTTGCGTCGTAACAAAGGGTATTAAAGCCGACTGCAACCACCTTATGAGAACAACATACCCCGACGCTCGCGTCGGGGTTGTTGATTTTTTCTAAAATAGCATTTTTTTTAAAATCTTACAATACGGGGCAAAACGGACAACGCGTTCTTTAACCTAAACCGTTCCTCGTTGCAGCTGCCTGTTACCGATCGGTATTACATTCGTACCTTACGCACTCAGCCCGGCTTAACCGGCATGGTTAGTTAGGCGCACCCTATAAGGTCGGACAGTCCGTCATTACCTTGACGTTCACTCCGTCATCATAATGACGGTTGAAAGGTACATTTTTTAATCCGGCGGTCTCATACGCACAAAAAACTGTTGAAACACAGTGATAATGTCCCCTTGTAAGCACCGTTAAAATGTCCCCATA
>CAUTPO010000096.1:0-8528 GCA_963540475.1 uncultured Treponema sp. | reverse complement strand
ATCTCTATTCCGAAGGATGCGAAGCAAATCCAACAAGGTTTTTAGAGATGCCCTATAACACTGAATACTCACATTTAAATTTACCGTCAATATACAACTTATATTTTTCCGTAATGAAATTATATACACACGTTTTATTCTTTTTTGTATCTTCCAGTATAAGAATCAAATTTTTATTGTCGTATTTTATCAAAAAACCGTATTGTTTATAAGATCGGTATTGTTTACGGATATCAACTTCAAGTGTTTTAATATTTGAATCCAATAAGTTCGACAGAGACTCAGGGTATCGTGAATAAATATCTTTATATGCTTTTATCCAGCCGACAACTTTTACCGTTACATCGGTTATATCTATTATTTTTAAGCCGGATAATTCGGCGGTGAGAAAAAATGAGACAAACATTATCATAATTATTTTTTTACCGTAAGTTTTCACGATTCGCTTTTTCATAAGATACCGATGTTGTTTTTTATAATTGATCGGGCGAGATACAGCACAATGCATGCACTTCAATAGACCTGTTCGATAACGGAGTTATCGAACAGGTTTAATTATATTTGTCATTTAACCGATAGTCAAGCCGATTTGTAACAGGCCCGCGGCAAATACCGTATCTGTAACACAGTTTTCCCTTTTGCGGTTCCAACAAATCGGAAAATTTGGTAAAATCAGAATGGAGCTCAAAAAAAAGCCGGACGGTCCGTTTAGTTGCGGGCACATCGGCGGGCGGCAATTTGCAAAATACCGTTTGAGGCATTCGGAGAAGCGGTTTTTCCAAAGCGCAAACGGAACGGGAGGAGTTATGAAGATACAAGATTGTAATGCAGGCTTTATCGGCCTCGGTGTTATGGGAAGAAGCATGGCCGAACGGCTTCGGAGTGCGGGGGCGAAAATGCACGTATACACACGCACAAAAAAATCGGCCGAGGATATAATCGAAAAAGGGGCGCAGTGGTACGATTCGCCTGCGGAACTTGCCCCGCATTGCACCATTATTTTTACGATCGTGGGGTATCCCAAGGACGTTGAAGAAGTGTATCTAGGTGATCGGGGGCTTTTAAAAACGGCACAGGCGGGAACAATCGCCGTCGATATGACAACCTCGAGTCCGCTGCTTGCAAAACGGATTTATGAAGAGGCTGCAAAAAAGGGTATTGCAGTCCTTGATGCCCCCGTTTCAGGCGGAGATATCGGGGCGCAAAACGGAACCCTTTCGATTATGGCAGGCGGGGACACGGCCGCCTTTAACGAGGCCGAACCTTTTTTCGAGCAGATGGGTAAGTCGTGGGCACTCCAAGGCGGGGCGGGCGCAGGCCAGCACACCAAGGCGGCGAACCAAATCGCAGTTGCGGCTAACTTATTCGGGGCAGCAGAGGCTGTCCGTTATGCCGAGTCTACAGGTCTTGACGCCGAAAAGATGTTAAAAGCCGTCGGCGGAGGTGCTGCCGGCAGTTGGCAGATTTTGAACAATGCGCCCAAAATGTTGAAAAAAGATTATGCGCCGGGTTTTTTCGTAAAACACTTTTTAAAGGATCTGAACATAGCACTCGGCGTTGCAGAAGAGCTGAAAATCGAACTGCCTGTTCTAAAACTCGCTCAACAGTTCTTCGATAAGATGAATGCGAACGGTTATGCCGAAAAGGGTACTCAGGCAATCTACGAATATTATAAAGCGTTATAAGGTAGGGAGAATAATGATAGATAAAGAAAAAATCGAAGCAGTACAGAAAAAACACGGCCCTGCCCTTGCGCGGGCGGCCTTTGAACTTGAAGCGATTAAGCTGGCCCCCGAAAACCCGTTTACCTGGGCCTCGGGTTACCGTATGCCGGTGTACAACGACAACCGCCGTTTTTTGGCTGTGCCGGATTTGCGCCGCCTGATTGCCGGCGCCTTTTGTGAGCTCCTTAAGGCCGCCGGTTTCGATCCGGACTGGATTGCCGGTACCGCCACGGCAGGAATTCCGCATTCGGTAAGCCTTGCAGACCTGCTGAAAAAGCCCGTTTCGTATGTGCGCTCAGGCGGAAAAGATCACGGCCTTAAAAACCAAATCGAGGGACTCGGTTCTCCGGCCGACTATAAGGGCGCTTCGGTGCTAGTCGTCGAAGACCTTATTTCCACAGGCGGCAGCTCCATAAAGGCGGTGCAGGCAGTTCGGGCTGCAAACGGAAAGGTTCCTCTTTGTTTTGCAATTTTTTCCTACGGTTTTAAAGAAGCGGAAGACGCTTTTTTGCAGCTGACCCCCGAATGCATTCCCCTCACCCTTTTGGACTATGATACGATGCTTGAAGAAGCCGTAAAAACCGCATACATCGGTGCGGAGCACAAAAAGAGCTTGGACGAGTGGAGAAAGAGCCCCTTTGATTGGGGCGAAAAACGGGGATTTCCGCCTAAAGCATAAGGCAGGAATAGACCTGTTCGATAACTCCGTTATCGAACAGGTCGACGAGTTCTAAATCGCGCAAATAGCACGATTTAGAACATCGCATTTTAAGGTAACCTGTTCTGAAACTGAAGTTTCCGAACAGGTCTAATAGAAAAAAGGAGAGCTCCGGCAAAACCGCCTCATTTTGTACCTACGCAAAATGAGGCGGTTTTTTGTACGTCCGTTATTTTAAAATCTCGGCAACATCGGACCGCTGCCAGCGCATTGCAACCTCGTACGGTGTTTCACCTGCCGTGTTTTTGGCCGAGATGTATATGCCGGGTAGAGCTAACAGGTCCTTTACGATTTGGGGCCTTGCGAATTTGGCCGCATAGTGCAAAAGCCCGTCACCCATAACATCGGTTCTGCCGACCGCAAATTCGGCGGCCATGGGCACGAATTCGGGATATTTTGTAAAAATTTCCCCTATTGCCGAAGAGCCGCGGTTATTGATGATAAAGGGATCTGCTCCGCTTAGCAACAAAAGGTGCGTATTTTCTTTTTGCCCCTTTTGCACGGCGATCAGTATTGCCGCGGTGCCGCTTTTGTTGCGTTTATCCACAGGGTAGCCCTTTGCCAAAAGCCCTTGTAAAATTTCGGGGGCTGCATTTTCGGAAACGGCTATATGAAGGGGCGTATCGCCGTCGCTGTTTGTCAAAAACCGATCCCGTCCGAGCACAAGGTCGATCATTTTGTCACCTTTTCCGAATGCAAGCAAAAGAGGCGTCTTTCCGTACGTATCGCTTGCAAGCGGATTACCGCCTGCCTCCCTGATAAGCGAAACGGCCCGCTTTGAACCCGTCATAACGGCCTCGTGCAGGGGTGTCCGTCCGTACATATCCTGCTGAATGGGAGATGCCCCGTTTTGCAGCAACAAGGCGATCGCATCGATCTTATCGGTTAAAACGGCCTCTGCCAATGACGAGCGTCCGGCCTCATCAAAGGCATTTACATCGGCCCGCGCTTTCAAAAACATTTTTATAAAGGCGATATTTCCCTGTTTCGAAGCCTCGTGCAAGACGGTTTTTCCCGCAAGATTTTTAGCGTGAACCAGCCCCGTAAAGCCGTCCGAGGTCATACTTAACAGAAGTTGTGCCGAATTATATGCCGACCATCGTATGGTTGCATGCAGCACGGAATTGCCCAAAAAGTCGCGGGCGTTTATATCAGCCTTAATACCGCCGCCCGCGCCCAAAAGGGTGCGTATGGTTTCGACCCCGTCCGATTTTACCGCGTTGAAAAGGGGTGTTTCGTTGTTTGCGTTTTGGGCATTGATGTTTGCGCCCTTATCCAAAAGATACAGCACCATCGGAATAGTCTGCCATTCGGCGGCAAGATGCAGCGGCGTATTACCCGCTCCGTCCTTCGAATTAATCGTATGGGAATTGATTATCCATTCTTCCCTGCCCCCGCCCATAAAGGCCGCTATTTTTAAAGGCGATTCCCCTTTTACGTTCGTATAAAAAATATCCGCATGATTGGCAAGCAAGATCTCACCCGCTTCTTTATAGTTTTGAAAGGCTGCAATATGCAAAGGAGTGTTGCCCTGTTTATCGCGCGTGTTTACGGGGTGCTTTTTTTCCACAAGATAATACACGATATCCGTACCGGCCTTTTTCTGTATGGCGATATGAAGCGGTGTAGAACCGTTCGAGTCACGCGAAATGCTGTTTTTATCGGTAATGATGTTTTGCACCATCGAAAGCCCCATCGCTGCAGCCCTCGTAAATGCGGTTTCGCCGGAATTGTCTTCGGCATGAATGTCGGCACCGTATTTGACCAGCAGCCTGACTTGCTCATCGAGATTTCTTTCCACTGCAAGAAGAAGCGGCGTTTGCCCCTTTTTGTTGCGCTCGTTTACGTCGGCCCCCTCGGTAATAAGAGCCGATATTATTGCGTCTGACATTCCGATGCGGGCGGCAACATGCAGGGGCGTCTCCCCGTAATTGTCTTTTATATTCGGGTTTGCACCTGCGGCAAGCAATTCCTTAAACAGCTTTGAACGGGAAGAGCCGGGCATAACAAGGTGAAGCACCGTGTTGCCTGAGGCATCGCGGTTGTTCGGATCAGCCCCGGCAGCGAGCAGCAAACCGGCCGCCTCGGAATTCCCGTTTCTTACCGCCTCGTGAATGGCAGTAGAGCTTGCTATGTTTTTTACGTCAACCGGAACATTCCGTGCCAGCAAAAAACGGAGAAAGCCCGTATAGCCTTTCCGTGCAAAAATATGTAAAAGCGTTTCCCCGTCGCCGAAACGCATCGAAAAATTCCGTGCGAGGGCGGCCGTTTCGAATTCGGAAAAGTCCTTGTGAGCCGGTTCTATTCCTGCGACGATCAAAGCGGCGGCAATTTCTGCAGCGGTTTGACTGAGCGGATTTTGATAAGCGATCATCAAAGGTGTTTTGCCCGTATTGTTTTTTACGGTCTTGGGTTTTCCGAGCGCGAGCACGGACCGTACCATACCCATATTCAGCTTATCGGCCGCATAATGCAGGGCCGTGTTTCCCTCCGAATCCCTTTGCAAAACGGTTTGTCCGTTAATAAGCAGATCGAAGGAATTAGTTTTTTCGGCATATTCCAACGGAAACGAATTAAACTCATCTTTTGCGAAGATGTTCGCATTATGTTCGCTCAGTGCTTTTACGGCATTCCGCGCCTTTTTATTTAAAGCGAGTAACAAAGGCGTCTGCCCTTGCACATTCTGCGCCTCGATATCCGCCCCCATACTCAGCAAAAAATGCACGATTACGGGATTATCCGACGCCGCGGCAATATGCAAAAGACTGTTTCCGTCCTCGTCTGCCGTATTTACGGATTCCGTATCGAAGCGCTCCTTTAATTCTTCGGTTTTACCTGCCCTGATAAGGTCAGCAATCGACTCCTTTTTGGCGGGTTTTGTCGCGCACGACTGTAAAAAAACACAAAAACAAAACAGAAAAACGGCCTTGAACACCGTCCGTATCGATAATTTTTTCATAGTCATAAAGTCTCCCGTATTAAGTTTCGGTCTTAATACGTTTTGCTTTAGAAAGAAACACAGGCAACCTGTAATACAAGGGTATGTACTGTATAAATCTTTGGTAAACATCGAATGCTTCAATCAAATGCAGTCAGGATGTCCGCTCGGAATAAATTATACGGGTTTACTGCACGGCAAACTCGACGTCCGATTAAAAATAAACCTGTTCGGAAACTTCAGTTTCGGAACAGGTCTAATATACATCAATATCTTCTTATCACGTATTTTAGGTTTATCGCCTAAAACATCGCAGTTTAAGCCACCTGCCGTCCTAAGGCATGAAAAGCAGGGCCGTACATTTTTCAGCGGGCGCGTTAGGGGCTTTTTAAGAGGGAGAGTCTTTAAATAAGGGCCGTACCGAAGGCGTTTTTTTTCAGCAATACGTTTTTTTAAGAAATTCGAGATCCAGCTCCGGGTACAAAACAAAGCTGCCCAGAAGAGCCTCGACTTCTTTCCGTATTTCCGCTTTTACGGCAGGATCAACCGTTACGTTCGCCTTGCTCGGGGCACCGCTTTTGGTAAGTCCCGGTTTTGAAGCCTTTAACACCCTGTCGATAATCGAGGCGATCCGTTTCATTTCGGGGGCGCCCATACCAAGGCTCGTAACGGCAGGTGTGCCGACCCTAAGACCGCTTGTCCACCACGGACCGTTCGGATCGAACGGCAGGCTGTTCCGGTTCAGCGTAACGCCGCATTCCGACATAGCGGTTTCGGCCTGTCTGCCGTTTAAGCCGTATTTTGTTACGTTTATGAGCATAAGATGATTATCCGTGCCGTTCGTTTGCAGTTTCATGCCCAAAGCCATACACGCCTCGGCCAAAGCCGCGGCGTTATCGCAGATCTTGTGTGCATATTCGCGGTATTCGGCACTGTTTGCTTCGCGCAAGGCCACCGCCTTTGCCGCCATTACGTGGGGAAGCGGCCCGCCCAGCACAAGCGGGCAGCCCTTATCGACAAATTCGGCGAATTCTTTTTTGCAAAGGATCATGGCGCCGCGCGGCCCGCGCAGGGTTTTATGCGTAGTCGTCGTTACAATGTCAGCCCATAAAACGGGATCGTATTCACCCTCAAACACCTTGCCCGCCACAAGGCCTGCAAAGTGAGCCATATCGACCATCAATACGGCGCCGCACTTATCCGCAATTTCGCGGAACCGCTTAAAATTGATTTTTCGGGGGTATGCACTGTACCCGGTCAGTAAGATAAGCGGCTTTTCCCGCATCGCCTGTTTTTCGATTTCGGCATAATTCAGCTCGCCGCTGTCCTTATCGACCGCATAAGAACAGGTACGGAACATTTTGGAAGAAACGTTTTGAACATAGCCGTGCGTCAGATGACCGCCCGAATAATAATCAAGGCCCATCAGCTTTTGGTTCCCAAGTTCGCTTCTTAATTCTTCCCAATCTTCGCGGCTTAAGTTTTCGAGGTTTGCTTTTTTGACCTTCCCTTCAACGGTCTGTTCAAACCGCTTTAAAAACGGCTCTTCAACCCGCGCGTTTAAAACAGCCCAATAGGCTACAAGGTTTGCATCTGCTCCCGAATGAGGCTGCACGTAGGCGTGTTCCGCCCCGAATACGGCACAGGCTTCGCGGCAGGCGGCGTTTTCCACAGCATCCACGTTTTCGCAGCCCCCGTAGTAGCGGTGTTCGGGAAACCCTTCGGCGTATTTGTCCGTAAGCAAATTACCCATGGCCGCCTGCACACTCAAGGACGAATAGTTTTCGCTTGCGATCAGCTTAAGGTGACTGCGCTGGTTTTCTATCTCCCGTACAATGCTCGCTGCAATTTCGGGGTACACGGCAGCGACCTGATCCAGATTTGCCAGATACGCAATCATCGCCAATGCGGCAGAGCCGCCCTCTTTTTCAAGATACATTTTAAGACCGTCTTTCATACTACACCTCCATAAAAACTGTTTGCGGGGGGTCGTTTTGTAATCCCGCCAAAAGTATTTTAACGGTACTTGCAGTATATACGTTTTCGCTTTTCTGTTCTATATATGCGATATATAGCCAGGAAGATCAATTTTTACCCCCTGCTCATATTCTTCCGCAAAATGCTATTTTTACAGATTTTGCAGCGAAAGCCTGCTAAAAAGATTTAAAAAGCCGTTAATCTTTTCTAAAAATACCATAAAAACTATTTGCCACCACGGAAATCAATTTTTGCCTAACACGGCTAATAACTCGTATGGGTTCATAAGAGCACGGAACATAATACCGTTCAAAGGTAGCTTTAACTTTGCTTCCCGCTTGTATATGCGGATTATGTTAAGCGCTACTTTGTGCAGCATGTTGAGGTTTTGTTGGATATTCTTACTTTGAACCCTGCATCTATCCTCATCAAAATGAACATCTAAAAGCCAATGCATCGTTTCCACCGACCATTCAGCTCTTGCATGATGAAGCAGTTCCTCAGCACTCAACACTTTACTTGAAATATAATAGTGCCATTGCTCCGTTACCCCTTTGTCTGTCTCAAATCGTGTATGCACCGCTCCAATGCATTTAACAGCCGGCCATACCCTGCCTCCCGGTTGCCATTCAACATCATCAGTAGTATACGCACTTCTCGTTTCTATCCGTCCGTGTCCTTTTTCCGTTTGGGTAACGCTATCCATCGTTGAACGCAGCTTTTCATCTTGGACATACTGTTCTATGTCATTCATTAGTTCTTTCTGATTACCCTTCGCGCTCAACAGATAGTTGGCTTTTGCCTCAACTATCGCCTCGGCAGTCTGTATTTGACAATTTAATGCGTCCGCTACTACCATACAGCCTGGAATTGCAAGCTCTTTTACCAGTTTTTGTACGGCAGGTATCTCATTGCTCTTTGATTCTACCGTTTTTTGAGCAAGAGTTAGTCCTAACTCTCCTATTTGTGCACTGACAATGTGCAAAGGACTATCGTACTTTTTCATCTTCCCGGTTGAGCGGATTTCTTTTCCATCTATGGCAATGGTCAATGGTTTCTTTTTCTTCTTTTTCTGACTTTGTTCCTCTTCCTCTTTCTCAAGTTTTGCGGCAAGGCGCGGTACAAGAGAGCTTACCCATTGTTTTATACACTGATTAAGCGATTCAGGGGT
>CAUTPO010000095.1:0-8573 GCA_963540475.1 uncultured Treponema sp. | reverse complement strand
AAAGGCGGGCATAATAGGATTTTTCGCCTGCATCTATTTCGTAAATTGCGCCAAGCTCGTATCGTGCCATTTTATACCTCTATTTTCATTAAAACCGTACTCGAAATATGTGTTTTTATCATACTCTAATTGTACCATGTTTAAGCTGTTTTCTCTATTGTGTAAGGTGATTTTTATGTTCTTTACAGAATAAAAATAAGCTGATGCTATATACTTGCGATATTTTTTTATCAAGGCAATCCGATACTGTTCAATGGGAGTTAACTCGGATGAATAAGGGTGTAAGATATGCGCCTGACATACTGATGACGTTTGACTATATTGTACCTCCGATAAACTACTTGCGGTTTACATAAGAATATGGTATCCTTTCTTTAGTTGGCTCAAATAAACAGTATGGAGAGATTATGAAATTCAAATATCTTATAAGTCTTGCACTTTTGTCGGTTTTTGCCGTTACCGCAAGCGCTCAGGCAGTACTAAAGCCGGAAACACTGGGTACATTACAGAATGCCGTATTCGAGGTAGTCGTTTTAAAACCGGACGAAGGAAATTTGGAATACGAAAAAAAACTTCCGATGGAGCGCATTCCTTTTTCGATACGGAACGATAAATATCTGCCGATCGGCACCGCCTTTTTGATGAATGACGGACTTTTTTATTCGGCGGCTCACGTCTTTAATCTGTATACCGAAAGCCTGTATACGGACTACTATCTGCGCGCCCATGACGGCCGCGTTTACAAGGTCGATTCGATTACCGGATATTCCACGCATCGGGATTTTATCGTTTTTACGGTAGAAAATTATAAACACGTCAAGGGTGAAGGTCTTGTGCCTGAACAGACGTTTACGATGAATACGCAGACGTTCTCTGTAGGCAATGCGCTCGGTGAGGGCATTATAATCCGCGACGGGCTTCTTACAAGCCAAACATTTGAAGAAGAAAACGGAGAATGGAAGTGGCTGCGGTTTTCAGCGGCAGCGAGTCCCGGCAATTCGGGCGGTCCTCTTGTTACACCTGAGGGCAAGGTTTTGGGCATTATCACTATGAAAAGTTCCAACGAGAACCTCAACTATGCGCTGCCCTTTGCAGAAACAAAAAGCATACCGGCCAATACCGGCCGCGTCCACGTTAACGTCTATTACGTTATGCCGAATATCATCGAGGAGAAATTCTTTTATGCTTATAACTTCGAGCAAAAACTGCCGAAAAAGCTTGCTGAAGTGCAGGCGGCAATTTTAAAAGATTACGGCAGCTTTACGGCGCATATCATTTCCGACTTAAAAAAGCAATTTGATTTTGCGGGAAAAGAGTCCTTTACGGCCGCGGCGGGTTCCGACGAGATAATGTATAATGCCTTTTCGCCGTCGTACCCTCTTATCATCATACGGGAAGACAATAAAAAATGGGACTTGTTTCTTCCGAATGATATAAGCGAATACAAGCTGCCCCAAAACGGAAAGGTTTCGTATGGAAAGATGCTGGGTGCGGTAACGGCCTTGATCAAAAAGCCCGATAACGTCGGTGAAAAGGAGCTCATTGCTTCGCCTAAGCTGTATATGGACTATCTTTTAAGCGCTTCCCGTATTTACCGGACTATCGGCACCGAACGGATTGCCGTAACGTCTTACGGTAAACCCGACCGATCGCACAATCATATCGATATTTACGGACGTACGTGGCTTGTCAATTATTGGACGCTGCCGTTTGCCGATGCGGAAGTTATTTCGTATGCGCTGCCCGTGCCCGGGGGTATCTACGTTATCAGCAAAATCGACTCTGTTGCGTCCATTAGGAACGGGCATAACCTCGATTTTGCCTTTATTGCCGACTATGTTGTTCCGCGGTACACGGCTTCGTTCGGCGATTGGAAGGAGTTTTTAAGTTTGACGGCAAAGGATTATCCGCTTGATCCCGTGCTTTCGTCCGTAAAATTCGATTTTACTCAGGATAAGACCGCCATTACGGCAGGCGATTACGATTTAGCCGTGCCCAAAAAAGCTTTTGCAAGCGATAAGGAAACGACATTGCGGTTTGCGCTGGGCTTTTGTATGAAAGACGGTAAGATCGGGTTCGATATATCGGAGGTTTCGATGTATACGAATACGAGAAGCGACGATTTTAGGTATATCGCGCTTACAAAGGCCGTTAGTCCGCCGAAAGAAGCGCCGCAGGGCTTGCTGGACAGGTGGCAGCAAAAAATCGATAAGGCTGCGCCCTTTAATTCCCGGCCCTATAATCAGGACCAGTATACCTATTACAACGAAATTCTTTCGGCCGATGATATAAAGGGCAAAAAAGAAGTTACGCATCTTTATTATATGAGCCTTGAATTAAAACAGCAGGATAAATTCAAAGAAATTGAAGAATTTGCAGGAGAGGTGAAAAAGGGATTAAAACGGCCTGTCCGGTGAGCGGGGGGTAAGTTTTTTCATCTACTGATTTTATCTGCCTGTACCGGCGCCCGGCAGCCGTACCGTTCATATTCGGTTTATCCGAATATGAACGGTACGGTCGGCATTCCGTAATCAATTTTTATAACAAACAAGTGATAGGTTGAAGCGGGGAGGGGCCTTTATTCGTTATGTCCCACAAACCATTCTTTTATTTCATCTTTTTTCATTTTTCACGAAGCTATTTCAAGTCCAAAATCCATTAGCTCTTTGCTCCGCCCATTCGGCCTAATCCCATGAAACGTTTATTTTAATCTTCTTTTCTACAGGGGCTGCCTGTTTTATGTTTTTGGCCGGGTTAAGCGTTTGTACGTTTTTTTCGAGCTCGGCGAGGGTTAGGATATCGTTTTCCTTTGAGGCTGCCGTTACCGTGTTTTGGCTTGGAATGATTATGCCCAAATGGGTTATAGCGACTATATCGCCGGGTGTAACCAAGGTAGTTTTTCCGTCCGCATTGGAAAAATCCCATTTTCCGCTTGTACCGATCAAAATACCGTCGGCAGTTATGGTTCCCGATGTGCCGCGTACGGAAGCCGTAGCCACGGGCGTTTTTACCTTGAATTCCACTTTTTTCGACGGGGCGGGCGGTTTTACATCAGCCTTAACCGCACCGAGATCAAGATATACGTTTGACTCAAGCGTTTCGTTTTTTTGCAATATTTCTTCTATTTTGAGCCGCGTCAAAGGCTGCACAACAATAACGGAAGCGCCTATCTTCAGCGTAAGCTCCGACTTGAATCCCGTCATCACAGTGCCGCCCGCCGCTATAACGGTACCGGGTACAGCTGCAACCCAACCGCCGTTTTGTTTTATTTCGGCCTTTCCCCGTACGGCGGTAACAACGGCGTCCTCAGCCGAAAGACCGAGTGCACACATAAAAACCAATACTGCGATAAAAATTGTTCGCTTTTTCATCATCATCTCCTCATAAAAATTTTTGCCCGTATCATTTTATACGATATTAAAACGAAATAATGCCCTTTAAGCCAATCAAAAATTGCGTGCTTCTTTCTTCTTGATGAAGAACACCGATATTCAGGCCCAGCAAAATATCGTCCAGCAAGGTATAATTAAGCGAATTCGTAAATTCGATACCGTTGAACAGCCGCTTGTTTTTGATATACGAGCCGCGGCACAGCACATTGAATTCCGTACCGACCGATAAGGTCTTTAACGGCTTTACGGATATGTATACGCCCGTTTTCCAAAGGTCGGAATGCGGTACAAGTGCCAGTTTGGAAGCGCTGGTAAACGTAAACGTGTCGAACGGATATTTTCCGCCGGAAAACCACTGCGTGTTTATTCCTGCTTTGGCACTGTATTTCGAAAAATAATAGGCCAAATCCGCATTGACAAAAAGCCCGAGCGTCCTTGTTTTTGCCGAAGAAGAAAGCGAACCCGTTGCCGAGAGGATAAAAAACAGGTTGGGAATAATCGCTCCGTTTGCAGAAAGCGTCAGATACGTTTTCGAGCTGCCTTGCGCCTTGGTTTCGGTTAGATTGAGGATTTCCGTATCCAGTGAATATCTGTATTTTCCTATGGGAAGATGCAGCAGCAGGGATGTTTGGACAAACGACGGGGAAAGGTAATACAGCGGTACGTTTTTGTTGTTATTTTCCACCGTTACCGGTGCCGTGTAGGCGTTTAAAAGGCCCGTATAGCCGGTATTAAAAAAAACCGAAACGTTGACCTGCTTATAGGCAAGATACAGGCCGTCGATGTTTTGATCGAAAACAATCCGGGTGGAATCCGTAAAGCTGTAACGGCCGAAATCGAATAAAAGGCTCGAATTTTTTCCCGGTAAAAAAAGAAACGAAAACTTCAATAAATCCAGATCGAGGGCATTTAGTGCCGCAGCGCGTTTTTTATACGGACTCATAACCTGCGAGAACGTAAAAAAATAGGAGCTTTGAATACTGAAATTATAGTTACCGTCTTTATCCATATTTTGCTTTGCCCATAGCGAAATTTTTTCACTGTTTTTAAGCGAGGTAAAAATGCTTTTTTCGGATTTTGTGGGGACGGAAGAAAGATCGATGCCGAATTCCGTTTGGATAAGGCCGCCCCCTTCAAAGGCGAAACAAAGGGCCGCGGCGAAAATAAAACATATTTGTGATAAAAGTTTTTTACTCATCGGACTTGTTACTCCTCCCGCAGCGTTTCCGCCGTCTGTTTTTTGGACAAATCCTCGCCTGCGATTATTTCGATTAAGGCGTTCAGCATTTTTGCGGCATCTTTAGGGGTTACAAAGGTCGACGGAATGGCGTTCCGCGGAATTATGCCCATCGTTTTAAGCTGCCGGAACGCATAATGCGGATTTTTTGCAGCCCGGAACCATAGTCCGCCTTTTATCTGTAAGCCCTGCAATGCGAGATTTGCGAATTCGTCCAGCCGAATTTCCTCGTCAGGTGTGGCCGTTTTAAACATTTTCAGATTTGAAAACTGCGAAAAGGCATTGTCTGCCGTATCTTTGTCCTCTATAAGGCCCGCTGCAGTACCGACAAGGTAGCAGGCAGCTCCCTTTAAAAGGCGTTCCGAAGCCGCAATTTTTTCAATTACCGCTGCCGATTGAGCACATAGAGGGAAAAGCACCACAAATGCAAAAAGAAAAAATAACCCTGTTTTTCTTATCATAGACTTTTATAGCTTCCTTTTTAGTTTTTTTCAGTTTTTTTAAGGCAACCGCACTACCAAACCGAATTTGGGCGACTGTATTTCTTATAGTATTAAATTATACCCTTTAAACCGAAAAAAAGCAAGATAAACTGTACGGAAATTCGCGGCTGTTTATCCCCGTAAATAGTGATAGGGGGTCAAGTTTTGAAGGAAGCGGAGTGCATACAGCGGGTTTTGAAAGGAGTGCTACATTCTAAATTCTTCGCCGAGATAGATTTTTCGGGCAATTTCGGAATTCAAAATGTCGTCGCGGGAACCTTGCTCCATAATTTCGCCCTTGCCGATTATGTAGGCCCGGTCGGTTATTTCCAGCGTATCGCGCACATTATGGTCGGTTATCAAAATACCGATTCCCTGCTCGGCAAGCAGGCGGATAATGCTTTTTATGTCGTGAACGGCAATCGGGTCAATTCCGGCAAAGGGTTCGTCCAAAAGCAGAAACTTCGGTTCGATGGCAAGGGCGCGGGCTATTTCCGTACGCCGCCGCTCGCCGCCTGAAAGGGTATAGGCTTGCTGTTTACGGTTTGCGGCTATGCCGAATTCGTTTAAAAGAGATTCCAGTTTTTCCTTTTTTTGTTCAAGGCTCAGATCTTTTCGGGTTTCCAGTATGGCATAGATATTTTGTTCGACAGTCAGCTTTCTAAAAACCGAGGCCTCCTGCGGCAGGTAGGAAATGCCCGCATGCGCCCGTTTGTACATGGGTAGCCCCGTTATCGGCTTATCGTCTAAATAAATAGCGCCCGCATTCGGTTTGTAAAACCCGACGATCATATAAAAAGAAGTCGTTTTTCCTGCGCCATTCGGGCCCAAAAGGCCGACAACCTCGCCTTGCATCATCGAAAAACCGATATTGCGTACCGCCTGCTTTTTCCCAAATGATTTATTTAATCCTTCAACCCGTAAAACGCTTTTTTCTTTCATTTTTGTTACTCTTCTATCGCTTGTACCGCTCTTTTATTCGTGCGGAGGGGTTAATACCCCGATGCTCTGCGTCGTAACAAAGGGTATTAAAGCCGACTGCAACCACCTTATGAGAACGACATACCCCGACGTTTACGTCGGGGTATGTTGATTCGTGCGGAGGGTTTAATACCCCGGTACTTTGAGCCGGGGGTGTTGCGTGTCCTGCCGCCGTCGGTTCCGCGGTTTTCGCTTCCGCATCCGGTTCCGTAGTTTCCGTTTCTGCGGGTTGTGCAGGCGGCTCCGCTTCTTGTTGCTCGTGTACCGTTCCGCTTACCCTGCCGTCCAAGCTGATATCCTCCGTATCCAGATTAACCGAAATTCTGGCCGCCTTAAACTCATCGCCGCCCTTTTTTACGGACGGAAGACCCGTTAGCTCCAAGGACGAATTTTTCCGGTTGTATAATGCGGAAATGGAAGAACAAACAATGTCCTTATTGGTAATATTTACGCTAAAACGCATAATCATAATCTCGGCGGCCTTGTCGAATTCGATGTTTTCGGCAGAAATCTTTACGTCATTTTTCGTGTCGCTCAGCTCTATCTTGCCGAACATCAAAACAAGGTCTTTTTTTCTGTCCATCTTGATTAAATCGGCTTTAAACGTGTAGTTGTTTTTTTTGTCTTCGCCTTTTACGCTGCCGCTTGCGTACACAAACCGGTAATCTTCGCCGAAAATTTCGATTTTATCTGCAAAAAGCTCGAGGGCTTCGACCTTAACGGCGGCATTACCCAAAAGATTGGTCGTTTTTTTGTTTTTGGAAACGGAGGCCGTAACGCTGTCTGCGCTGAACGTGATGACGGACTTTTCCGCACCGGCGGAAAAAAGAAAAACGGCCGAAAAGAGGAGTACAAAAAGGGTGCCCCTGCCGAAAAAAACGCCTTTATTCATTTGCGCTGTCCGTTTCTATGCTGCCGCTTACGGAATTTGCGAATTCGAATGTGCGCGAAAGGGTGTTTGCAATAAACCCCGAGCCTTTCACGGAAAATTCGCCCGTTTTTTCTACTTGTACCGTGCCGTTTGCCGTTCCGTACAGAATATCGGCCGTTTTGTCCCAAAAAAAAGCGTCCCCTGAAATAACGATTTTTTCGTTTACATCTTCAAAAAACACGTGTTTTCCCAAAAAGTACTTATTGTTGTTCTCGTCTATTTTGATGATTCCCGCGCCGCCCTTCAATTCCACGGACTCTTCGGCGCCGTTCCCATTCATCTTAAAAAAAGACACATCTTCGCCCGCCCAAATCTTATCCGCATCGTATACTTCCAAAATACCTGAATGAATCCGCAGTGTCAAAGCGTTGTCTTCGTATCGGTCCAAATTCGTATTTTTAAATACAAAATTAGGCTTTTTTTTAAAATTTTTTGCCTCTCCGCTATAGTTTAAAGTGCAAGAACCTGATATAATGGAGATACAGATTACGAGTATAAATTTTTCATACTTCATAATTTATTATACAATCTTTTCCGCTCTTAGTCAAAACCCTTTGTGTTTTAAAACAAGGGCCCCGATGTATAAAATATGAAGAATACGGAAGTTCGGCCGCTTATGGAAAATTTAGTGAGATAGGAGACTTAGAATGGCGGATTTTTTGACGGACAGCGAATTCAATTTATTCAGCGATTTAATTTATAAAGCCAGCGGAATTACTTTTTCGGCAACAAACCGTTCTATTTTGGAAAGCCGCCTGAAAGAACGGCTTCGGGAAAAAAAGCTCGAAAAACTGTCCGACTATTACGATATACTAACCAAGGATGCCGAAGAGCAAAAAACGCTTTTGGATTCGGTAACTACCAATTTGACCCGCTTTTTTAGGAATCAGCCCCATTTCGATGCCTTGCAAAACTACGTTATTCCCGAACTCGTAAAGATCAAAAAGGCGGAAGGAAAAAACAAGATCAATATTTGGAGCGCAGGCTGTTCGACGGGCGAAGAACCGTACACGATTGCAATGGTGATGAAAAAGCATTTACCGCCGGGGTTTACCGCACAGATTACGGCCTCCGATCTTTCCTTAAAGTGTTTGCTCGTGGGAAAAACGGGCTTTTATCAGGAATCCAGAGTGGCAGGCATCCCCGAAGATTATCTAAAGTCGTATTTTAACAAGGTAAATGACGGCTATCAGGTAAAAACCGAAATTATGCAGATGGTCAATTTCGACTATCATAATTTGAAGCACGATTCGAAGCAGACGAATTTCGATCTGGTCTTTTGCCGCAATGTCATCATCTATTTTGATGAGGCGGTGCAGCAGGAGGTTATAAACAGGTTTTGGAAAGCGATGTCGCCTAAGTCGTTTTTGTTTATAGGCCATTCGGAATCCCTGTTCGGTATGGATACGCAATTCGAATTTTTAAAGACGGATTGGGCGTGTTTTTATAAAAAAGATATTTGACCTGTTCGATAACTCCGTTATCGAACAGGTCAACGAGTTCTAAATCGCGCAAATAGCACGATTTAGAACATCGCATTTTAAGGTAAC
>CAUTPO010000094.1:0-8596 GCA_963540475.1 uncultured Treponema sp. | reverse complement strand
CATCAAGCCGATTTTTATATAAATAATTTTATGGAACTTATTGATAATTAAATAAGACAATTAGATTGATAACGGTAAAGATAACCTGATGTAATACCGTATATAAAAAAATATCAAACAGCTTATTTTTTATAATATTTTTTCTGTTATGACTTGGGTCTTTAATTCCGTGTATCCGATGCTTTGCGTCAGGGTATGTTGATTATACCGATTTTTTGAAGTATCGGAGTATGCCCCTTGCTCAAAATGCGTAAGTTCTTAAGCGAGGGCTTTCGAGACCCATGGTTTTCAAGCCCAGCGGTTTTTCAGCCCAAAATGGCCTTCGCTTCCTTTGCCCACAACGAATTTTGCAAAAGTGCCCTGCCCACGCCGATCAGATCGGCGGCTCCCGTCTGCAACAGGTTTTCCGCGGCCTGCGCGCTGACGATTCCGCCTGTCAAGATGACAGGAACCGAAACCTTCTTTTTAATATCTGCAGTTATTTCCTTAAACCAGCCCTCTTCTTTTGAATACGGGTACCGCGAACCGGAAACGCCGCCTGAGATATCCAAAAGGTCCGTACCCGCCTTCTCCAGCCGTAAACAGGCTTCCGCGCTGTCCCGTGCGGCCGCACCGCCGTCCTCGTAGTCGCGGGCTCCGAGCCTAACTGCAACCGAAAACCCGTGTCCCGTACAAGCCCGCACTGCTTCCACGATTTCCAAATGTAGTTTGAGCCTGCCTGCAAGCGTCTGCCCCGTATACTCGTCGGTGCGGTCATTCAGCAGGGGCGAATAAAACTGGTTTAAAAGATACCCGTGCGCAGAATGGATTTCCACGCCATCAAAACCTGCCTTTTCGATCCGCTGTGCGGCGGCAGCAAAGTCCGAAACAACCTTGCGTATATCATCCCGATTCATCGTCTGCGGTGTGTCTTCATGCGAAACGGCGCCGGACGGGCGTATGCTGCCCGCACCCAAAACAGGCAGCCCCGTAATTGCCGAAGAAGCGGCCCCGCCTGCATGGGTAATCTGCGCTATAACCGCCGGCCCGTTTTTACGGATAACGGCGGCAAGACGTTTGAGCCCCTCAATACAGCCGTCCTCTGCCGCGGAAAGTTGTCCTGCAGTGAGCCTTCCTTCGGGGCTGACATAGGCGTGTTCGGTTATGACAAGGCCTATGAACCCGCCGCGGGTTTTTTCGTCGTAATAACGGCACAGGTCTTCGGTAACCGCCCCGTTTTTATCGGCCTTGGCGGAAGCCATCGGCGGCAGCACCAGTCTGCCGTTCAGCGAGAATTTTCCAAATGTTACCGGTGAAAACAATAAAGACATAAGCCCCCCTGTGTTAAAATGAGCTTTAAACCGATGTTACGGCACAAAGCGTTTTGAGGTATCCTCCCTCCAAATGTTATTTCTTAGGTTTATTTTATCGATGACGCCCCCTGTTTGTCAAGGACGTTCTTTTGTAGGCTTGGAACTGAAGTTTTTGCCTAAGACTAAACCTGTTCGGAAACTTCCGTTTCTGAACAGGTTACCTTGAAATGCGATGTTCTAAATCGTGCTATTTGTGCGATTTAGAACTCGGCGATCTGTTCGAAAACGCAGTTATCAAACAGATCTACTGTCAATCAACAACCCCGACGCAAGCGTCGGGGCACAGTGCTCAATGTTTCGCACTGTGTGTGTAATCCGGCACGGATGCCGGTGGTTCCAAATAGAAACGAGTTTTTTGCCTTGCAAAAAACTCGCAGTCAAAAAATGTACAAGGATGTACATTTTTTGACGAGGTGGTTGCAGTCGGGCTTTAATACCCTTAGTTACGGCGCAGAGCGCCGGGGTATTAAACCCTCCGCACGAATAAATAATGAGGATCCATAAGGCAATCGAACATAATATGAGACAGAGGAGTTTCCTTGGCATCTTTATTCTTATAGACTCCGGCAAGATTCAATGCACGTTTGCGTGACATATTCATATTTTTTTGAATATTTTCATTTTGTGCCCTCAAATAATCTTCCCTGTAGTGTACGTCAAGCAGCCAATGCATGGTTTCAACGCCCCATTCCATTCTCGCATGGTGAAGTAGGTCGGCTGCTGTTAATTCTTTGCTTGATATATAATAATGCCATTGCTCCGTAAGTTTTCCCTTGTACTCAAAATGCGTTTTTATCGCACCTATACATTTCAGTCCCGGCCATCACGCTGTTCATTTTCGCTCTCAACTTGTCATCTTGAACATATTCTTCGATATCTGCCTTTAATGTCTGCTGATTGCTCTTTGCGCATAAAAGATAGTCGGCTTTTGCCTCAAGAACCGCCTTTGCAGTCTCAATCCGGCAATTCAATCTTCCCAGCCCATGGCTTTTATTATTGCTTATTTTTTATTTTTTGAGTAGCCTTTTTGAAAACTTCAGTTCCGTGGAAACCGAATCCGAACCGATGAGCTTGCGGCGTTCGGTTGTTTATACCGGCTTTACATACTGAAGATTGCGGCTGATGCCCGACTGGCGGCCGACTGACGTCCGACTGGCGTTTTACAAAAGCACGGCAATTCGATACTCGTCAGACGCTTGCAATTTGCAGAAAAATCGTGTATAGTGCATACCAATGATTAAGGGATGCACCGATAGCAGTTACAAACATTCTCATAAAAAAACATAAAAAAGTCCGCATGGTACTTGACACAACACAATGCACTCGGCACAATTTTCGCAGCAACGCAGCCTAAACGCCCGTTTGAAAATCGGCTATCCAAGCCCGATCGTTAAGACGAGTTTGCCTTACGGCTCACATCGCAGTTTAAATTGTTACCGTCTGCGTCGGGACAAAGAAAAACATTCAAATGCACTCGCATACATAATTTTTCTTACAATAAACTATACATACAGGACAGGTGTTCAGCCTCCTCCGTAAAAACAGGTTTTTCCAAAGGGGTAACGCTCCTTTGAATCACATAAAAAACATCATTGAAGTAAGGAGTTGTATGATGAAACGTTTTTTGTTACGGGCAGTATTTTTTTGTATGGTCTGCCTGTGTTATGCGCAACAGGAGAAACCCGTCTTAGGTGAGGGAACCGAAGTTGCAGAAATGCCTGCCGTAGAAGGGGGAGCCGGAGCTGCAAACGAAGCGGCCGAAACCTCGGAAGAAAACCGAGAGGCTGCAAAACAGGAACATACAGAACCTGATAATGCAGGCACGGATACCCCGCCGGTATGGGACGAGACCGATACAGACGTTAAACCTGCCAAGCCCAAAAAAAAGAGCTTTTTTAAAGACGGACGCACCGCTTTTGCCTTTGGAATCGAAGCTTCGGGTTCGGTTGCCAACTCTTATCTCCCGCTCCTCGACCTTTTCAATCTTTCGCCTTCCGCTATCGATTTTAAAAACTTATCCCGCTCAGTATCCAAGAAGGGGTTATCGCTTGCCGAAGCCGGAAAAATAAAACTTTATCTGGACATATACCTAAAGCAAAAATACGAATTCGGTTTTTTTCTCGGCGTTGATACCCTTGGCTTCGCCTCCATCTCTAAAAAATTCATCGATGCTGCTGCCGAAGCCATGGACCGAAAAATTCCCAGCCGCACCATAGAGGAAAACCTTTTCGCCCATGCGTTCGCTTTTGCGGATATCGGCGCCTTTTACGGAATGTCTATCAAATCGCTTAAGTTCAGGGTCAACGCCTCGTACTATGCACCGATTTTCTATCTGGATCCGCACCTTGGAGCCTACAAAATAGACAGAAATTCCAGTACGGGCAAGCTGTCCGCTTCAGGCGATCTACATATAAATGCCTATACGCCGCTCGATACCCGCCACGGAGCCGGTATGATAAGCGAAGTTCTGAAAAGGGGCGGGTTTGATATCGATTTTATCGGATCGTACGCCTTTAATCCGTATGTAACCTTACAGTTTTCGGCCCTGCATATCCCCATCGTCCCCGCTTTTATGAACAAAGGCTATTCAATTGCATATAAGTTCGATACGGAAAATCCCGAAGCGGCTTTTAAACCCGAAAACGGCTTCCCCATTAAAGGTCCGAGCGCCGATCTTCCAAAAAAAGCCGTACTCAGGCCGTTAAAAATAAGTACGGGTGCCGACATATATCCCTTTGCAAATCAATATCTTATCATTACTCCGAGTATCGGCTTTCACTGTTTGTCGCCGTTTTATGTCGATACAGGGTTAAAACTGGAAAGCCGTTTTTTGAAAGTGCTGGGGGTGTATTATGCGATGGCGCGGGAAGACCGCATTTGGAAAAACAGAATCGGCCTTTTTCTGGATACGCGTATTTTCAGGCTCGAAACCTTTGCCGCCTCGGCAGGAACGACCTTTGTTTCCTCATTCCGTCTGAAAGGTGCGGAAGCCGGTATTAAATTGGTGTTCGGATATTGATATTGTTAAAGCGGGCGCTTTTGAACGCTCCCGGTCGGCATGCCCGTAGAACCGATTATTTAGTGAAGACCTTGTTCACTGTATGGTGAAGGTCTTATTCACTGTGCGGTGAAGACCTTGTTCACCGCTTAGGAAGCGGCCCGTTCCCTGTTTGAGGCGGACGGAGCTTTTCGCCACAAGAGAGCTTAAAATCCGCAATCGGGTTTTAAACGGCGGGTTTGTATGAAAACCGTTCGGAAAAAAATGCACTCTGAAAGCTGGACAGAAGGCCTTCTTTCGTATAAAATGCCGAAAGCGGAGGCCCGTTTATGGACATAGATACGATTTATCAGGAAACGATTTTAGAGTATTCGCGCAGAAAAGAAAATTGCCGCGAGATTCAAGGCAGCGGCGTAAAAATCGAACGAGGGCATAATCCGAATTGCGGCGACGATTTGACCCTGCTCATAAAAGAGTCGGACGGTATTGTCGAAGATATTTCGTTTATGGGACGCGGCTGCGCGGTTTCTACCGCCTCGACCAATATGCTCATCGAACTTATAAAAGGAAAACCTGTAGAAGAAGCGAAGCGAAAAATCGGCATCTTTTTTAAGATGATGGGCGGAAAAGACGTTTCGGAAGAAGAAAAAGAGGAGCTGGACGATGCAGGAATTTTGGAATACTTTGCCGCCATGCCCGCCCGCATAAAATGCGCCACCTTAAGCTGGCACAGTGCGGACGTTCTTTTAAACGGAGCGCACCGCTAAAAACGGCTGCCTGCCAACCCGTTTATTCCGTAATCGTACATCTTTCCCGTACAAGACCGGGTACCGTAAAGCTATAAGTCCGCATGAGCGCAAAACCCGATCCGGCTAAGATAATCGGCAAGAGCCGAAATCTTTTCTTTCAAACCGAAAATGGGATTAACGATTATAATGCCCGACCCCAAAAGCCCATACCCGCTTTCCTGCACCGATCCGGACGAACAACCTTTTTTTTCCGCAATGTGAATTGTATCCGAACATTCCGCCCGTTTATGAGCTACTTCGGCGGTAAGCGTTTCGGCTCCTTTCAAAGACGAAAGCGCCGTTTTCAGGTAGTCCGTTTCCGCAGTACGCCGTTTTAAAATGGGGTACCACACAATAAAAATGCCGGCCCGCCATTTCGCATACACTTTTTTTACCGTTTCAGCAATGTTTTTGTAATCGGAAAGAACCTCGTAACTCGGATCGAACAGGGCAAAGCCGCAGCTGTGCTTGGGCGGCGTAAGGGCGATAATGGCCTCGTAACAGTTCCGCTTGTGCACACAGATATTGCGTTCCCGTTTGTACATCTTTTTCAAAACGGCGGCCTCGGCAGGATGCAGATCGGTCAACACCAATTCATCTGCCGGCCGTAAAAACGAACGGATTATTTCAGGCGACCCTGCATACATCTTTTCCGCTTCGTAATGTTTCGTGCACGCATCCAAGTACGCCTTTAAATCGGCAGGAAGAGGTTCGGGCAGCGCTCCGTTCCGGTAACGGGACAAAAGAAAAAGGATTCCGTTTGCCGCCTCGCCCGTCTGCAAACTCCAATCGCCAAAAAGCTCGTACCGGCCGGAGCCCGCATTTAAATCGAAGGCCGTAAACGGTTTTTCTTTTTTTGTATAAGCCGATAAAAAAGCGTACAACACCGCATGTTTGAACACGTCGGCCCTGTTGCCTGCATGAAAAGCGTGCCTGTAACTCAGCATAGAATCCGCCTGATACGCTCTTACACCCGCGACGAGCGCCACACGCCCTTTTTGTAATGGTAATAAACAATAACCGCTTCCGCAATTTCCGATAGGACAAAGGCCGACCACACCGTAAAAAGCGGCAGTTGTAAGATATTTACGGCCAAAAACAGGGCCGGAATGTGTACAAGCCACCGGGCACCGCCGGTCGCATACAGCAGCGGCCGGTAATATCCGGAACCCCTAAAGGCGGTGGCAAGTCCCATTGCTGCAGCAAATATGGGCAGCGCCGTGTACGATATTTTGAGCATCAGCGCCCCTTCTTCTAAGGCGGCCGCGTCGTTTTTAAAAAAGGGCCATAAAAGAAGATGGGGAACCGTAAAGGCTGCCGCGGTAAAAACGCTTATGACCGCCACCGAAAAAACCGCCGCCAACTTTGCCGTAAACTGCGCCTCGCGGACATTTTCCCGCCCTAAACTCTGACCGACCATGGCGGACGCCCCCATACTGAACCCGAAAATGGGCATAAACGCAAACTGATTAAATTTCGACCCTACTCCCGCAAGCGCAACGGCGTCCGCACCGTACGCTGCGACAAATTTCAGTATAACGGTCTGAGAAAACATTCTCAACAAAAGATTTACCCCCGACGGCAGGCCTATAAGAAGAAGGTCTTTATCTATTTTTTTATCGAACACAAAAAGCCCGCGGAGGGTAATCGTTACATTGTTTTTTCTATTCAACAGAACAAAAAAGCCGTATAAAAAACTGACGCCTTGGGACAAAACGGTTGCAAGCGATGCTCCGAAAACACCGAGCCCCAATCCCCGCATTCCGATACCGGGAATAACATCGAACATAAATACGGGATCCAAAATCATATTAAGAACGGCGGAAACAAGCATAATGCGCATCGGCGTTTTTGCGTCGCCCGTACAGCGGAAAATCGTATTTACCGAATACGAAGAAAACATTACCGGAATAAAAAAAAGCCTGAGCCGGCCGTATTCCAAAGCCGCCTGTATGACATCTTGATCGGGAAGAAAAAAATACAAAAGGGGCTTTAAAAAAAACGCCAAAAGAATGCCTGAAAGCACGGCAAGTACGATTTTAAAACTGATCGTTTGTTCTGCAATTCTGCGGGTTTTTTCCATATCACCGCGCCCGTAATTTTGCGAAATCATCGAAACGGAACTTGCACCCGCTATCTCGTTTAAAATTCCGAAAAGCACATAAATTGAAGTAAAAAGCGTAACACCGGAAATTGCGGTTTTAGAAATTTGTCCGACCCACGCCATGTCCACAAGATCGTACACAAACTGCAAACCCATGGCTATCATTGAGGGGTAAGATAAGCGCCATAATTTTTTTGCCAAAAGCTGCGGTTCGTCCCCGCCTGCCGCCGCACAATCTCCCTTGGAATTTTTCATAATGCATACTCGTTTTAGTTTTTTCGAGTATGATAATCGCACAATTTTTAAAATGATACAAGAGGCTGTGTGTTCTGCGGTTTGAAAAGACAGCCTTCGCCCCTCTGGAAAACGGCCTTAAGTGAACACGGCAGGGATTTTACGCCGATATAAAATATTGACAGTTTTTGTGTCATACGGTAAAATACGCTTATGAAAAAAATCTTTTTTGTTATATCAATTTTTTGTTTATTAT
Organism: uncultured Treponema sp.; assembly: GCA_963540475.1. Classification (GTDB taxonomy): domain Bacteria; phylum Spirochaetota; class Spirochaetia; order Treponematales; family Treponemataceae; genus Treponema_B. Next base: position 864 of record CAUTPO010000094.1, on the reverse strand, counting down.
TTACCGGCTGCATAACACTGCCTCAATCTTCCTTGTATGTAGAAAACATTGCGGTGCAAAGAGAAACCGTTACCACCGGCACTTCTTCAGGTGCAGTTTATTCCGTCGATTACTGTTTTGCCGAAAAAGAGAAATACGACTTTATCTCTTTTAAGATTAACACCCTGCTGAATGAATACCGGCTGGATTTTTTTGCAAACGGGAACATCAAAACCGTTTTGCAAGACTTCTTTAAAATCGATAATCCGTTGCCTGAGGGGCACAAAAAAGACGGAGAGGAAAGCCTCGGGTCTTCGCCGCTTTATTGTTATGCTGTTTCGGGAGAAGATTATATCCGATTGGACGTTGCGGGCAAAACACAGGATAATGTCGATTTTTCCATCGTAAGCAAAAACGATACGAGAACGCTCGTATTAAACGGGTTTACGGTCAAAACGCTGCGCGGTCCGAAAACCGTCGATCGTTATGTGGAAAGTATTTCTTTTCGGTATGAAGACATAAAAAAATTATACGATTTTATGAGCGACGCGGAAAACTTGAACAGAATCAGGGTAGAAAAGATTCAAGAGCGAGAGGAAGAAGCGGCTCAGGTAAAGGCCGAAACAAAAGAGGTAAAAGAAGAAAAGACCGAGCTCCCCAAACAGGAAACGCCTTTGAATTAAAACGAACCGGCCGTTATTGCACAGCGGCTTTTATTTTACCGGGAAACGGAACCCGGAGCGAGGATATTAGAGATTGGTGCCGGTACAGACAGATACCCCATTACCTTTATTATATATGCAAAAAAGACGGTTAAATTAATTTAAGTATTAAATATGAAGCAATATACATCTTACCTTTTTGATATGGGTTCTACCTTATTGG
>CAUTPO010000093.1:0-8786 GCA_963540475.1 uncultured Treponema sp. | reverse complement strand
CCACCATTACCGTGGTAGACCGGCTACCATTATGCCGGTAGGGTGCCTACCATTACCGTGGTAGACCGGCTACCATTATGCTGGTAGAGTGCCTACCATTATGCTTCCGTACTTCATGGAGCTACGCCTCCATACTGCGTGGAGCTATGCGTCCATACTGCGTGGAGCTATGCGCCCATACTGTGCGGGTCTATGCGCCCATGCTGTATGGGTTTATACGCCCATAGTTTATGGGCCTATGCACCCGCATGTTATGGGGCTGTGCGTCCGTGCAATACGGAACCGTGGAAAAGTCCAAAACTTCAGCATTCGGCCGGTTTATTAAATTAGACCTGTTCGATAAACTTTGTTTCCGAACAGGTCTGCAAGTTTAAATTTACCGGTATCACGCAGATGCCGTGTAAAGACGGGTACCACTCCGGCCACCGGCCTTAAAATGCTGTCAGGCTGTCATTTTATTCGTGCGGAGGCTTTAATACCCTGTTGCTGCGCAAGGTACGCTCTGCACCTTATAGCTTTTCAAATTTAAATAAAACTCATTACCATGTTCATTGATAATTCGAATTGTGTTATCATTCATTAATTCCATTTTTGAAATGAAAACCTGCTGAACATCCAATTCCATAAAAGGATTATACCAAATTCTATAAACCGATATATACTTTTCTACCTTAAAATTTTCAATAGATTTAACGCTAACAAGACCTTCCCCGCTAAAAAGTCCGCTTGTATAACCTGCATTATACTCATACCCATTATAGACTATTGGCGGAACTTCAGGCGGAGGCCTTCGTTTTGCGAAAACAAAAGACAAAGAAACTAAAGCTAAAATGATTAAACAAAATGTTTTTTTCTTCATAAAAATATCCGCAATAACCGGTGTAAAGCCGCATATCTTTGAACATATTTTCTCTTAAAAGAAAATATGTTTTATTACGGCAAGTATTACAAATGATGACCGTAATCCGGAAACACAAAGCTGTAAAATAACCTATTTTTTTTCTAATAACCGATTTTCTGCCGACCCAATAAGCAACAATGATATAAAGCGGCTATAAGCCCCTAAGCAGTAACTTTGTTTAACATCGCTTTAAACCGCAGTGCCGTACACAATCAGGGTAAGACGGGGGTTAGGTTTATTCGTGCGGAGGGTTTAATACCCCGACGCTCTGCGTCGTAACATGAGGGTATTAAAGCCGACTGCAACCACTTTATGAGAACAACATACCCCGACGCTTGCGTCGGGGTATGTTGATTTTTTCTCTGTCAAACATCGGCGCCAGTTGATCGATTTGAACGGATTGATCGAAATACTTACTGTCAAACCCCTGTATTTCTATTGCCCCTATATACGTTTCAACATCATACTCACCGATTACTTGATCTAAAAACAAATATGCAATTTCCTCATAAACAGAGCTTTCCGATTCAGTGTATCCATTTAGGAAAAGCAAGATTCCTATTTTAGTTTTGTCATCATCTTTGAAGAAAAGAAATCTGATATCTTCCGAACTTACCTTCTTTTCCAGAAATTGAATTGTAAATAGTCCATCACGCCGCGGCCGGAATTTGGTAATTTTCCATTCCTTTAAGTCCGGTTTTACGGAATACAGTTTTTCGACAGCCGGAAATGAAGATTTTATCCCGCCGGCACTTATTATGAATTCTCTTTTGCCGTTTTGGACAGGGCCGAATTCAAAAGTCAAGTCTGGATTTATCTTACGCAACTGAACGGTAATTTCATCAAATATTTTTTCTTGTTCATCTTCAAAATGAAACAATCGTGATGAGTTTTTCACGAACCAAGCCCAAAACACGTCCTCTTTACTTTTGGTATTAAAACACGAAAATGATCCCAGTATCGATACTCCTATTACGAAGCGAAAAATATTTTTCATTATGATTAGTCCTTTTGTACACCGGATCACCCGAACAAGATATCGGAGCCAGCCGGTGCTGTTCCGAGTACTCCCGTACTATAGACCGAACATCAATCGGGTATTGACAGCTTCGGTTCCGCACAAGCTGCCCCCGCGGAATCTGCAAGTACTAGATACCCGTATCTGCAAACGATAGATACCGGCTGCCGGATACAGGCACCCGCCGCATAAAGAATCGGGCAAACGGCACCGTTCCAACCCGCCCCGTGTGCTCGAAAGGTGCCGGCACTACGGCTCGAATACTGTCGGCACTACGGCTCGAACACTGCCGACACCAGCATTCGAGCCATTCGCAGTGTCCGATACGAGCCGCCGGTACAATAGCCGGCAGCTCGTAAAAAAAACAGCCGTCAAAATACCCTTACAGCACAACATTGCCGCAAAACAAGGTATAGTCCAATTCCCGAAAGTCTTCCAAAACGTCTTCAGGATAGGGCGGTACCGGCCCCCGCCTTACCCGCTCCATCGCAGCCTCCCACAGTAAAAGCGATTGTGTATCGAGGCTTTCCTGTTTCCGCAGGGCCATACTGCGGTACGGGTGTTTGTGCAGGGGAATGTTTCCCGCCATCGCGTGGTTTAAAAGCTTCCAGCTTCCATGAATGAGGTCCCGCACGGTTATAAAGACCGCCTCCCGCGAATCAAAAAACACGAGCTGCACGGCAGTTTTGAAATTTGTCCCGTTTTCTTCATAAAACCGTTTTACGGCAGGATTATTGGTTACGATGACAGTATCTTCGGTGATGTTTACAGTGGTATCAAGCATAATTTACAGTAAAAAAAGAGGATAACGGGCCGCTATCCTCTTTTTAAAAAACTTATTTTTTGTAAGTACTTACATCGAAGGGTTTACCTTCATTGTAATCTTTTAAGAGTTTTGCGACGGTGCCGCTTAAAACCAACAAGCCGATTAGGTTAGGCACGACCATTATTCCGTTGAACAGGTCGGACAACTCCCACACAAGGTCGATTTTCAAAAGGCTGCCCAAAAACACAAAACCGACAACCAAAATCTGGTAGGGGATCAGACCCTTCGTGCCGAACAGGTAGCGTATGTTCGCTTCGCCGAAATAGTACCAGCCGACGATGGTCGAAAAGGCAAAAAACAAAAGACATGCGGCGATAAAGGCATATCCGAAGGTCGTGCCGAACAGGTGCTGCGAAAAGGCTTCTTGTACCAGCTGAATTCCTTTGATGACCGGTTCGTTATTCGCATTAAATCTGATGACGCCGGAACTTAAAACCGTAAAAACGGTAATGTTCAATACGATAAAGGTGTCGATAAAAACGGCGACGATGCCCAAAACGCCTTGTTCAACGGGGTGATCAACGGTTGCAACTGCGTGTGCATGCGGGGTCGAACCCATACCGGCCTCGTTGGAAAAAAGCCCGCGTGCAATGCCGTAACGGGCAGCCCGCGCCATTCCGAAACCGAGTGCACCGCCCCAGACCGCACGGGGATTAAAGGCGCCTTTAAAAATAACGCGGAACATATCGGGAATGTGCGCCGCATTGACGAAAACCACGATAAGCCCTACGAAAATATACACAATAGCCATAATCGGGACGATCTTTTCGGTAACCGAGGCAATCCGTTTGACGCCGCCCATAAAGATAATACCTGCGATAACCGCCAGCGCTATACCGGTGGCATACGTAGGAATGTGAAACGCGTTTTGAAAGGCGTCGGAAATAGAGTTGGCCTGTACCATGTTACCCATAAAGCCGAGTGCGAGGATAATGGCAACCGCAAAAAAGCCGCCCAAAAACTTAGAAAAGCCGGTATTGCCCAAGCCCTGCGAAATATAATAGGCGGGACCGCCGACTACCTGACCCGAATCGTCTTTTGTCTTATACACCTGCGCAATACAGGCTTCGGCAAAATTAGTCGCCATACCTGCAAGAGCCGCAAGCCACATCCAAAAAATCGCACCGGGCCCGCCCATTACGAGGGCAGTCATGGCGCCTACAAGGTTACCCGTACCGACCTGTGCCGCGATTGCCGTGGCGACAGCCTGAAAAGAACTCATACCGTGTTTTCCGGCCTTTTCTCCCGAAAGAGAAAAATTACCGAAAAGCCGCTTCCAGCCCTGGCCGAATTTCGCAAATTGTACGCCTTTTAAAAGGATCGTAAAAATTAATCCCGTACCGCACAAAAGGGGAATAAGAAAATAAGGCCCCCATACAAAACCGTTTGCCTTGGAAACAAAATCAGTCAATTGTTGTAAAAATGCATCCATCGCATAACTCCTTTTGCCGCATCAAGCGGATAAAATTTTAACTTATTAACGATGGCCCAATTATACAATTAAGCTAACAATAGTGTCAAGGTTCCGGTTCAGGCCAAAACGGATTTTATGGACTTAACGATATACATATTTAATCAAACATCGTTTTAAAACCGCCGCACATCCATACAAAGGCCCTGCGCTTTGCACACTGCATAAAACCTTCCATCTCTGTTCACTTTTTAATTAAAAGCCGCTTGACAGTGAACTCGTATTCTTGTATAAAAGAGGTATGCAAAGAAGGCAGTTTCAAATAACGGCATTAATGAAAGAAAATCCGGCAATTACCCAGCGGGATATTGCAAAAACCTTAAAAATATCGCTGGCCTACGTCAACAAAATCTTATTCGATATGGAAACGGCGGGGCTCTTACACACAAAGGACGTACCCGTGTTCGGAAAAAAAGAGCTAACTCAGGCAGCCTTAACACAATACGAAGAATGCAGGGTTGATAACGCAATCGTTATGGCGGCGGGCTTCGGTTCGCGCTTTGTCCCCCTAACCTATGCCACGCCCAAGGGCCTTTTAAGCGTTTTCGGCGAATGTATGATTGAACGGCAGATCAAACAGCTACAGGAAGCGGGCATACGCGACATTACCATCGTCGTCGGCTATCTAAAAGAATGCTTCGAATATCTTATAGACAAATACGATGTAAAGCTGGTGTACAACCCCGACTTCAAATCGAAAAACAATCTTTCTACCCTCTACCACGTGCGGGACAGGCTGAAAAACACATATATTCTCTCCAGCGACAACTGGCTTCGCACCAGTATGTATCATTCGCACGAATACGATTCGTGGTATTCGGCCGTTAAGGTAACGGGCAAAACCAAAGAATGGATTTTAAAAACGGGGCTCCATGACAAGATTTCGGAAGTAAGGGTCGGCGGCAGAAACGGCTGGGTTATGTACGGTCCGGTGTATTTTTCTGCAAGCTTTTCAAAGAAAATCGTACCGCTTATAGAACAAGCCTACCGTAGAGATGATACCGACGACTGGTATTGGGAAGACGTGTATATGCGCAATATCAAAACCCTTACAATGTTCGCAAACAAACAGCCCGAGCGGCAGGTCTACGAATTCGAATCGCTTGACGATATCCGCCTGTTTGACTCCTCGTATTTAATCTGTTCGCATGACAGCCGGCTTGAACTTATTTCGAAGGTTTTTAACCGTGCCGAACACGTGATCACGAATTTAAAGCCGCTCAAATTCGGTATGACGAACAAGTCTTTTTTGTTTCAGATCGAAGGCGAAAATTACATTTTCAGAATTCCCGGCGAGGGCACGGAGGCTTTAATCGACAGAAAACAGGAAGCCGCCGTGTATAAGGCTATCGAACCCTTAAAATTAAGCGACCCCGTCGTGTACATCGACCCCGAAAAGGGTGTAAAAATAACGAAGTACCTCGAAAACGTCCGTCCCGTCGATGCACACAACCAAAACGAGCTTAAACTCTGTATGCAGGCGGCAAAAAAGCTGCACACTTCGGGCATTCGGATTGCGCACTCATTCGATTTTAGGGAACGGATATACCATTATCAAAAACTTGCGGAAGAAAAGCACGGCATTTTGTACCGTGATTACGCGGAAGTGTTTGCGATGATCGAAGAACTTTTGAATAATCTTGATATGATGGAAAAACCGTCGGTTTTAACGCACATCGACTTTGTACCCGATAACCTGCTAACCGACGGGACGGAAATCCGTTTGATCGATTGGGAATATGCGGGAATGAGCGACCCGCTTGCAGATATAGCCGCCTTTGCAATTTACGCCTATTACGAAAATGATGAGCTGGAAAACCTGATGCGCCTGTACTTTGAACGCGATGCCGAACCTGAAGAACGGATTAGGATTTACAGTTATGTGGCTGTTACGGGCTTTTTGTGGGCGCTTTGGACCTGCTACAAAGAAGCGCTTGGGATAACCTTTGACGATTACGGGTTAAAGATGTACCGGTATGCCAAGGAGTATTACAAAAAGGTGAAAATATTGCTGTCAAACGCAGAAGGGCATATAAAAAGGAGTTAAGATTATGACAGTCAAAAACAAAACCGATAAAACGGACGGCGGAACCGATTTGCTTATTATTATACTGCCTCTCCTGATTATCGTGTGTACGGCGGTGCTTCTTTTGCTCTTCCCCGAAGCCTCCCAAAAAACGATCGAGCTTCTCAGGCTCGTCTTTGTAAACAAACTGGGCTTTTTTTATATCGTACTCGGACTCGGTATGGTTGTTACCGCCGTCTGGCTTGCCTTTTCCGAATACGGCAGAATAAAACTGGGCGGCGGGGAAAAACCGGCCTATTCGAATTTTGCGTGGGGCTCGATGATTTTTACCTCGACAATGGCGGCGGACATCTTGTACTGGTCGCTGATAGAATGGGCCTATTACTATAATTCGTCTCCGTTCGGTCTTACGAATTTATCCCTTGCGGCAAAACAGGATTGGGCTTCGGCCTATCCGCTTTTTCATTGGGGCATAACGCCGTGGGCCTTTTATCTGGTACCGGCCGCCGCCTTCGGCTATATGCTGCACGTGCGCGGAAGAACGAAACAAAAACTTTCGGAAAGCTGCCGCCCCGTTTTGGGCACAAAAGCCGATACCATACCGGGCAAACTTATCGATGTTTTTTCCGTAATCGGCCTGCTTGCAGGAACCGCTACGACCTTCTCGCTTGCAACACCCCTGTTGTCTTCGGCCGTATCCCTTTTAACCGGCATTCCCGAAAGCCGCTTTTTCACACCGGCCATTCTTTTTGTGATTGCCGCCATTTATACCTCGGCCGTGCTGTTGGGTCTTAAAGGTATTTCAAAGCTGGCAAAGATTTCGGTGTTTTCGTTTTTGCTGCTGCTCGCCCTTGTTTTTGCAGCCTCGCCTAAAATCTACATTATCGAAACGGGTATTACGGGAATCGGAAAAATGCTGCAAAACTTTTTTTCGATGTCAACATGGCTTGATCCGCTGCGGGTTTCGGGAACGGCCGGCTCCGGTTTTCCGCAAAACTGGACGGTCTTTTATTGGGCTTATTGGATTGCATGGTTTGTTGCAACCCCGTTTTTTATCGGCACGATTTCAGAGGGCCGCACCATAAAAAACACGATACTCGGCGGACTTACCTGCGGTATTGCGGGCACCTACTGCTCGTTTATCGTACTCGGCAACTACGGCCTGCATCTGCAAACCGGCGGCATTATAGATGCGGCGGGCGCCCTGCAAACACAAGAGCCCGCACACGTCATACTAGGCATTTTGAACACCCTGCCGTACCCGAAGACGGTCTTAGCCGTTTTGGTATTTACGATGATAGCCTTTTATTCGAGTACCTTCGATGCCATAACGCTGGTCATCGCCTCGTATTCTCAAAAAAACCTGAAAAAAAACGAAGAGCCGAACAAGGCCCTGCGCGCATTTTGGTCCGTCGTGTTCATTCTTCTTCCTACCGCCCTTATTTTGACAGGAGCCGATCTAAGCAGCCTGCAAATGCTTTCGATAATTGCGGCCTTTCCGCTCGGGCTTATCATCATTTTAATTGTCGCAAGTTTTTTGAAAGACCTACGGGCCTCCCGAAAAGACTGACAGTAGTTTTAGAGAAACTCTAAAGTCCTCTTTCCGTTTTCCGATAATATAACCATACCGTTCGGGAGCCAAGGTCACCCGTTTTCCTGTGTTCACCGGCAGCCCCGAAAACCGATTGAGCGATTGTACCGCAGTGCATCTAAATCGTATCGATCAAAGGAGGTTTCGGAAAATGGTATCAAATAACTCGCCGCTTACAGCCCTTTCTTTTGCGGTAATGCCAAAAATATCGGCAGGCGGAAGGACCTACGTGCCGGTTCGGCAAAGTCAGGTCTTATATTCTCATTTTAAATATGTTTCGGGTTTTGCCGAAGCCGACGGGCAAACGGGTGTAAGTATCGATAAACTTAGAATCTTAAACACGATAATAGACCAGCTTGTTACCATGAAGACAAACGAACGGCAAAAGGCGGAATTATCCGAATCGGCGGCAGCCGAAATGCAGGGCGAACTGACCGAAACACAATTGGACAATCTTTTGGCCTACTATCATAACGAGATAAAAAATACCATCGCCTTGACGGAAAGCGTCGGTTACGGCGGATATCCCGGTACGGCGGTAACCTTAGACTTGACAGCCTAGGCATTTTTTATCATACTGCATTAATGCCTTTTTCAAAAAAAACGCTTTTCAAAAAAACCGTCCTTGCAGCCCTTGTTTTTTTGTCTTGTTTGCGCTTGTCTGCAGAAAAACTGCTTGTCCATAAAACAACCTATTTCGACATAATCTACTCCCACCAATCGGAAAAAACGGCGGCCCTGATCGCTGAATATGCCGACGGGTATGCAGAAGAAATTGCTTCAAAATTAAATAAAAAAATACTTGTACGAATGCCGGTTTACATTGCTCCGAAAAAGGAAGCCTTAAACGGTTTTTTTACGTTTTTTCCGCACCCGCGCATTACCGTCTTCGATACTACGCCTGACGAGGGGGTGCTTGGAAACCTCAGCGACAGTATCCTAAAAGTTTTTTA
>CAUTPO010000092.1:0-8922 GCA_963540475.1 uncultured Treponema sp. | reverse complement strand
GTAGCGCGCTTGGTTCGGGACCAAGAAGTCGGGGGTTCAAATCCCCCCTGCCCGAATCTTTGCCGTTTGCACCCTACCTGTAACGGCAGGGCTCTCTTCATTCAAAGAGTGCTGTTCTTCTATTCAAAATTAAGAGTAATAATCCGCGATATTTATCGATTCCTAAATTACCGAACCGAATTTTCGAAAAAAACTATTGCAGTGTTTTTCACTATCTGTGTATACAATCAAGCCGGATAAGTGCAAGAAAGACGGGTACTTCCCCTGCTTTTTCCGCACAAGCGGTCCTGCGTTTTCAAGGAGCGGTTTTAAAGTCGGGGAAGAATTCTTCGACAATTTCGTTGTATTTTTTTCCGTAATAGAGCGTTCCGTAAATAACCGAAGCGGAAAGCAGGTTTCTGCCGTAGCCGCGGGTTTCCGCATAGGGCAGGGTTTCTAAAAACAGGTCGTCGGGCGTTTTTCCTTTTTGTTTTAGCCAGCGTTTTACGGCGTTGGGACCGGCGTTGTACGAAAAAAGGGCCGGCATAATTTTTCCGTTATTGCGTTTAATCATATCGGAAATATAATAGGCGCCGAACCGTATATTCGCATCGGGGTCGTTTAAATCGTATTGTTCGATTTTGAGCCTGCGGGCAATTTCGGCAGCGGTCGGCTTCATAAGCTGGGCCAGCCCGACTGCCCCCGCCCGCGATACGACGGCCGGTCTAAAATAGCTTTCGCTGCGGATCAGGGCGTACAGAACGTATTCGGGTACCCCATATTCGGCGGAATAGTTTTGTACCAAGGTCTTCCACGGCCGCGGGTACATCAGTTTTAAGTGCTCCTCGCCTGCCTTTCCGCCTTCGGAATTGACCGCATAGGTGATTATCCGCATGGAGTCCGCATAGTGTTCTTTTTCCGCCAGTGCAGCGGAAAGGGCGGCCGCTTCTTCTATTTTTATGTCAGGATACAGCTGCCGCATTTGAGTGTACACTTCGCCGTATAGTTTGTATTTTACGAATCCGGTTAAAACGTGTACGGCTTCGGCGGCGTTAATTTCGGTATTTTCTTTTCTGAGGAATTTTTTGCGGTACAGCGGAGCCGTGAGCGGTTTGTTGAGCCGGTACGCCGCGAGAATTCTATAATACAAAAAATTATGCGCTGTTTCGACTGCCGCGGTGTACAGTTTTTCGGTTTCTTTGTCTGCGGAAGATGTCAGCCGCCCTAACAGGTAGGCGTGGCGGGCGCCGGCTTCGGTAAGACCCGTTTTCGAAACCGCTTCGTACAGGCGCTTGAGCTTTACCGTATTTTTTACGGCGGTCAGCTGCATTGAGGCATAGGAAACGAGGTCTTCGTACACAGCTGCATTTTTCCAGCGGGGAACGGAGGCGCATAGTTCTTCAAAAAAAAGCTCGAATGACCTGTATTTTAATAGGTCGAGTGAGTACCACAGGGCCGTATCGTAGTCCTTATCGGAGCCTGAGTGGGAAACAGCCTTTTTGTACAATTGCGAAGCCGCATTTAAGTTGTCTTTTCCGCCCGCCCTTTGCCGCAAACGGGCTGCGTAAAAGGCGTACATATATTTTTTTAAGGCCGGATATTCTTTATCCGGGGCAGAGCCTTTTTTTTCCGCGCCGGATAGCAGCTCTTCAAACAAGGCGGCGTCTTCCGTATAATCGGCCGAACCGAAAACGGCAGCCCTGCCTGCATCGGAGAGGATAAGCCTGCCTGCAAGGTAGGAATGTTGTTCCGCTTCCTTAAAAAGCGGCTTTAGTTTTGCCCATGCTTCTTTGAATGCGGACTTGGAAACGAGGATGCGGGCCTCGGTTACGGTATAAAAGTCCTGCGGATAGGCCCTGTTTTCCGCCGCAGCATATTTTTTAAAAGCGGTTTCGATTTCCGTATCGATTTTTACCGAAGCCAGATACGCGGGAAGATCGATTTCCCCGTCTTCAAAGGCCCCCGTTAAAAAGGTGAGTCTATGCAGTTCTTGCAGGGCGGCTTCTTTTTTTTCTTTGCCTTCGGTTTCGGAGGATAAAAATCTTTTTAAAGCGGCAATTTTTTCTTCGCTTGAAGAAAGCCCATACAGTTCTTTTTCTGCAAGAAGGTTATAAGGCGGCGGCGAATTTTTTGCAGCATAGCCGAAATATTGTTTGGCGGATTCGGCATGTTCTTTTTTCAGATACATACCCGTGTAATAAAGGGCACCGGCCTGCGTATTTTTCAGCTTTTTCAAAAGCCTTTTTTTAGGGTGCAGAACCTTCGAAAAGTTTCCCTTGTACAGGTCTTCGATAAAGAGGGCTTCTCCGGTCTCGTCAAAGCGTCCCGAACACGAAAGCGCGGAAACGAAGAGCGTTCCCAATAAAACAATAAACAGTATTCTGTAAAAAAAAGCTTTGATACGTCTCTCCTTTAAAATTTATGCCGTTCCGCAATAAGCGGAAAACGGCATAATCGATGCGGCGCAAAACGCCTTTGAGGTGCAGGGAGGCGGGAACGACCATTCCGCCCCCTGCTGTTTTGTCCCGATATACCCGGCGCGGCTTAATCCGCTGCGGGAAAATCCGTTCCACGAACAGGCGGCGGCACAAAAATGTTTCCGCCGCCGTTCAAAACCGCTTATTTCGGCGGTATTTCTATATAGGTGCCCGAAACAATCAGGCTCGGGTTTTTGATTTTATTGTGCTTGGCGATTTTTTTGTAAAGCCACGGGTTCTTGTAAAAGGTTTCGGAAAGATCCCACAGGGTGTCGCCCCATTTTACTTTGTACCGTACGGTTCCGTTTGCCCCGACGGAGGGAACGGATTTTTTCTTTTCGGCTTTTTTTGCTTCTTCTTGCCGTCTTAAAGCCTCTCTTTGTTCAGCTTCGGCCTTTTCTTTTGCGGCAGCCGCAGCTTCTTTTTCAGCTCTTTCCCGTTCCGCCTTTGCTGCAGCTTCGGCCCGTTCGGCTTCTTCCTTGGCTGCTTTTTCAGCTTCTTCCATAAGAGCTTGTTCTTTGGCCTGCTGTTCTGCAGCAGCTTTTTCATTCATTGCCTTTTCGGAAGGATCTTGTACCGGCGGATTGTCCGTTACCTCGTCCATTCTCTTTTCGGCCTCTTCTTTGTTTGTTTTTTCCAAAGCAAGCTGTTGGTCCATGCCGCCTTTTTCCGCAAAGGGCATTTTTTTCGTCAAAAGCAGGATTGCGGCGACAAGGGCGCCGATACAAAGCAGGATTAAAAGCACAATCAGACCGACGGCAGGCTTTTTCTTTTTTTCTTCTTTTTCGGTTTCGGTAAAATCCGTTTCGAGGCTATCCGTTTCGGGAATCAAAACGTCTTCTCTTTCGGGGTCTTCGCCGAGCCCCATCGACTCGTCCATTGCGGCAAGGTTGAAATCGGGAACATCGAACGTTTCTTCGTCCAGCGTTTTTAGCGAAACCTTTAAGGATTGCCGTGAACCGGAACCCTCGTCTTCGGCTTCGGCAGATAGGTTTTTGTCGGCGTCGAGTTTGATTTTTAAGTTTATCGTGGGGTCGCCTGAAAGACCGTCCGCAATATCTTCTACGATGAGGGAGCCGATATATGCGGGTTCGCCTTCTTCGGCCTTTTTAAACAGGTTTATCTGTACGCTTTCTTGATGGTCGCGGACGGTCGTTAATTCCAACTCTTTTTCGGATAAAGCGTCTTCGCTTAAAATCGGAAAAAAGGTTCCGTCTGCAAGTTTTATGCCTATTAATGAGTCCATTTGTTCCTCCTGCCAAAATCCGGCGTACTTTCAGAGGGCCACGGCCGGTTGTGCAGCCGATAGCCATTCAGGGTAATACATTATAGTTTATCGTGATATTCTACCCGTAAAGCCGATTCTTGTCAATGTAAGGCAAAATAAAAATAGAGGCCTTCGGTATAAAAGATTATCGGCAGTTTGCCGGCAAATTCTTATGGCGGCAGCACTTAAAAACCGCGCAAGAAAAGTTCGATAATAGACCCGTTCGGCAACAAAGTTACCGAATAGGTCTAATTTGAAAGGACGGCTTTTTAGTCTTCCAAAATCGTAATTTCGACGCGGCGGTTTTTTGCCCGGTTTTCTTCCGAGTTATTGGGAAAAAGCGGTTTTTGGGCACCGAAGCCGCGCGTGTACACGTGGTCTCGGGTTTGCAGCCCCAGCTCGATTAAGTAATTGGCAACCGCTGCCGCCCGTTCTTCCGAAAGCGCCTGCCGCTCATCCTTTGTACCCGCAAAAGCCGTATGCCCCGAAATCAAAAACTCCTTGTCGGAGAATTTTGAAAGAATATTCGCTATTTTTTTCAGTTTTTCCTTTTCGGACGCCATTAACACGGCAGAATCGGGCAAAAATTGTATTTTTTCTATACTGACGGTTATACCTTCTTCCGTTTTTTTTACGTTCGTGTTTTCAAGATTGGAATCCTCTATCGTTTTTTTAAGTTCTTCCGCCGTATCTGGTTCCAGTTTTTGCGTTTCGATAACATCCGCATAAGCCGATCCGATAAAGTCCAAAACGTGTCCCGAATACAAGACGAGTTTGATTTCGAATTCTTCGTTATATTTTATGAGGTTTCCTTTTTCGCTGTCCCAGTACAGGTTTTGGTGCGAAAAACCGAGTGTTTTGACGGGCGTGTCGTTTTTTCCCCGGTATTTGCGCAAAACGGAGTCGGGAACGGTATAGTCAAGGTTGTATTTTGCCGTAATGTGGTGATAGGTAACGCCGTCTATTTCCGCAAGGCCGACATACTGATATTCTACATCGAAGGGGAAGGTGAACGGCTTTTGTATGCCGAAGGCGTCCCGAAAATCGTGGGCCTCGTAGCCCTTTTTTGTCCACGTTTCGGACGGTTTTACGGGCTTTTCGGGGAAGATCGGCAGGTTTCTTACGACCGGCATAAAGTACTTGTCTTCGATGGTGTAGGTTCCCACACCGTCGCGGATAAATTTGCTCGGATAGCGGCGAGACCAGTCGAAGGTCTTGTTAGAATTTTGTTCGCTCGTCATAAAGGTGCAGGAAAAAAGCCCCGAGGCAGGTCTGCCGTTTTCGGCGGGTGCGGTTTTCAGTGTTTCCGCCGTTATTCTGTTTACGATTTGTGCGTCGTGGTGGAAAACCCCGTCCACAAACACTTTTTCGTTTACAACCGAGTGAATTTTGTGCGTGTCGCCTTCTTTAAATTTGAACCTGAACAAGACGGATCCGTCATTTTTTGCGGTATCCGTTTGGGCAAAGGCGGCGGCGGCCGTTACAAGGCAGAGCAGGGCGAGGCAGGCCTTTACAATAAGTTTTTTTAAACAAGTCGTTTTCATATTTTCTCCTATAAAAACTTTTTGCAGGAAAGATCAGGGACTTACAGTTTCTTTCTGTGCGGTGCTTTTGTAATAAAATGAAAAAGCACATACAATAAAATCATGCTTGCCGTACAGCAAACATTTTCGATGCCGCCGCGGACGGCGGTTGTTCAAATCGAGGTTTGAAAACTGCACGCCTGTGCGGTTTTCAAACAAACTCGGGCATTAAGTCTTCAATTTCAGCGCGTGAATTTTGTTGTCAAGGCCGCGTAAAACCAACTCGTCTTTACCGTCGCCGTCGGCATCGACTAGATACGGAATGCCGGTGCCTGGTACGGGGAAGCCTTCAAAGGCGGAAAACTCGGCCGTATACGCGTAAACGGAATTCCCGCCGCCTGAAACGAGTATGTCATCTTTTCCGTCCCGATTCAAATCGAGCAGGGTCAGTGTATAACCGCCCGCATTCCTTTGCTTTAAGGTGATTTTATCCGTTACCTGCGCCTGCGTATCCAGCCGGTACAAAATGCCGCTGTCGGTTACGGCAAAAAACGCCTTTAAGTTCGGTGAATAGACCGGCTGCGTTTTGCACGATTCGTACAAATCCGTTTCAAAAGCGGCCGGTATGTCCGCGTCCTGCGGGTCCCGCTTGACAGGATGCAGCGAAAATTTTCCGTCTTCGGTCAAAACGGCGTACCAAGGCTCCCCGCCCGCCGTTTTGTACAAAACGGGCTGCACGGCGGCAATCGATTCCAGTGCGGCAGGATAGCCGTCCAAAATCTTTCCGTCCGTATCAAAACAGTAAACCGCACTGTCAAACGCGCGCGGCAGAACGGCGATTGTTTCGTCTATTACGGACGGCGTACCTTTCAGTTTTGCGTCCATAGACTCGGAATAGCGGGTGCCGCCGCTGCCGTCTACAAAAAACAGCTCCGTTTTACCGGCTGCGGGCACAACTATTCCGTCTTTTATAACTTGAGGCGTTACGTTTATTTTTTCTCCCGTCAGCACGGGAAAGCCTACGTCGGGGTTCAAAAGATAATCGGTTTTGTAAATGCTGCCGCGTGCCGAAACTGCCCACACGGATTTTATCCTGCCTTTTTCCGTATACACATTCAGATAGGCCTTGTCATCCAGTTTAAGGCTTTGTATCCGAATATTCGCCAAATTAAGGGCGTACACCGAAGAACCGCTTGTCCAATAGGCAAACGGAATATTATCGTAGGTTTTTCCGCAGTATAAATTGTCCATCTTGCCGTCGAAGGTGTACGGAAAGGAGGCCAACTCTCCGAGTGAGCGGCTCTTTGTCTTTTGGGTATAGAATTCGAAAACCAGATTTTGATCGGCTCCCAGCTTTACCGAAAAAATGCCCCGGCCGTAATCTTTTAAAACCGATTTTAATACCGCATTGTTTTTCAGCAAAAACGGCACCTGTTTATCGATCGTATAATACACAAAAAGAGAGGTTTCGGGAGAAATGGACCGCGTAATGTTTTTCCAGTTTTCGGTTTTAATAAGAAGATTGCCGTTTTTCACCTCGTGTAAGGCCGCCGCCAAAACTTCGGCACTTTGCGAAAGATACAGATACCCGTCTTGTATGACATAAAACGGGGTCGGCAATTCTATTTTAAAGGCCCTTAAAAGACCCTTTATTATATCGGGAAATTCTATGCGCGGAATCCGTAAGCCGTCAACCACGGCGGACGTATCCTTGTTTACGAAAATCGAATCGAAGATGCTTTCGAACGTTTCCCTGCACTTGCGTTCGTCTTTTAGCGAAACAAAGGTAATTGGAAGATCGGAGTCCTGCATACCGAATATGCCGATTTCGCTACCCATCCACGAAAAAAGGAGCTCGCGGATATCTTTTTTAAACAAAAACCGCGTACCGCTTGAGGCGCTTTTATAGGCCTTTAGTATGTTTGCCGTCAATATGTCGGAACCGTTTTCGAATAAAAAGCCGGGACTGCCCATATTGACTAGCGTGATGTAATCGGCCGACTTGGGCAGGCGCGGCAAAATTCCGGGAATAAACGATTTTTGCGAAAAAATCGTTTTCAATCCTTCCGAGGGGCTGTCCCAGACAAGGCTGCCGGAAGCCGACAAATCTTTTTCATTCAGATTAACGGAAACGGCGGCCGGTTCCAAAAAGTTCAAGTTTTTAAAAATATTTCCCGTAATCGACGTATCGTTTTTAAAGCCGTTTTTTAGGCTGTTTATATCCGATAAAATATTAAACGATCCCTTTTTTGCGCCCTTTATAAACCGCTTTAAGGTTTTGGCGTTTTCGATATCCGCCTTTTTAAAAGCCGAAAAAAACAAGGTTTTTGATCCCGAAACGATAATCGAATCACGGTATGTGCCGATGTAGATGTTTTGATTTTTATCCGCCC
Source organism: uncultured Treponema sp. (assembly GCA_963540475.1). Classification (GTDB taxonomy): domain Bacteria; phylum Spirochaetota; class Spirochaetia; order Treponematales; family Treponemataceae; genus Treponema_B. The sequence goes on along the minus strand of CAUTPO010000092.1, from coordinate 1,283 downwards.
GGTAAATCCAAAATGATAGGCCGTTTTCTTCTTCCTGCCTTAATTCTTTTACCGATAAAAAGAGATCCGGGTTGAATTTTAAAATGAGCGGTAAAAGGCGCGGCACGGCCGAACGGAACCCCAGTTTTGCAATGAGTAAAAAGGTATTATCGGGGTACATTGCCGCATCGGCCCTGAAGTCGGAAATGTTTTTAAACCAAAATGATGATAAAAGGGGCGAGGCTCTAAATGAGCGGAGCATGCCCTGCATTTTGCCGTTATCCGTGCCCGCCAAAACCGAGTCCAGCGTTTTAAGCGAAAGGGTTTCCTGCAAAAAACGCCCTGCTGACGGCAGGTTGACATAGGCGTAGTGCCCTTGGGGAATGTGTTCGGCAGGATCGATCCCGTCGAATGCAGAGTATGCAAGAAAGCCGAGAGCGGCCGCAAGGATTATGCCGATAATCCAAAGCGGAATGACGAAGATTTTAAAAACGATTCCGTGTTTTTTTCTTTTAGATGTACCGGGCGCTCCGTGTTTTTTGTGTTTTGAATTTATTTTTGCGGCCGGCTTTTCTGCCGGTTCGGGCGTACCGGAGGCAGCGGCTCGTTCCGTCCCGTTTTCCGTATAGGGTGTTTGTTCATCGCCGTTTTGATTTTCGTTATTCATATCTTCCATCAGGTCCCTCCCGTGAATGTCTGTTTTAGTATAAATCGAAAATACCAAAAAATCAAGGCTCTCTCGAATTCTACAAGGCCCTTTAGTAAACCTGTTCGGAAACTTCAGTTTCAGAACAGGCTACCTTGAAATGCGATGTTCTAAATCGCACCTTAAAATGCAACAGTTGAACAAAGTGTGAACTTTGGAAACTGCTGCATTTATGCGCGGAACGCGCATACGTTAATAAGCGATGTTTGCGAAGCAAACTCGCCGTGTTTTTAAGCGGTACCATTTGTACCGCTTAAAATAAACCTGCTATTTGCGCGATTTAGAACTCGTCGACCTGTTCGCTAACGGAGTTATCGAACAGGTCTAGTATAAAAGGTGTAATTCGATAGCCGGGTAATCCCGCTTACCGTTGTACGCATAGAACTGCCTGATATGGGGGAAGCCAAGGACGTATATTTTTCAGCAGGGGCATAAGGGTGCTTGCCATAGACGGAAAAACCGTGCTATAATACATACCAATGGAAGAGAAACACTCCGGCAGCGATTACAAACATTCTCAAACAAAAACGCAAAAAAGGGCGTACAAGCACTTGACACGGTACCGCGGAACCGCGCAAAATTCACAGCTTCACAGCTT
>CAUTPO010000091.1:0-8951 GCA_963540475.1 uncultured Treponema sp. | reverse complement strand
GATTTAGAACTCGTCGACCTGTTCGAAGACACAGTTATCGAACAGGTCTATTATATTGGTGTTAAATAGTTCGAATAGTTTTTATGGTATATTTAAAAAAAGTCGCAGTTGTTTAATAATTTTTTATCTTTCTGCTGCAAAAAAACTAAAAACGGCATTTAGCGTCTTGCTCGGAATTGTACACCAGTTTTCGAAAAAAAACAAAAACCTTACACATAAAAGGCATGGCCGAGTTTTACCGCGCCTTCCCGTATGACCGACGGCACGGCAGCCGTCAAATCCGCAATTGTAGAAACCGCACCGCTTAAATCGCCTGCGTCCACAATCAAATCGACCTTATCTTCAAATTCGGCCCGTATCGCCGCTATATCGGTAAAAACGGGAGAGCCGGAATAGTTTACACTCGTCGAATACACCGCCCTGCCCGCCTTTTCCACCACCGACCTCAGCCATTCGTCGCCGGGACACCTAAACGCGCCCGTTCCCGTCCCGTCCTTTAAACGCACGATCAGCGTAAGAGCACAGGGCCACAGCTTTAAAACGGATTCGGGCACGGCGGAGGCCGTATATCTGAAAATATCGGAAGGATGGGCGATAAGCCGTATAAAGTCTTTGGAAACGTCCCTTTTTTTCAAATCGACGATTTTCCGTTTTGAATCGGGAACCGCCCCCGAAAAACCGTACACCGTATCGGTCGGAAGCACGGCAATGCCCCCGCCTGCGATGACCCGTGCAGCCGTATCAGCGGAACCGGAACAGGCTTTTAAAATAATCATTCTTTTTCACCGCAAGCATTTCGAACAGTAGGACAAGAATACCGACGGACAAGGCAACGGTTTTACACACATAATCGGAAAGATAATGCGGCGTTTCAAGATTCAGCACGGTTCCGGGGTGCAGGGTTTTTCCGAAAGCGGAATTGAAATTCACCAGTTTTATTATGCCTTCATCATCGTAAATATAGCCGAGTTCATGAGCGTAAACGGCTATCGTGGAAGGATCATACGTTAAGGTGCGTATGCGGGTATCGAGCTCATAGCCCGTTTGGTTTAACAAATTGACATGCCGTCTCAGTGCATCGCGCTGCCTTTCGATAAATTTTTTGGAATAAATACCTTTCGGCCCCAAAAAAACGGCCAAAACGGTATATGTTAAAACGGCAGCGAAAACAGGCACAATAACTCTAAAATAAATTTTCATAGCTATACAAAAATTAACGGCATTTTTCTCCATTTTCTTGAGCGCTCTTTTAAAATCTTGTTTAAATTTTCACTCAAAACCTGCCCCTGCCGGTTCTATCCGAAACGGTTTTCGTCCCCAGGCCGCAACTAAAATAATTTAGGTTCTTTACAATCTTGCCGATGTTATAGTATAATTACCATAGGTATTTCGGGAGAAAAATATGGCAACAGATTTCGATAAACATAACGAACCGGACGATTCCGTTTTTCCGGTAAATTTTGATGATGATTCAAACCTTGATATGTACGGTGTTTGGGTAAAAAAACGGCCCGAAAACGAAAACAACCCGTCCGGTGATAATGCGGAATTACACTCGGATTTACAAATAGACGATTTTAAAAACGACGAAACCATTCCCGTAACGGAAGATAAGGACGAATTCGATACGGTATATTTGAACGGAGAGCCGGCTGAGAATACGGACAGACAAACCGATGAGGGAGCCCCGTTCATGGACCTTGACGGCTTTGACTTAAACGATTCCTCCGTCGAGAATACAAACGGTATTGTAAGCGACGGCTTCGACACTCCCGAAACGGCGGATAACTCTTTCGATATTTCCGAAGAAGACCTGCAAAACCTGCCCGACTTTCAACCGGTTACGGAAACACCGTCCGAAACGGCGGAAGACGGCGGCGCTTTTACGGACGGCGAAAACAACTTCGAATCTTTCGATCTTGACGATTTTTTGGTTGACGGCGGAGAAGTTGCAGAAACCGAACCCGAAACGGCGGCAGAAGAACAAGACCCGATAAAACTCGACCTTTCTTTTGATGAAGACTATATGGAAAACAAAGAAAGCAATGCCATCGATTTTGAAAACGACGGAGAATTCGACGATATTCCGGACGAACTTCATATCCCCGAACCGTCTGCAGACGGCGCGGAACCGGCCGAAGCTAAAACCGCAGCCTCAAGCGACGCCGAAACCGTGTACACCTCCGAATTCGACGACCTTATCAACAGTTTCGACGAGGAACCCGCCCCCATTACAATAGCCGAAAAACCGGCTGCAGAAGATGAGGAAGAGACGGGCGAAAACATCAACTTGAACATCAGCCTTGATGACGAGGAGGGAGCGGCTTCCATTACGGAGCAGAATTTCAACAACGCCGAAGATGAAGACGATAATATTTCCATCTTCGAAGATATGCCGCCCCTTTCGAAAGAAGAGGCTCCGCAGGAACCGGATGAAAACAAAAACGACGATTTGATAATCGAAAACACCATCATCGAAGCCGACAATATCGACAAGATACGCGAAGAAAACATAAAAATTTTAAACGAATCGGAGCCGAAACCCGATACGGACGACGACCTTTCTGACTTGGACTCCATGCTGGATGATGTCATGGGTGTTGACGGCTCATCAGAAAAAGAAGAGTCTTCCGGCGGTACCCCTGAAGCCGGCTCAAGCTTTATCACAGGTGAGGAAACCAAAAAACAGCTTTCGGATATCGACAACAGCATCTATTTTGATGATGTGGAAGCCGTTAAAGACGACCTTTTCGACGCCCCCCCTACACTGGAGGAACCTCTTTCCGGTGAAGGCAAACATAGCGAACCGGCTGCCCCGGCACCGCAAAACGACAAAGCAACCGAAATGCTGATGCAGATTGCAGGAGAACTTTCGAGCATTAAGGCCGAACTGGCCAACCTGAAATCGGAAATGGCCGACCGGGAAGAAAAACTGAAATCGGAAATAAGACAGGCCGTGCCCTTCCAAAAAGAAGAAAAGGCGGCTTCGGATCAAAAAGAGCAAAGCGGCTTTTTCGGCGACGACGATATGGACGAAACCATCGCCTTGACAGGGGACGAACTGAACAATATCCTCATTACGGCAGACTTTACCGAAGAAAATACCGGCGATAACTATGAAATACCCGAAATTCTCGACACCTCTCAGATTGCCGGCACCGGAGAAAACGGCGCTGAAACGAATTTCGAAAACGAAAGCTCGTCCGATAATCTGCCCGATATAGAAGATATCAAAACGGAACATATCAATCCCGTAACCGAGGATCTAAGCTACCTCGACACCCGCCCCGATTCGGACACGGCGGACGATACCGAAGATCTCCTTGAAGAAGAAAAGCCCGCGGAACACCCCGAAGATTATATTGATATGCCCGACTTCGACAACAAGAATTTCGAAGAACCGGATTTGACCGACTTCAACTTTAACCTCGACCATGCCGAAAACGGTTTAAATTTGCCGGAAAATCAAGATATTACGGACGAACCCGAAACCTTCCGTGATTTTAACCTTGAAGAAACAGCCGGTGAAGATACCTCCCATTCGGAAAAAAACGGTTTCGATTCGGCCGACTTTGATTTAGAAAGCGAGACCCTTTCAGGCGGTTCCTTTTTTGAAGGAATGAACGACGATACGGCCGAAGGCCTTGACACCGCTTTTGAAACAGGCACTATGGACGGGCTTACAGACTTCTCCGGCAGCGATGAGGATTCCTTCTCCGACCCGGAAGCCTTTGATGCAGAGCTTGCAAGCAGCGGCTTAAACGCCCTTGCCGAACCCGACGGTTCAGTTTTTATGCCTTCGTTTTCACCTGAAACGCCTATCGATTCGAGCGAATCCGGCGATTCGGCTGGTTCAATCGAAGAAACCGAAGCCGCTGCCAATGAAGCACCCGAAACTGCGGACGGCGGTTTTAACGGCTTTGCAGATTCGCCTGAAACAGCCGGCGGTTTTGCGGATACGGCCGAAAATGAAACTTTACCCGATACGGCCGATGCCTTAACCGATGAAGCGGATTCGACGCTGCCCGATACGGACGGCGCCTTTTATGATCAAACATTAGCCGATGATGCCCTTGGAACGGAAGGTGCAGAACCTGCACTTTCGGACACCGTGTCCGGCGGTTTTGACACCGCGTTTGAGACGGACGATGTAAACGAAGATAGCCCTGAATCCGATATGGCCGGTGATACGGATGGTTTTTCCGATCCGGAAGCCTTTGACGCCGAACTTGCAAGCAGCGGTTTAAATGCCCTTGCCGAACCCGACGGTTCCGTTTTTATGCCTTCGCTTTCACCTGAAACGCCTATCGATTCGAGCGAGTCCGGCGATTCGGCCGGTTCAACCGAAGAAACCGAAGCGGACGGCGATAAAGAAAACCTAACAGCCGATAGTGCAGATGAAGCCGAAAGCACTGCAAAATCCAAAAGCGGCGACTTAAGCAGTCTGATCGACTCGATGGAGATCGCAAACACCGATCTTGCAAACTTTTTAAGCGGAAAACCGGCCGCCGAACCGTCAAATACAGACGAAACCGGCATCCCGGAAGACGCGGCCGAAACAGCCGGCGGTTTTTCAGATATAACTGAAAATGCGGATGTACCCGATACGGCCGATATAAACGGAAATATACCTGAATCAGGATCGGCTGATAATTCGGATATGCCCTCAGCTTCAAGCGATACGGCCATACCCGAAACAGAGACAAGGGCGGCACAAGAGCCGCAGGAACCCCTGCCGAGCCATCTTAAAAACGAAATAAAATCGGTGCTGGCATATATGGATCAGCTCTTGGAAAGCCTGCCTGAAGAAAAGATAGAAGAATTCGCAAAATCGGAATACTTCGACACGTACAAGCGGCTCTTTGAAGAACTCGGCATATCTTAATGAATGACAAAACAAGTAAAACTGCACTCGGCTTACAATCCTCAAAAAGAGGCCGAACGATTTTGCGATACAATCCGTGATAACCCAAAAATCATTGTTATCACGGAACCGGGGGAGTCCTATCTTGTCATTCCTTTACGGAAAAAATTCCCCGAGGCGCGGCTTATCGCAATACGGTATACCGACAATTGGTTCTTAAGCTCCGATAAAATGTGGGACGCCGTCTGGCGTCCTGCAAACGGAAACCTGACCTTTTTTCTCGTAAACAATATCCCTGACGAACTCTTATCCGTTTCGGTTTTTTTGCCGTGGAAGCCCGCCGATACGGTATGGCAAAAATCCGCCGATTTTGTCTGGAAAAACATTTCTTCTTCTATCAAGTTGCTGCAAAGTTTAATCGCCACAAGAAATTTTTTCGGAAAAAGATGGCTGAAAAACATCTCTTATAATTTTTTATATGCAGAAAATCCCGTTGCCCTCGAATTTACCAACAAGGATTCGGTATTCGTCGCTTCAGGGCCCGGTCTGGAAACCTTTTTAAATAATCACAAGGCGGCCTTAAAAAAGCGCTTTACGGCAGCAGCCTCTTCCGCTGCGGCTGCTCTGCTCGCACGGGATATACGGCCCGGCCTGTGCATTACGACCGACGGCGGCTTTTGGGCAGCCGGTCACTTAAAAAATCTGCCTAAAAACATCATTACAGCCTTTCCTCCCGAAGCGCGGGTTCACAGCGATGTTTTAAAAAACAACCCTTGCGTTTTTTTGAATTACGGTTCCGCACTGGAAGACCTTTTTTTCACCTTGTTCGAAATACCTTCAAAAAACGCAAAACGGAACGGCAGCGTTGCAGGCACAGCCTGTGAACTCTTACTCGATTACACGGACGGCAATATTTACGCCGCAGGGCTCGACTTGCAGCCGGCAAGGGGCTTCGCCCATGCACGCCCCCACGAATCGGAAAAACTGCATGAACCGGACTTTATCAGAACAAATACCGTCTCCGGCTTCGCGGCCCGCTCAAACGCGGACGGCCGATCACTTGCAGCGTATGCGGCATGGTTTTCACAAATGCCCAAATATCGGGCAGGCCGCATCTTCAGAATAGGAACGTACCAGAATACACTCGGCAACATAAAAAGCATAGACGAAAAAACCTTTATCGAAGGGTCAAAACTCTACATCTTAGAACCCGAAATAACGGAAATTCCACACAAATCGAAAGGCGAAAAAAAAAGCATTTTTTACGACTTTTACAAAAATCTCAAAAAAGCCGTCGCAGAAAACATATTCTTAAAAAACCTCAACCTTCGAAAAGACAGCGGCATTGAAAAAGAACTGTGCGGCTTTATTTCCTTCCAAAACTACATACGATACATAAAAGCAATCGGCACCGAAACGGAAAAAGAAGCGGCGGACGCCTTAAAAAAAGATGTGCTCCTGTTCGCCGAAGCCATGCTCGAAAGGCTGAAAGATGACTGATACGGACATTTTAAACAAAAACCTACACATCCTACAGCAACGATTCCCGTACATCTATGAAAATATACTGCGGGCAAAAACGGGCAGCGATTACGGTGCCGTAGAAAAGGCAAAAACGGGAACCGCCCTACCCGTCTTGAAAAACGGTATGTCGCTTCATTCGCGGTATAACCCCGAACGCGAGGCCGAAAAAATGTTTTCAGGCAGAGAAAATTTTGTGCTGTTTTGCGGACTCGGCGGCGGCATTCACGTGAGCGTTTTTTTGCAGATCTTTACCGAAAAAAAATGCGCCTGCACCGAAGCCGGCTATCCCGCCTTGAAAAACCTGTTGGGAAAGACGGACTTTTCCGCCCTTTTTTCCAACCCGAATTTTACCCTCTTACCGCCTCCCTCTGACGGCGGCTTTACAAATACCCTGCTTCAAACCTACATTCCGGCCCTGCACGGCAATTTCGAAGTAAAAACCTTACGTGCTTGGGAAGAATTTTACAAAACGGAAACGGAAACCGTAAAAACAAAGGTACGAACCGCCCTCGAAACGATAAAGGCCGACGTTTCCACGCAGGCGCATTTCGGCAAAATCTGGATGCGGAATCTACTAATCAATTTGAAAACGGCCTCCAAAATAAGACCCGTACTTCCGCCTTACGGCACAAAAAAAACGGCTCTGGTCTTAGGCGCAGGGCCCGGCCTTGAAAAAAGCCTAAAAACGATAAAAGAAAACCGGAACGCCTACGCCGTTTTTTCCTCGGATACAGCCTTTCCGGTTTTGAACTCACACGGCATAACGGCCGATTTTTTTGTCGGTATGGACCCGCAGGCCGTTTCCTGCGAACACAGCTTTCCGCCCTTTTCAAAAAAAACGGCTGCCGTCTTTGACCTGTGCGCCCACCCGTCGGCCGTCGCCCCGTTTATCCGCAACGGCAACCGCATAATCTTCACAAAAAGCGCCCACCCCTTCGCCCTATACGCGGCCTCATTTTCCCCCTTCCCGTATATGGAAACGGGAAGCGGAACCGTAGCCCTTGCCGCAAAGTCGGCGGCTCTTTCGCTGGGCTTTAAAAACATCGAATTCTCCGGGCTCGACTTTGCGTACGTCAACGGCAAGGCCTACGCCAACGGCACCTATCTTTCACGCGCATTTTCAGCAGCGGCACAAAAAACCGCCCCCTCGGAAACCCTCTTTGCAAACCTTATGTTCAGAACTCCGGTAGAAACCATCACCGAAAACGGAGCTATCACCTACACGACACCGCTTTTAAAAAGCTACAAAACCTCTTTCGAACAAGACTGCACCGTACCGCCCCTATGGAAGCCCGAAGACTTCGCCGCCTTTCCCTACAGCGAATTTCTTTTAAAACTGAAAAAAGATGCAAAACAAAACAATCCGGCCTTGAAAACGGCTCTTTTACCGTATTTGACATATAGATCGAAAAAATCGGCCGAAAATACGGTAAATTTATTGAATTTGGAACTTGTACTATTTGACATTCTAGGGTATACTGTAGCATAATGAAAAAAATCTATATCGGCATCTATGCCGTAATCGCAATATTAGTTATCGTGGGAACAATCTTCGGATTTATCTACGGCATTATACGGGACGCCGAAAAAGGAAAGGATGAAGCAGCACGCAACTTCAATTTCTTTGCAAAATCGGCCATCATTTTGGCAGAAAAAGATACATTCGCAGACCCTACATATATACAAAAACTGACAGCCTTGGCCGAAGATCTCGATTTAAAGGCCTTCGTTCTTTCTTCGGAAGAAAAACAAACAGATCTTTCGTGGTTTAAGGACCCGAACTGGATTTCCTATACCCGCGATACGGGTTTCTCGGTTAAAACGCTCTCTCCGTTCATCAAATATTTTAACGGCGACATTACAGTAAAAACGCAAAATCCCCCGCAGCTTGCGGTAAAAGTTTCGGCAGCAATTTCGACGGTAAAACCCGACTCGATTTATACGCGGAGCAGAACCGTGTTTTTTGCGGCCCTTACGGTTTTTCTTTTGACCTTTATCATTATTTTACTGCAAAGCATCTCGGCTTCAGGCGAAAAGGTCTATGCCGACATACCCACGGATAACAAGGATTTTTCCGACTACCTTTATGGGGAAAGCGATGAAGAACCCGAAAACCGTTTTGCCCGTCCGGGAGCGGCCAGAACACCGCCTGCGGATTTTTCGAGTACTCAAAAAGAAGAAAAATCCTATACCCTTAAAGACCTCGATAATCTGAACTTAAACAGAAAATTTCCCTACGAAAACGGAGCAGGGCTTACCGAACCCGAACCGAAGGACATTCCGTTTATCTCTGAAGTAGCCGAAAAATCCGAGGCGCAAAGCACAAATGCGGAACAGCCCCCGCAGGATGCGCATTCCGGCCTCTATTCTCCGATAACCGGTATTACCTGTAAAGAACACTTTACGGAATGTCTGGAAATGGAATTGAAACGGGCGGCCTCATCGGAGCAGGATCTGGCCCTTATCGTCATCAGACTGAAAGAATTCAGCCTCGAAAGCCTTGTCGCAAAAAAAATTGCAGCACTTTTAATCGGAATCATCAAATTCAAGGACCGAATCTTCG
>CAUTPO010000090.1:0-9054 GCA_963540475.1 uncultured Treponema sp. | reverse complement strand
AAAACTCGTCGGGCATCTCTAAAAATCCAACAAGGTTTTTAGAGATGCCCTAAAGATAAAACGCGCGTTTTTGTAAACCGTAAAAGCTGCAAGCGCTTCTTTTTCCGCAGACCCGTTTAAGGGAATTTCAAAGAAGCGCGTAGTGCTTAAACTGCAACGACTTCGGCAACCTCGGGGAACATATCTTTGAGCGTTTCTTCAACGCCGAGTTTAAGCGTGTACGTTGCCATCGGGCAAGAACCGCAGGCGCCTTTTAAGCTGACAAAGACCCTTCCGTCTTCCGAAACGGAGTTAAGTTCTATATCTCCGCCGTCAGCCTGCAAGCGCGGGCGGATTAAATCGATTGCTTTTTCTATTTCTTCTTTAACAAGCATAAGAGCCTCCTTAATGGATCCTTATATGGATAAATGGAGATGGGGGGAATTGAACCCCCGTCCCGAAAAGGGAAACAGAAGCGTCTACAGGCTTATCGGTACGAGGTGTTTGTCGGGATCCGGTAGCAGCACCGCAAGCGTCGAATCCGTAGTACAAAAAAAGTCCCCTTATACGTTTGCACACCGTTTAAGAGCCAGCCCCGATTGGCGTCGGAACACATGCTTCGCTCGGAGCAGTGCAAAACAGGTTCCGCGATTATGCAGCTACTGCGTAATCGACACTGTCGTTATTTTCGGCAGTTATAGTTTTTACCGAATCAGGAGATCGGTACTCCGCCTGCAGCCAAGGCTTCCGGCTTTCCGGTCGAAACCGGAACATCCCCATATTTCTTATATGATATAATACAGCTTATAGGACAAAAAGTCAATGCGGCTTTTTTAATGGAAAAAGTTTGCCGTTATTCGTGCGGAGGTTTTAATACCCGCCGTTCTTCTACCGCCATGGATGGCGGTTGTTCCACGCAGTAGCAATGTTGTGGCAGAGCCACAACTTGCAGTCAAAACTATACACGGATGTATAGTTTTGACGAACGCTCTACGTCGGGGTATGTTGATTATACAAGGTTCTCGCGCTTTTGTGCCGCATTTTTATACTTCCGTTATTTTATATTGCAACAGCAAAATCCTCAAATCTTCTTTATTCGCTACACCGAAAAGACGGCACGCCGCCGCCATATCTTTTTTTACGACCGAAGTGCTTATGTGATACTCGGCAGCGAGCTCTTCGTATGTTTTTCCGCCGTTGACCGTACCTTGAATAAAAAAGCTTTGCCGCTCCGAAATGCCGTAGTCCGACAAACGCAAGGCGGAACCCTTCGCAGGGAGCGGAATTTCAGGACTAATAACTTCCGTAACAGGCAAAAGAAATGACAGCTTCGATTCCAGTTTTTTGTAAAGACAGACCAGAAGCCCGAAGTGAAAAAGGGTAAGCGCAATTTCGAAGACCGCCATTTTTATATTAAATGAAAAATAAAGACCTACCGTAATGAGTACCCAGTAAAAACAGAGCCCTGCAATCTTTTCTTTATAGCGGGTTTTAAAATCCCCGTTTACAAAAGCCATAATGCAGCCTGCGGTAAAAAGGAGGGTGCCGATACCGACAAAACCCATGTGAGCGGTAACCCCGCCTTCAATAAAAAACAACAGATACGAAATCATTTTGCAGTCCGGCTTTATAAACAAAAAGACACACAAACCGGCGGCTACCACATTAACGGCAACATCAATCCACCGTACAACAGGAATAAACCCTGCAAGCGGCACTTGAGTGGTGATATTAAGCACGAGTGCAACACACAACGCAAAAAAAGCGGATGCATACATAATACGGTTGACGGTAAAAAAGTCTTTCATAACGGAAAATAGTATAAAAAAAGGCGGTATAAAAAGCAAGTAGACGCAAAATCAACAACCCCGACGCAAGCGTCGGGGTATGTTGTTCTCATAAAGTGGTTGCAGTCGGCTTTAATACCCTTTGTTACGACGCAAGCGTCGGGGTATTAAACCCTCCGCACGAATAAACCTGTTCGAAAACTTTAGTTACCGAACAGGTCTAATGACGAAAGGGCACCTCTAAAAACCTTGTTGGATTTTTAGAGGTGCCCGACGAGTAATTCCATAAGTCTTTATAAAATCGATACTTATGGAATTACATCGCAAATGAAAATCAAGGAAAACCTCGAAAAACTGAAGTTTTTCGAGGTTCCCGAAAATCAATTTTTGTAATGATTACTGTGTTTCTTCAATTTTACCGTATTACAATCATATTTAGCTAACTCCTTGTATCTACTCTGCCTAAGAATACACGCGGATGTACCTCTTGGCAGAGCAGAATAACTTAAAAAGTTACAAAAAAACGGCAAAAAAGGACAAAAAAGCTTGACTTTTTTTTTTCTGTATATTATTTTAAGAAATACATATTCTAGAACAGGAGGAAAATGTATGAAAAAAATTATTACAATAGGTTTACTAACTGTTTGCGCAGCAGTATTATTTGCAGCAGATAATATTGAACCTACTAGCCAAGATTGGGGGCCCGATTCGCTTGAAAACGAAGTAACGGCAGGGCTTTTTTCGAACGAAATTGACGAGGCCTTTTTACCCAATGCGGACTTCGGAAGCTACGAACAGCAGTTTATCTTTGCCGGTTTAGGTAACCCTTACAACAAACAGGAAGCTGCCGACCCGCAGGGGTCTAAAGCTGAAACTCGCTTCGGCTACTACCGCCCGGGCAGCCTGCCCATGTCCTTTTTTGGCAAATTCAGTGGTTCGGTCACTAACAACAACATTGTCTCAGGCGGCACCAAAAAAAAATGGAGCGACGATAAACACACCGACCTTCTTTCAACACAAAAAATAAGCTACAATAAGGTACCGCTTTTAAAAACATACGACGGTACACTCCGCTTTTTAATGGCCTTCGGTGCGGAAAAACGGCTGGTAACCGGTTTTTACTTCAATATTGAAGGTGATGATCAGCACTTTAACAAAGACCATAACGTAAAAAGCGACTATACAGACCACAAAGATTCAAAAAAAAGCATAAAAACCAACGCTATGAATTTTAGCTATGGTAGCGTTGGAACTGGAGGCTGGTATGACTATTCCACCAATATAAACACCTTTACTTGGGAAGCGGTCGGTCTTGCCGAAAAGACAGGCAACAATGTATTTACCAACAACTTTACCGTAGGGGTACCGCTTGCCTTTAAAACGGGGGACCTTGCCCATGTTGCCAAATTTGAGTTACGTGCAGAATTAAAAAATAAAAATGCCTGGTTTGAACAAAAACAAACAGACAACAACGTAAAATTTAAGAGCACCGGGTATGATTCTACCGTTACCTTAGGCGGCTCTTACGAGGTAGAAATTCCTGCAAAGGACCGCGAAGAAGACGCCTGGACTGTAGGCGGCGGGCTCGGCATTGAATTTAAAAACGACGAACTTAAATACGAATTTAAGGCCGACAAGGTTAATGCTAAAAAAAACGTTAATATAAAATATAACAGGACCCAAACACCCGGTATTGCACTTTTGTTAAAGGCGGAAGGCGGACGTTCCTTTGTCTTCCCGTCCCCGCAAAGAACGGTTATTTTTAAAATTAAACCGACGGTAGGAGTTGCTCTTAAAACGGGAACAAACGGTGCCTATAACAGAAAAATCGACGGTACGTATTCAGCCACCGGTGCAAGCCATACACATAAAGAAATTAACACAGGCTACGACAAGAAAAATAAAACCACATTTAAAACCACTTTGGGCGTTCCGATGGGCTTAAAAATTATGCCGGAAGGCTGGAAATTCGGCCTTTTGCTTGGCGCAAAGCTCGAAACCGAGTGGACCGCAGAAGCTACCTGGGACAGAACAGATAAAGCTACAACTACAACAACCTTAGACAACACTACAACAACCACAGGTCCTACTACGTACAACTCACAGCCGACTATAACTGAAAACAAACTTAGTATAAAAGAAGAGCACTATATCGGCTTTACCATCCCCTTCGAAGGCGGCGCACGCTTTGACGTTGCAGTAACAGGTGCAAACCTTACCCAGTTAAGCAGCTTTAAAATTCAGGCCTTTATTCCCCTTGGCGTACCCAAGTCTAAATAAGGTCTTTTTACTGTAAAAATGTATGTCCAGCCTTGAAAACCTTTAGGTTTTCAAGGCTGTTTTTTTTATTCTTGTAAATTCGACAGTTGAATTTCCCCATCTGTATAATTATTCTTCGCGCTTTCTATTGGTTACATTAAAAAGAGCCGCCCTTACAAAATTCAGAAAGTTATGGTATACTTAAGGCATGCGGAGGTTAAAAAGTACGTAAAAGCTTTGATGAACCGACCATTGCCGATGATTTTATGTTCTGTAAGGTTATGCGGTCAAAGAATGTACACCCCTGTACATTCTTTGACTTCGAGTTTTGAGCGATGCTCAAAACATCGTGAAGCTAAAACCGAATAAAAAATACGAGAAGGAGGTGCCATGCACAAAAACTTCGACGATTTAACCATCATTGACGATTATATGTTCTACAGAGTAATGGAAAACACGGACATCTGTAAAACGCTTTTAAACATTGTGTTGCATGATAAAACCGAAACCATTATAGACATTCAACTGCAAAAAACAATAGCTGATGCAGGAAATGCGAAAGGCGTACGTTTTGACGTGTGGGCTAAAGACTGCAACGGTACAATCTACGATGTTGAAATGCAGGCGGTTGACAAAGACGACCTTGCACGGCGCATCCGGTACTATCAGTCGGCAATAGACGTAAGTGTGTTGGACAAAAATCAACCCTACGAAGCATTGCCTGACTCATTTATCATTTTCTTTTGTACGTTTGATTATTTGGCTCAAGGTTTACCTGTATATACCTTTAAAACGGTATGTACCGAAAATACAACCATACAACTTGCTGACGGTATAACCAAAATAATACTAAACAGCAAAGCCGCAGAAAAGGAAAAAAGCCCTGCGCTTAAAAGTTTTTTACAGTACATGAACGGAAAAGTAAGTAATGATGAGTTTATCCGAAAAATAGAACGGAGAATAAAAGAAGTAAAAGAAAGCGAAGAGTTGAGGAGGGAATATATGTTAATCAACTCATTTGAAAGAGATGCCCGCCATGAAGGCTGGAAGCAAGGTATAGCACAAGGTATAACCCAAGGCATAGCTCAAGGTGTAGCCCAAGGCAGAAGAGAAGGGTTTTCTGACGGCTCATACCAAGCAAAGCTTGAAACAGCAACAGCTTTTAAACGCCTTGGAATCGATATTGACAAAATAGCCGAAGGAACCGGTTTAACCCGCGAAGAAATTGAAAAGCTGTAATCAGTATACCGGATAATTCGCGGGACGGTTTACACCTATAAGAATTGAGCCAAACTTACTGCATAATGCAGGAGCGTCCGTCCGCATAAGGACGGAGTAACCGACTACATACTACATTTTTATGGAGGAAAATGTTATGGCAATTAAATATATCCCAGAGCCATTCAGAATCAAAGTCGTAGAGCCCTTGAAAATGATGACCCGCGAAGAGCGTGAACAAGCAATTAAACGGGCACATTACAACCTGTTCCACTTAAAAGGCGAAGAATGTTATATCGACCTTTTAACCGATTCGGGAACCAACGCCATGAGCCAGTACCAATGGGCAGGCGTCATGCAAGGAGACGAAGCCTACGCCGGTGCTTCATCGTATTACCGTTTAATGGATGCAGCAAAAGACATCTTCGGTTACGGTTTTTTTCAACCGGTACATCAGGGGCGGGCAGCCGAAAAGGTGCTGTTTCCGAATATCTTGAAAAAAGGACAGGTCGCTATCTCCAATATGTTTTTTGACACCACCCGCGCGCACGTTACCCTTGCAGGAGCGCGCCCGATCGACTGTGTTGTCGAAGAGGCAAAAGACCCTACCCGCCGGTGCACATTCAAAGGCAATATGGATGTTAAAAAACTGGAAGCAATCATCAAAGAAAGAGGAGCTGAAAATGTCGGTATGGTAGTTATGACTATTACCAACAATTCCGCAGGTGGACAGCCGGTCAGCTTACAGAATATGCGGGATACGGCTGCCGTATGTAAGAAATACGGTGTTCATTTAAACATTGACGCCGCCCGCTACGCCGAAAACGCATTTTTTGTCAAACGAGACGAAGCCGAATGCAAAGACTGGCCTATCAAAAAAATCATCTTTGAAATGTTCTCGCTTGCCGATACGTTTACCATGTCTGCAAAAAAAGACACCATCGTCAATATGGGCGGTATGATCGGGGTAAAGGATGCTGAATCGCCTATTATCCTTAAAATAAAAGCCAACTGTATTTCGTATGAAGGCTTTTATACGTACGGCGGTTTAAACGGACGAGACCTCGAAGCTCTCGCCATCGGCTTGTACGAAGGATTGGATGAAAATTACCTGCGCTACCGGATTGGTCAGATGGAGTACCTTGCTTCGCGGCTCGATGATGCCGGTATTGTCTATCAAGCGCCGGTCGGCGGACACGGCGTCTTTATCGATGCACAGGCGATGTTCCCAAAAATCCCTAAGAACCAGTATCCGGGACAAACGCTTGCTATCGAATTATATAAAGAAGCGGGTATCCGTTCCTGCGACATCGGCTCCTACATGATGGACCGCGATGCTGAAACAGGCGAAGAAGTTCCTGCCGAATTTGAATTTACCCGTTTGGCTATTCCCCGCAGGGTATATACGCAGGCCCATATCGATATAATGGCCGATGCGCTCATCGCGATAAAAGAAAGAGCTGACAAGATTACCAAAGGGTATAAGATTACGTGGGAGCCTCCCATTCTTAGGCACTTTCAAGCGCACCTTGTACCGGTGGAATAAGGGAGTGCGCATTCCGAACCGGTAAAGGTCTTTGCAAGACAGGGCGGAAAACCGCGGTTTTTGGCGTAAACTACGGGCCCTGCCCTGCTTGAAACGGATCGTTCGGTTCGGGGGGCATCGCTCTTGTTTTCGAGCCATAAGTGCCGTAGGTATGGGCGGGGGAAATTCGGCAAAACATCGGGCAGCACGAAATATTGCCGGAATAACCGCTCAGCGTGTCCGCAGAGCAGGCTGTTTTAAGTTGCACGTGCTGTGCGTTCTTAAGATAAGCCTTTTATATAAGAGGCGGCAGAGTTATCGGCTCTGTGTTTAAAATTCGGGCCGGTATTCGGTATAGTACACGCGTCCTTGTAAAACCGCTTCTTTTAAAGATTTTTCGACGAGGCTCAGGGAGGAATTACCGCTTTTGATTTCGATAAACGTTACCCCCGATATTTTCCCCGACGAGGCCCCGTTAAAAGCTATGTAGTCCACGGGTTTTCCGATAAAACGGATTTCGGTCGGGTTGGCAGGAAAATCGGGAAAGAACGGGGCTATCTGCTCCGCCATCTGTCCGGTCAAAACCGAACGCGACCGTTTTACCGCGTCCTGTCTTTCCCCTTTCAGCGTTTTATAGTCAGCCTTTTTCGTTTTCAATTTGCCTATGACAAAACCTGCCAAAAAGGCGGCGCAGATCGAAAAACCGCTCCACAAAATATAGCGGACGCCCTCATTGCGGAAAAAGGTGCCGATCGCTTCAAAAAAGCCCTTAATCAAACCGGCCTCCGTTTTTCTCGTTCCGAATTTCGTCCTCTTCGGTTGTCTGTTCAAAGGTTTGCGGCGCCTTTGTTTCTTTTGCATAATCCGGTAAGCCGGCAGCTTTGGTTTTACGGGACTTGCTGCGGACTGTGCCCGTCTCTCCGGTGCGGGCGCCTTTTTTGTTTGCAGCCGCCTGCACCGAAAACCCGTACGGTGCCTCGGAGGCTAAAAAAGTGCGTACATATAATAATTCGGGCCGGTATTCGAAGTGCATATTGTCCCAAAGGTCCCATTTCCCGCCCCAGATGAACCCCTCCGATTCAAAGGCCTCAACGACCGCAGGCGGCGGGCTCCATCGTTTTCCCGGCTGAATATCCGTCCAATTTTTATTGTTTTGAGCCTCCCACAGCCAATATATCTTTTTAGCCCGGTAATTTTTCGGTAAAACATCGATGGCGCTGCCCCAACTGTGATTACTCAGTTTGCCCGAATCCGCAATAGTCCGCCAGTTAAAACCCCAGCAGCTGCGGAGCTCTTTTAAAAAGGCACGGACGGCAGGATCCGTTTTTCGTGCGGCGTAAATTCTTTTTTCCACTCTTTTTAACGGCTCCGCAATCAGACCATGCACCCAAATCTGCTTATTCAAAAACTTTAGTTTTTTAAGACGGCGGCTGATCTCTGCCTTTGTCGAGCCCCGGTATATCAGCGTATTGAATGTGTAATTCGGCGCAGGCTCCGCCTTGCGGCGGCGTACCAGCCTGTCAAAGCTGAGCGCTTCGAGCATGGGTTCAGGGTAATCCTTGGGATTTGGAACCGTTTCGGGATACAGATACGAAAAAACGGGATTCCAGTTTTGCCAGTTATGCATATCGCTTTTTCTCAACAGTCTGCCGTGTGCCCAGTAAATATCTTCGTCCCGCAGCCGAATACACCAATCGTTTACCTCGGAGTCGAAAAAAAAGCCGCCTGCAATTTCAGGATACGAAGTTTGAATCGCCTTTAAATACAGCCACGGATTATCGAATTTGAGCTGCCTGTCTTCTATACTGCGCAGGTCAAACGACAAAACGGCGGCCCATGCCGTAAACGTAAACATCGGTAAAAACAAAATAAGATATTTTGCCGCTGTGCCGTTTTTCTTCAAAACCGCAGGCCGGCTCGCCGTTCCGTTTTTACCGCGGATCCGTTTCAGCTTTAATTTCATATAAAAAGTATATAGAAAAAAGGACTGTTTTTCAATAGGAAGAATTTATACGCTTACCGCCGCACATGGAGGACGATTAATCAACACCCCCGACGCAGAGCGTAGCCGAGAAACGGCAGGTATTAAACCCTCCGCGCGAATAAAAAACTTTTCCCATAACCCTTGCATTTTCCAATAAAGCCGGATATAATTACCATAGGTATGGAAGTTTTGAAAAGTGATTACAGATACCGATTTCCTCACAAAAAAATATTTTACAAAAAGGGTGTTGACAAAAAAGCAAAAATAGATAGAGTGGGGGGGGGGGGGCGGGGGGGCGGGGG
>CAUTPO010000089.1:0-9128 GCA_963540475.1 uncultured Treponema sp. | reverse complement strand
GCCTCAACAAGGCCGCCCGGTGCCCTAGCCCGCCAAAAAAACGGAAAAACAGCAAACAGCCTGTCCCTTCAAAATAGGCCGTCCCTTCACAAAAGTGCAAAGACGTATAGGAATTTAAATGTGCTCGAACCGTGCAGTAAAAAAGCGCAGCTGGCGCGGTTCGTACACGAATTTAAGTCCGCGGATATCTTCTTTGTGCTTAAACAGCTTTATGACCGCATCGGCGACAATATCCATGTGCTTGTAGGTGTACACGCGGCGCGGTACGGTTAAGCGGACCGTTTCGAGCTTAGGAATATGCGTTTCACGCGTTTTGGGGTCGCGGCCTGCCGAAACAATGCCCCGTTCCATACTGCGCACCCCCGATTCAATGTACAACTGGGCAGCCAAGGCCTGTGCAGGCAGCTGCATTTGATCCAGATGCGGACAAAAACGGCGTGCATCGAGGAAGATAGCGTGGCCGCCTGCAGGCTCGATTATCGGCACACCCGCTTCCAAGAGCTTATCGCCTAAATAGCGCACCTGTTTGATCCGGTGCTCGATATACTCAAACTGCAAGGATTCGCGGAGCCCGATTGCCATCGCTTCCATATCACGGCCTGCAAGCCCGCCGTAGGAGGGCATTCCCTCAAACACGACCACCAGCTCCTTTGCCGCCTGAAAAAGCTCATCATCATTCATACACAAAAAACCGCCTATATTGACAAGGCAGTCCTTTTTACCGCTCATCGTGCAGCCGTCGGCATAACTGAACATTTCGTGCACGATTTCTTTAATGGTCTTATTTTCATAGCCTTTTTCCTGCTCTTTGATAAAATATGCATTTTCGACACAGCGCGTCGCATCGTAAAAAACCTTTATGCCGTGCTTTTTGGTAAGCTCCCGCACCGCTTTCATATTTTGCATCGAAACGGGCTGACCGCCTGCAAGGTTTACGGTAACGGCCAAACACACATAGGCTATGTTTTCCGCACCCTTTTCGGCAATAAGGCGTTCCAGCTTTTCGAGATCTATATCTCCCTTAAACGGGGCACTCTTGCCCGCATCGTGGGCAATGTCTTTAATAACGTCCGCAAAGATGCCGCCGTTCGCTTCCTGATGATAGCGGGTCGTCGTAAAGTACATATTGCCGGGAACGTATTGGCCGGGCTTGATAGCGATCCGCGAAAGCAGGTTTTCCGCCCCGCGTCCTTGATGCGTCGGCACTAGGTACTTAAACCCGAATACTTCCCGCACCGTTTGTTCAAGATGATGAAAGTTGCGGCTGCCCGCATACGCCTCATCTCCGATCATCATACCGGCCCATTGCTTGTCGCTCATAGCATTGGTACCGGAGTCGGTTAAAAGGTCGATATACACATCTTCCGAATTGATTAAAAAGGTATTGTATCCGGCCTCTTTGGCAACCTGTGCCCGTTGTTCCTTGTCAATCATTTTGACGGTTTCGACAACCTTAATCCGAAACGGCTCTGCAGGATAATTAGCGATGTCCATAAGAATTCCTCCCTGTCGATAAGAAAATAGTGTCGGCGTACACAAGGAGTCCCTGTGTATGCGATGTATACATTATCTCACATACGATTGTACCTGTCAATACAAGGAATTTATAACACGGACGGGGGTAATCCTGCAACAGATAGATTAATGGGCATCTCTAAAAACCTTGTTGGATTTTTAGAGATGCCCGACGAGTTTTTCATAAGTCTTTATATATTAATGACTTATGAAAAACATCGCAAATTAAATTTAAGGAAACCCTCTAAAAACTGATGTTTTTAGAGGGTTCCTAATGAATTTCCACACAAAACAGGGCGAAAGGCATTGATACCTTGTTCACCTATTGCATTTTAAGAACCTGTTTAAAATCTAAGGAATATGATATAACGAATGTGGGTTAAGGAAGTCCGCTGCATAAGAGCAGATAAATGTTGGCTTAAAAGTTTATTCCTTTTCCAACGAAAACGGACAAGCAATTTCCGCCATTCTTAATTTATCTACGCCATTTTTATATTTTTGGCGAATATAATCCCGCCACCATTGACTTATCTACGCCAAACCGGTTATAATGACGTAGATAAAGGTGAAAGATGAGAAAATTCGATTATTCGGGACTGATGGAACTGTCCCTTCCGGTACGTATGTATCAAACCATTGCTCAAATTCATGAATACAAGGGCAAGCAGGCTCTGTATGTGGAAAATTATCCCGATATTTTGGAGCGCATGGTTGACGTTGCAAAAATTCAAAGCACAAAAGCCTCCAATGCTCTTGAAGGCATTTACACCAACGACACCCGCTTGCAGGACCTAATGAAGAAAAAAACAGGGCCGAAAAACAGAAACGAAGAAGAAATAACGGGCTACCGGCATGTTTTGGATATGATTCACGGAAACTATGCGTACATTACATTTTCCAAACCGGACATTTTGACGCTGCACAAGCAATTATATTCTTATTCCTCCGTAAAGCATAAAGGAAAATTCAAGACTACGGATAATGCTATTGTAGAAACAGACCGGCACGGAAACCAAAAGGTCAGATTTCAGCCCGTCGGCAGTTTTGAAACCGAACAGTATTTTGATGAAATGATACGGGCCTATAACGAGGCTGTTCAAATGGAGATACCGCCGCTGCTTTTAATACCGGCCGTCATTCACGACTTTTTGTGTATTCATCCATTCGAAGACGGAAACGGGAGATTAAGCAGACTGCTGACACTTCTTTTATTATATAAATCGGAATACTTTGTCGGCAGGTATATAAGTCTTGAAATGCTTATCGAAGAGAGCAAAACTTCGTACTACGGCGGACTGCAAAATTCCGGCGAGCGGTGGCACGAAGGAAAAAGTGATGCGGTGCCCTTTATCGCATATATGCTCGGCATTTTACTGACGGCCTATACCCGAAGCGACGAACGATTCCGTTTAATCGGAGAAAAAAAACTGACATCGCCTGAACGGGTGCTTACCGTTATCCGAAAATCGCTGGAACCGCTGTCAAAAAAAGATATTATGATTTTATGTCCCGATATATCGCAACGGACGGTAGAACGGGCCTTAAAGGAATTGCAGGATAATAAGAGCATACGCAGCATAGAAAAAGGACGGGCTACACGGTATATCAAAGTGTAACAACAAAAAAATAACATACCCCGACGTAAAGTATTGGGGTATAACGATCAATGTTTCGCGCTGTATAATTTTTGTAAACGCTTCCCATATTTTCTCCATTACACTTGTTTACTTTTATTATACAAGTTTCCTGTATGCCATATTTCTATATCAGGCTTTACCATTTTAAATTAATCGGTTATGACACATCACATACTCCAGTTTGATGTTTTGTCCCATTTTCGGTATATTTTGTTTTGAGGTACCTATGAATGAGCTTTTTAAAAACGTACCGCCGGCCGAAATTGAGGCTTTTTTAAAAAACGTCAAGGCAAAGTACGTAAATTACAAAAAAGATAACTTCGTTTTTTTTGAAGGCGATAAGCCCGAATACGTTTTTGTGCTGATATACGGGGCAGTGCAAGTCGAAAAAAACGATGCGGGCGGGAAAAGGATTATCATCAACCGATTTGAAGAACCCGATACCGTTTTCGGCGAGGTGTATGCATTTATCGAACCGGGTATTTATGATTATTCGTGCAGGGCTATAAAAGATTCCCGCGTTCTTTGCATCCCCTGTTCAGCGGTTTCCTCATCAAGCAGCCGCAACGAAATTCAAATTACGGTAATGCAGAACCTTTTGACGGTACTTGCCCATAAGGCCTATTTTTTAAACCAAAAACTGCTCATCTTTTCCTCGTTTAATTTGCGCCAAAGAATTGCCGTCTATTTATTGCAGCAAAGCAGTGCCGGCAGGGATTTAAAACTGAACCGGGAGGCCCTTGCAGAATACCTGGGCGTACCGCGCCCGTCGTTATCGCGTGAGCTGATGAATATGCAAAACGACGGTATATTGACGGTGCATAAAGATATGATTATTGCCGATCCGGATAAACTGGAAGACCTGCGGTAAACGCGCAGTCCGCGAAATTAGGTTGATTAAACAGCCCCCTGTAAAATCACAAGATCAATACCGTATTTTACAAAAAAGCGGCAGGACGGAGCTGCCCTGCCGGCTTTGAAAAGGCTGAATGCGAAAAAGGCTCACGATACCGAAAACCGTATCTATTTTCCGCAAGATATGGTATCGGTTATCCAATACGGCGCGGCTTTTTAAATTGCAACACCGTACTCGTCTTTCTCTTGACCGAAAAACAGCCCGATATCTTCTTCTACGGATCGAATACCTGCAATACCGAAATTGTTTACCAGAACCGAGGCAACGTTTTTGGAAAGAAATGCAGGAAGGGTCGGCCCAAGATGAATGTTTTTTACTCCCAACGACAAGAGTGCCAACAACACAATAACAGCCTTTTGTTCATACCATGCAATGTTAAAGATGATCGGCAGATCGTTTATATCGTTCAAGTCAAAAATCTCCTTTAATTTTAATGCCGTCAGTGCAAGCGAATAACTGTCATTGCACTGTCCCGCATCCAAGACCCGCGGTATGCCGTTTATGTCGCCGAGGTTTAATTTGTTGTAGCGGTATTTTGCACAGCCTGAGGTTAAAATAACCGTATCCTTGGGCAGGGCCTTTGCAAAATCCGTGTAGTAACTTCTGCCTTTTTGTCTTCCATCACAGCCGCTCATAACGATAAATTTTTTGATGTCTCCGTTTTTTACCGCCGCCGTAATCTTATCCGCAAGTGCAAACAGCTGGGCGTGGGCAAACCCGCCTATGATCTTTCCGCTTTCGATTTCTTTCGGCGGATTGCAGGTCTTTGCCTGCTCTATGATTTGCGAAAAGTCCTTATGACCGTTTTCGTCAGCCGGTATATGCACGCAACCGGGATACCCCGCCGCATTCGTCGTGTACATTCTGCCGATATACGATGCCTTGGGCGGCACAATGCAGTTTGTCGTCATCAAAATCGGCCCGTTAAAACTTTCGAATTCGGTTGTTTGCGCCCACCACGCATTACCGTAATTGCCGGCTAAATGCGGGTATTTTTTCAGCGCGGGATAGTAGTTTGCAGAAAGCATTTCCGAGTGTGTGTATACATCGATGCCCGAATCCTTAGTTTGTTCAAGCAGCATTTCGATATCTTTCATATCGTGACCCGAAATCAAAATACCCGGATTTTTTCTTACACCGATCGAAACTTCGGAAATTTCTGGGTTACCGTATGTTTCGGTATTCGCCGTATCCAAAAGGGCCATACCCTTTACGCCGAATTCACCCGTTTTTAAGGCAAGAGTGATAAGCTCTTCCACGGTAAGACTGTCATCTGCCAATTTCGATAAGGTTTCCTGAATAAAGGCGTCGATCGATTCGTCTTCAAAGTGCAGGAGGTTCGCATGCTTGATATAGGCGCACAGTCCTTTCAGTCCATACATAATCAGCTCTTTCAAAGACCGTTTATCCTCATCGGCCGTTTGCAAAATGCCTACGGTGGCCGCCTTTTCCAGCCTCTTTTGAAAGTCTGCTTCGTTATAGCCGATAAGTTCCGTTTTCTCCGGCTCCCGCATCATACGGCGCAATTCGTCTTTTTTTGCCAAGGTACGCGTTATTTGATCGTTAATCGCTTTTTCGTCGAAGTTGGCATTGGTAATCGTAATAAAAAGATTGGTAGTTACAATATGATTTACTTCTTTTTCAACACCGAGCCCGATTTTACGCATATACGTTGTAACCGCAGAAAGCCCCTTCGTCGCCCAAAGGAGCAGATCCTGCAGCGCTGCAACGGCGGGCTTTTTTCCGCATACTCCGACCCTTGTGCAGCCCGCATTCCCGAATGTTTCCTGACACTGATAACAAAACATTTTATCCATGGTTTTCTCCTATAAAATAAAAAATATGTGGTCAGTATACGGATTACGGAAGCAAAAAGCGGTAACGTATGTTACGCACCTTATATTTTTTTAAGAAAATAACGTTTTTTTTATAAAAATTAAGGAAAAGGGCTATCGCCATCATATTGCGGCTCTGCACCCGCACAAGAATTATCGCACGGCAGACTTTTTAGAGATTACGGTATTGTACAAAATAGTGAAATATGCTATAGTATTGATAAGGCATATCGTGCCTTTTTCATTTAAAATTCCACTACAGATATTATGTTATTATCCCGCGCGGGCGGGTATGAGAGGTTCTTGATGGAAGCCAAAAAAATAGGCGATTCGGTTTATTCTATTCACGCAGACATAAGCGACAGAAATTCCCGCTTTGAAGGAATATGGATTTTGCCTAACGGGGTTTCCATCAACTCCTATATCGTAAGAGGGGAAAAAACGGCGCTTATCGACATCATAAAAGACTGGGACGGCTCCCTTACCAGCTATAAAAAACAGCTCGATTCCATCGGAATGACCTTTGCAGATTTCGATTACGTCATTTTAAATCATCTGGAACCCGACCATGCGGACATGATCGGTCTTGTCCGGCGCGAAAACCCCAAGGCGGAAATCGTAGCGACCGCAAAGGGCGTTGCAATGATACGGAAGTTTTTCAAAATAACGGAAAATCTACGGACGGTAAAGGACGGCGAAACCCTCGAGTTGGGCGGCGGTAAGACCCTCGTGTTCTACGAAACGCCGAATATCCATTGGCCTGAAACGATGATGACCTACGCTAAAGAAGATAATATCCTTTTTAGCTGCGATGCCTTCGGTTCCTACGGCTGTATCGGCGAAAAGATATTCGATGACGAGCACACAAACGACGAACTGAAATTTTTCGAAAGTGAGGCCCTGCGCTATTATTCCAACATCGTTTCAAGTTTCAGCAGCTTCGTCAATAAGGGGCTTGCAAAGCTCGAAGGGCTGGAAATACGGCAGGTTTGCCCCAGCCACGGCCCGATTTGGCGCAAATCTCCCGAACGGATCATCGCCTTGTATAAAAAGATGGCCGGCTATAATACGGGCGGACCTTGCGAAAAGCGGATATGCATTGTGTGGGGGTCGATGTACGGTTATACCAAGGCCGGCCTCGATGCGGTTATTCAGGGCATCAATGAAGAAGGAGTCGCATACAGTATGTACAAGGTTCCCGATGTCGACTTTACCTATATTTTAGGCGAAGCCTATTGCTCGGCAGGAATTGTGTTGGCAATGCCTACCTACGAATATGCGATGTTCCCGCCGATGGCACACCTTTTGGACTTATTCGGACGCAAACATTTTACCGGCAAAAAGGTTTTAAGGATCGGGAACTTCGGCTGGTCAGGCGGCGCCAAAAAAGAATACGAAACCGCAATCGAAAAACTCGGGTGGGAAAGTATTGAATCCTACGAATGGCAGGGCACGGCCGGCAGCGAAGATGTTGAAGTTTTAAAAGAACGCGGAAAAAAACTGGCTGCTATGATCAAAAACGGGTAAATTCTTTTATCCGCATTTTTAAGAGGGGTGGTTTATTTGTCAAGCGAAATTTTAACTACAGAAGACGTTGCCAATTATCTGCGGGTCTCCGAACGCACGGTTTACGAATGGGCGCAAAAAGGCGAAATTCCTGCGGGCAAGATCGGAACCGCTTGGCGGTTTAAAAAGAACGATATCGAAAACTGGGTAGACGAAAAACTGGCCTCTCCGAAAACCGCTTCCGGTAAAATGCATAAAATTGCAATAGAATCATTTTTATCCCCCGACCGCATTATCCTCCTCGATTATGCCGCACGGCATGATGTTTTGGTAAAACTGGCGGAGGTTTTGGCAACGGCCCCTCAGATAAAAAATGCGGAAGAGCTTTCACATTCGATTTTAAAGCGCGAATCCCTGATGTCGACGGCAATAGGCCGCGGCGTTGCAATTCCGCACGTCCGCCTGCCCTCCGTTACCGATCTGGTTATGGCGGTCGGCCTTTCAAAAAAGGATATTTTGGACTTCGATGCGGCGGACGGGCAGCCGGTGCGCCTTGTGTTTATGATTGCGGCTGCGGCAAATCAGCACTCCTACTATCTTCAGACAATCGCCTACCTCAGCAGTAAATTGAGAAACGATAGCATAAAAACCAAACTGATGGAAGCAAAGGATCCTGCCGCCGTTTACTCGATTTTGTGCGGGTAACCGCGGTGAAAATGCACAGACAGCCTGCAAACGTTTCGGCAAATAAAGAAAAAAGCACCGTTCTTCCCGACTACGATTCGCCAAAGGAGCTGAAAAACCTATTAGGCGGACTCGGGTTTTCCATGCAGAAAAAATTCGGTCAAAATTTTTTAATAAGCCGGCAAGTCAGAGCGGCGTTGGCAGGCTTTCTTAAACCCGCACAAAACGGCAGGCTCGGTACTGACGCTGAAAAACGGCAATATGCCGCAGCGGATAAAAGCGCCTGTACCGTCTGGGAAATCGGCGCAGGGCTCGGTGCAATGACGGAACTGTTGTTGGCCGACGGCGTCCGCCTGACCGCCTTCGAAATAGACAAGGGGTTCGCAGCCCTGTTACGAGGCTTTTTCGGCGCAAACGGAAACTTCAAGCTGGTAGAAGGCGATGTACAAAAAACGTGGCGGAAGGAACTCGGCATATCCGGCAAACCCGATATGCTTTTTGGAAACCTGCCCTACAACATATCCTTGGAATTCGTTTCTTCCGTAATCGAGTCGGGCTTCATCTTTGAAAAAATGCTTTTTACCATGCAAAAAGAAGCCGCCCAAAGAATAACGGCCGAAACGGGAAGCAAAAACTACACGGCGCTTTCGGTGCTTTGTTCAAGAATATACGAGTGCACAATCGTAAAAACGATTCCGCCTGCCGCCTTTTGGCCCAGCCCCCACGTGGAATCTGTTGCCATTTTGTTTACACCGAAACAAAAGCCGGCAGCCTGTAAGGACCCCGTCCTTTTTACAAAACTCGTAAAAGCGCTTTTTTCATCCAGAAGAAAAACCGTAAAAAACAATTTGAACGAATGGTTGAAAAGCCGGGGAGCGGCGGCCTGCACGGAAGACATTTTAAAACGGGCGCAACTCGACGGCACCGTACGAGCCGAGGTTATGCGGCTCTATGATTTTTTGCCGTTATCTGATATAGTATCAGATGTACTTGGAAATATCCGATATGAAAAGTAAAAAAATAACGGCCTTTTTT
>CAUTPO010000088.1:0-9202 GCA_963540475.1 uncultured Treponema sp. | reverse complement strand
GCAATAACATAAAATTTTTAGAATCATTATTTCCCCCTTTTTAGTTTATTTTCAAATATAAAAGCTGTAAATGTAAACATTCTAAACGATGTAAACTTCCCCGCGTAGTGGCATACATATAAGTTTACAACATTAAACACTCCGCCCATTTCCGGCAAGTTCGCGTTGTGCTTTTTAGCTTTGTCATTTATCGGTGCGATGGTTAGGGCAGGAAAGACACTTTTGCAGATAAAAGTTTCTTTCCTTCCCTATGCCCCTTCCTATCTTCAAAATAGCTGCTTAAGGGTCGGTGCAAGCACCTTGCCCTTAAGAATCCCGTATCTTTTTCTTATAGCTTTTATTATTGCACAAAAGATAAAAGTACGCAAGTGTGATACCTCGCTTGCTTCGAAGCTGTGCCTATCGGCTCGCTGCACCAATACCGCTTCAATCGCTGTCCGAGGGGTGAGATATGTGGGTTGTAAAAAAAATAAAAGTTTGTTTTCATAATCCTCGTCTTTATTATAAAAGCCGTATTAATTGTTACAAATATATCATATTCACATATATCAGGCCTCCAATACACGAGGCAATAATATATATCCCTGCAAAATCAGAAAGATAGTATTAAAAAAACTGTATCCAATTGTAGATATCAAAATTTATTTTTATATCATATGTTTTTCTTTCTATAAAAACTTCCAATATATGGGTAGAATACTTTCTATCCGTTGCATTTTTATCATAAACTAAACATTCAATTACCGACCTATAATACTTGTTTCCATATCCTTTAAATTCCAATATTTTAGCCGTCTCATATATACTAGATTTTTCCCATATTTTTTCTACTAACAATATCTGCTCAACATCATAATATCTGTTATCTTTAACCGTAGCAAGATAAATTTTATTATCTTTTTTTACTACATAAAAAAAGACATCGTTACCCATATTATACTCATCAATTTTTTCTCCAACTTCGCATGCCGATAAAAGAACACAGCAAATCAAAACATATACGACCTTTATTCTAAAATTCATTTATATTTACCAGATATCCTTCATAATCTATTTTTATGGTATGATAAGGTTTATCAACCAAAATCGGCAGCTTGATATTTGAAAGTTTATTGTTTTTTTCTGCAACAGGGACATATGAACATTCGATAATCAACAGATAATTATATTTAAGCTCTTCAATAAAATGATCTATTTCGTAATCTTCAACTTTCAATATTTTGGCAGTCGCATAGCGCGTATCTTTTTCTATAATTTCGGTTTCCAATATGGGCCTTTGAATATCATAATATTTTTTACCTTTGGCAGTAGCAAAATAAATTTTATCGTTCTTTTTAAAAATATAAAAACATACGCCATCATCAAAGCAATATTCATCAATTTTTTCACCGACTTCGCATGCCGATAAAAGTACACAGCAAACTAAAACATATATAGCCTTTATTCTAAAATTCATTTTTTGCATTCTCCTTTTTCATTGTTTCTTGTGCTCCATTAGTGAATTCGGAAGCATCGGATCCCTTATCGTAATCTTTAAAATATATAATATCAGAACCTTTTTCTATCTTATCAATTATCATTTCAATAAGCCTTTTTTTAGATATTTTCGGATTTTTTCTGATTATATCTATCCCGACACTATTATTATGAATATCCATGTAATTTTCTAGCTCAGAATTCTCATGTTCTCTTTCATGTAATGAAGTTACCGCTTCTGCCTTATCCGGACCTATTTTTTTTGCCAAAATAGCACTCCAATACGCATGCCGAAAAGCGTCTATTCGTCCTTGATGTGCTTCAGCTTTATTCCATCCTTTTTTATCACCTATTTTATTTGCTGTCTTATACGCTTCGTTAGCTGTAAGAGCAACTGTCGCTTAGGGAAGGAAAGACACTTTTGCAGATAAAAGTTTCTTTCCTTCCCTATGACCCTTCCTATCTTCAAAATAGCTGCTTAAGGGCTCCGCCCTTAAGAATCCCGTATCTTTTTCTTATAGTTTTTATTATTGCACAAAATATAAAAGTACACAAGAGCCGATACCTCGCTTGCTTTGAAGCTGCACCTATCAGCTTGCTGCAACAATACCGCTACAATCTCTGCCTGAAAAGATGTGAAATAGTTAGAGTGTACACTACAATAACTACTCTTCATTTAAATAAGTCCTTTAATTTATTTAAATCCATATATCTTTACTTATCAAATAATTGCTCAGAACAACGTTCAATTTTCCAATAAATCATTTCGCAAATCATATACAGTAATATCTTCATTTTTGATATATATGATTTCATCTTTAGTAATAATTTTATATTTAATATCATACTTTCCTATCTTTTTATTTTTTTTAATAAAATCAATTGTATATTCTTTATATGAACCCCAGGAAGCACTTGAAAACGGTATTTCGATCAGAAGTTCAATATCATTATTATTTATATCTCCTATTTTTAATGGAAATTCTCCATACCGGCATTTACCGATCAATATATAAAAATTATTATAAATATATAAAATTTTATTTCCTGAGCCATAATATAAAAGAGGTTCTTGGTAAGACAGTACAAGAATATTTTTATTATGATTAAATAAGACTATCTGTCTTGCAGAATCAAAAATATTTTTTGTATATATACAATATGCTATAAATATAAAAAATAAAAACACACTTATAATAAATAAAAAAACATTCTTTTTCATTATCCCTCCTTTTTTTGACCTTAGGATGATATTATATCCATGTAAACTTCGCGTATACTGATAGCCATTTTCTCCATACTTAGGAGCATAGCTATAAACTCTACCAAACACTTTATACATACCAACGCCCCAAAGACCCAGCATGCAATGCCCCAACCTTTTTGAAAATCATCAAATTCCATACCAAAAAGAGCAGTATTCATTCCTGCTAAAATATTGTCAGCTTCTCGTAATGTTACATATTTACCACAAAACAAAAACCCATGATATGAAAAACCTTTATGGCCAGGATATTGCGTTTTTATATCAAATTCTTTATTAGGAAGAGATAATTTGAAGGTCTTATCCTTTCCATATAATTCCGCTTTTGCATGTAGATCATCAATATAAGCATCTATAGATTCTCCTACGATCAATTTACCAACTGGCTGGGCAATTAGCAGGTCTTTCGGTTCAAGTAAATTCATATTTCAAAATCTCTTTTTCGATTTTTTTTAAATCCGTAAAACCGTCTTCCGCTTCCCTTTCTATTATAAGTGGAATTATTTTTAAGGCTTTGCAGGCCTCAAGTTTTTCTTTTGTGCCGCCCGCTTCTCCGCTGTCTTTCATCACCACATAAGCCGAACCATAAAACGAAAACAGGGCCTTGTTTACATTCTTCGAAACGGGGCCGGTCATCGCAACAATGTTACGGGTAAAAACTCCCGCTTCTTTGCATTTTAAAATGCTGTCGGGAACGGGCAAAATCCGGTAAATAAAACGGTTGGAAGAGCGCACGGCCTCAAAATCTTTAATGTTTTTTGAACCTGTCGTAAAAAACACGGTTTCGGAATTCAGTGTGCGTAAAAACCCTTGTAAGTCAGAAATATTTTTAAACCGTTTTCCCGCATTTTTTGAAACAGCGGTTTTTCTCGCATATCGTATATATTTTATACCAAGCTCAAAGGCCGCCGCCTTTGCATTTTGCGAAACAAGAACGGCATACGGATGACTAAGATCGGCAAGAACCGTGATGTTTTTCCGTTTACAGAATTCGAGCATTTGTTCTTTCGTCATTCTTCCGATTTGCAGGTTCGCGTTTTCAAAAAACTCTTTTCCTTCTTCTGTGGCGACGCTCATAATATAATTTTTACCGTGCCGCGCAAGAAAGTCCGCAAGTTTACCTGCTTCGGACGTGCCGCCTATAATCCAAATCATCTTATATTATATCCTCTCGGCGTTATGATCATTCCGTTTCGAAGATATGAATCCTTATTTCCGATTATGACGATGGTAAACATATCGATTGTTCCGTAATCTATTTTATCGAGCGTCGTAACAATTATCTCCTCGTTTTTGCGGCAGGCGTTTTTTACGATACCGACGGGAGTAGCAGGCGGCTTGAATTGCAGCATTAGGTTTACCGCCTCTTCGATGTACGTAATACGCGTTTTGGATTTCGGGTTATAAAGAGCAATTACGAAGTCGGCTTCTGCGGCAAGCGCAACTCGTTTTTTTATTAAGGCGTAATCCGTCAGTTTATCGGAGAGGCTGATAAGGGCCGTATCGTGCATAAGGGGCGCACCGAGTTTTGCGGCGGCGGCAAAGGCCGCGGAAATTCCGGGAATTATTTCCACGTCAATATCGGGCGCCGTTTCCAAGGCAGGGCCTGCCATACCGTAAAGCCCCGCATCGCCTGAGCTTATAAGGCATACGGTTTTTCCCTCGCGGACCTTTGCAGCAGCATAGCTGCACCGTTCGATTTCGCCTGTCATTCCGTTTTGAAAAACCTCTTTTCCCTGTATAAACGGTTTTACATATTCGATGTATCCCGAATAGCCTGCAACAATATCGGCCGCGCGCAAAGCCTCGACAGCCTGCGCAGACATATTTTCAAGATTACCGGGCCCTATTCCCACGACAAACAATTTACCCATATTTCTCCCCGATGCCGCCCGCGGACGGCGGTTGTTCAAACCGTATTGTGTTGTTTTTATACAAGCCCCTGTACAGCCTTTGACGGGCCTATGCGTCCACAGTTTATGGGCTTATGCGCCCGGAGTTTGCGGGCTTATCTGCCCAGGCTTCACGGAGCACTGCGCCCAGAGTGTATGGGCCTATGCGTCCGCGTTTCATGGGTCGGTGCCCCCATAGTGTGCAGGCACAATTATTAGACCTGTCCGGAAACTTCAGTTTCAGAACAGGCTGCCTTAAAATGCGATGTTCTAAATCGTGCTATTTGCGCGATTTAGAACTCGTCGACCTGTTCGATAACGGAGCTATCGAACAGGTCCATTAATTGACTTGCCGCTCCCGTCTTTTCTATAAATTTTTCATACAAATATCGGATAAAAAACACGCCCCGCATTCGGGTTTACGCGCCTTGCATACGTACCTTCCGTGCAAAAGAATCCAATGGTGCGCGTTTAAAAGATATTTTTTCGGGGTAACTTTCAGCAAGTCTTCTTCTACCTGAACAGGGGTCTTCCCTGATGACATTCCGATACGCGGCGCCGTCCGCAATATGTGCGTGTCCACCGCAATAGCCGGTTTTCCAAAGCCCATATTCAGCACGACATTGGCGGTTTTCCTGCCGACCCCGGGCAGTTTTATCAGCTCTTCCATAGAATCGGGAACCGCGCCGCCGTAATCGTTTTGAATCATCCGGCTCAGTTCGATAATCCGTTTTGCCTTTGTCGGATACAGGTTTATCGTTTTAATATATTCGCGCACCCCCGCTTCGCCTAAGGCCAGCATTTTTTCAGGCGTATCGGCAGCCTGAAAAAAAGGGCCGGTCGCCTTGTTCACGCCCGTATCGGTCGCCTGCGCAGACAACACAACGGCCACCAAAAGCGTAAAAATGTTGTTGGATCGAAGTTCGCCCTTGGGTTCGGGATTATGCTTTTTTAAACGGCGGTACACTTCTTCAATTTGCACCTTATCCATCAATCTCACAGGCGAATAATAGCCGAAAGCACCGATAATATCAAGGGCGAAATTTTCCGGCGCTTGTCTTTTTTTGCTTTATAGATATAATAACCGCCGGAGGGATATAAATGCAAAAAGAGTTCTCTGCGTTTTTAGTTTTTTTTATATGCTCTATTTTTGTTTTCAGCTGTAAAACAGCCGCCAAGGAACTTCCGAAAGAACAAACGGCGCCGACAGGCCGCGCCAAACTGTCCGTAACCTCAGTAACATGGCTGATAGAAAACCTTGATCCCTCCTTCTGGGACAGCCCGCCGAAAGGCAATGCGCAAATGTTTATCAGCTTTTTTGTTTCGTATACGGGTTCCTTCAATTTAAACGATATAGATACGATCGCCGTAGAGTCGCCTGAAGATATATGGACGCTGACACCCAAGCAGCTGGAAAAAATTACCGACATCAACGAAAAAACGAAGACGGCCGCCATTCAAAGGCTGCAATGCGGTGAAGGTACGGGCTCCGTACCGCTCGGTAAATGGAAATTTAGCCTTACGGATACGGCCGGAAACAAATACGAACAGGTTTTGGATATAAACGGTTTCGAAAAAACCGCAAAAGAAAGAGAGCGGGAAGAAAATGCGGTCTTGCCTTTTGAGCAGGAAGAACAGTCCAAAATAAAGATAATTGTGCCGCAGGCTTCTGCGAAAAATCAGATTGCCGCTTTGGTGCGGCCGGTTATAAAATCGCTTTCCAAAGACGATAATTCCATCGAAATTTATTTTTCGGTCAACGATGACAGAATCAAAAACGGCTATTTTTGGTTCGATGTGCCAGGCGAAAAGTATTATAAGGATTCCGGTTCGATGATAGACGCTTCGGGTAGGCCCGTAAACGGCTGCAGGGCCTTTTCGACCGACGGTAAAGAAAGCCGCTATATCCTGCGCAAAGACTCGGAAAACGCCGCATGGTTCGATAAGATTACGGCCTGCTTTTTCGTCGTTTCCGACACAAACAGGGTTTCCGCAACATGGGAAGAGCGGATCCGCAGCGTAAGTGCAAAAACAGAAATAAAATAGACCCGTATCTTTTACTTTCGATACGGGTCGGATGCAAGGAGTTGCTATGAAAAAGCGTTTATATAAATCGTCAAAAGACAAAAAAATTTGCGGCGTGTGTGCAGGCCTTGCCGACTACTTTGAGCTTGATCCTACCGTAGTCCGCATCTTGTGGCTTATTATGCTCTTTGTTTTCGGAACGGGCGTTCTTGCCTACATTATTTGTGCAATTATTATGCCTTACGATACGGAAATAATGACGGACGAAGAAGCCGATTACGAATACGCCCCGAAAGATTAGCCGTTTTAAAAAAGCGTAACTGATGCCGGAATTTTCGGTTATACAAAAAAAAGGACGGTTTATAAAAACCGCCCTTTTCCGTCAAACTGCTTACGGCTTACCTTAACAGGCTCAAGACGCTTTGCGTAGCCTGATTTGCCTGAGCAAGCATTGCCGTACCGGATTGTATGAGAATCTGGTTTTTGGTGTAGTCGACCATCTCTTTAGCCATATCCACATCACGAATTCGTGATTCGGCAGCCTGAAGATTTTCTGCGGCGACATTAACACCGACAACTGTAAGTTCGAGTCTGTTTTGGTATGCACCAAGGTCGGCTCTCTGCTTGTTGATTTTCTTGATAGCTTCATCAAGAGTTCCGATTGCTCGGTTGGCTGTTTCGGGGGTGTCGATTTTCATGATATCTTCACTTCCGATATCGCGAACGCCGAGGGACTTTGCCGTCATTGTTCCGATATAAGCCCTTGTTCTCTGGTCCATGTTAGCACCGATGTGGAACCACATGGAAGCGGTAACGGTATTTTCTCCGGTATCCCGAGCGAACCTTCCCGTCAGCATATTCATACCGTTGAACTGTGCATGGCTTGCAATTCGGTCTACTTCCGCAATCAACTGCGATACTTCAACCTGAATGTACAAGCGGTCTTCTGCGGTATAAATACCGTTCGAAGACTGGATGCTCAATTCGCGGATTCTCTGGATAACGTCGGTGGTTTCCTGAAGGGAAGCTTCCGCAACCTGAATGAAGGAAATACCATTTTGTGCGTTGATACTTGCCTGATTCAAACCGCGGATCTGGCTTCTCATTTTTTCGGATACGGCCAAGCCCGAAGCGTCATCGCCTGCGCGGTTAATGCGCAAGCCCGAAGAAAGCTTTTCTATGTTTTTGTGATTCAGCACATTGGTTTGACCCAACGTTCTCTGTGCAAACATAGCGCTCATGTTGTGATTAATGATCATATTCCTACTCCTTTGGCGATTTTCGGCAGCCTTTCGGGCCGCCGCGGCATCCCTGCCGATATGTCATTTCCGGATCCTCTGTCATTCCGCAGAAGACGGAAGCACATTACAGTGTGCTTACTGAATTTATCGGATATTCAAAAAAAGACTTAAGAAAATTTTTGATAAATTTTTTAAGGAACCCGAAAAAGCCGCGGCATTAAAGATTTTGTCTACTATTGACCGATAAGATAAAAAACAATATACTTTTATTGTGGAGCGTGTAAAGAATTTATGAAACAGAAAATTTTACTTCTTTCTATAATAGCGACGGCTTTGGCAGGACATATCTATGCGTTTGACGGCGGTTTTACACTGGGGTTAAAAGCCGTCTTTTCCGGCTCATACACTGACCCGCATATAAATGAGGCCGATAAAAAATACCTGGGTGCCGGTTTTATGCGCGGTATGGCAGGCTTTGTTATGTCCGGTGAGGCGGAATTAACCTATGTTTTCGATGCAAAACGGTATTTTAACTATCAAACGAACGGTACATTCAGCGGGCTGGGGCTGTCTTTTAACCTTGGTGTAGGGCAGGGCTTTTCGGGCCAAATTTCGGGTCAATACAACGAAGTTATCAACAAAAATATCGAAGTTTATTGTCGCGTTTATATGACGCCCATTGTAACCTTCGGTACCTCAGTCAAAGCAATGCTTTTTAAAAATAGGCTTGCAATCGGCTTCGGTGTGGGCGGAAGAATGCTAGCCGACCCCCAGCCCACCTACGAACTGTATACCAACCTGACTGATGAGGAAACAAAAATACTGCATAACGACGGTAAGGGGCCAGACTTTTACCCCGAAACGGGAACACTTTATATCCCCGGATCCATGATGAAAAAAATGAATCCGCTGGGGCTTGTACTAAAAACTTCGATAGAATATAATCAGCCTGTAATTTCCAGGATGGACATTACGATAGGAACCTATGCTTCCTATTCCATTTATAGGCCGGGATATGTTACTTTGCCGAAAAAAATCGCAAAGGCAGCTATAGAAAACGGTACGAATAATGGCGTAGATGTCAATTTTGAAAGAGATAAGTTAAAATCTTTTTTTATGAACAATTTGGACTTCGGCATAAGTTTGGGCCTTTTGTTTAAGGTATAAGGATGGTGTGCTTTTTGCATAAAACTGCAAAAGCACAGAGTGAAAGCTTTTTACAGGCGCTTAAAAACCGCCTGTAAAAAGCGGTTAGGAGGAAAGTTTTTATGCAAATTAAAAAAATACTTATTTTAAGCTTAACG
>CAUTPO010000087.1:0-9257 GCA_963540475.1 uncultured Treponema sp. | reverse complement strand
AACGGAGTTATCGAACAGGTCGACGAGTTCTAAATCGCGCAAATAGCACGATTTAAAACATCGCATTTTTATACGCATACCCAAATCATGTATTTTAATCACTTCAATTTCTTTTAAAATGAGCAAGGCCTTAATAGCCTTTTCGGCAGACTGTTGGCAGTGGAAGCAAATAATTTCCAAGGGCTTAGGATACATCAATATGAATTTTAACAGACGATATGTTACGGCCGTAACAGGTGAGCTATTACGGCTGCAATCGATGCCCTATTACGGCTGTAATAGGCGGCATGTTTTCAGCACTACACGAGACGGTCTGTAGAGTTTATATGCACCGCAGTACCGTAATTTTTCAAAAATCGATTTCTGTGAGCGTATATTTTTTTGGTAGACATTTTTGGGTTTAGCTGGTATACTTAATACAGTGACGCTTGAGGTAATTCAACAGCCTCCAAAATTGATATTTTGTTCGGCTGTTGAATTTAGATGAAGGTTTATTTTAAGCGGTATCTTTTATGAAAAAAGACTGTGTAAGGTTCGTATACCGCTGTCCTATTTTAAAGAATTACCGATTTTGCGGGCACTTGTTTTGGCCGGCATTTCTTTAAGGATTGGAGCTTTTAATGAATAACTATTTTGTAAGGCGCTTTTTGCTTATCATTCCGACGTTTTTAGGGATCACGCTTATCGTGTTTGCGATTACGCGGGTTGTGCCCGGCGGACCGATCGAGCGGGCTATTACAGCCCATCTTTTGGCCCAAACCGAAGGCGGGGGACGGGGGCGCGCCGACAATAATACCCAGCCCCTCAACAAAGAGGCCCTTGAGCAGTTAAAAGCGTTTTACGGCTTCGACAAACCTTGGCCCCAGGCCTACCTTATCTGGCTGGGTAAGCTCCTGCGCGGCGATATGGGCAAGTCCACCAAATACAGCGACCCCGTGTTGATGATGATCGTCAGTAAATTCCCCATTTCGCTGCGGTTCGGTATCATCTCTACAATTTTGATTTATACCGTCTGTATTCCGCTGGGCGTAAAAAAGGCATTAAAACACCGCGGACACTTCGACAATATTTCTTCGATATTCATTTTTATCGGGTATGCACTGCCCGGGTATATCGTCGCCATCATTCTTTTGCAGCTTTTCGCCTTTTCGCTCAAATGGTTCCCCTCAGGCGGCCTTTTTTCGCGCAACTATGCCGAGCTCGGCTTTTTTGGCAAGATCGGCGATAACGTGAAGCACATGTTCTTACCGATAATCGCCTACGTTATCGGCTCCTTTGCGGTTATGACGATGACGATGAAAAACAATTTGATGGAAAATATGGCGGCAGATTATATTAAAACCGCAGTTGCCAAGGGGCGGGTTTTTAAGGACGCTATGTGGAAGCACGCTTTCCGCAACAGTATTATCCCGATAGCGGCGACGCTCGGAAGCCTTCTTACGATCTTTTTTTCAGGCTCCTTTCTTATCGAAAAGATATTCAATATAAACGGTATCGGGCTTTTGGGCTTTAGGGCTATTCAGGACAGGGATTACCCCGTGGTTCTGGGCGTATTGGTCATAACTTCTCTTTTAACACTGCTTGGAAACATCTTAAGCGATTTTATACTCTCGCTCGTCGATCCGAGAATAAGGCTGGGTGAATAATGGCAAAGATAAACGGTATGGCTGCACACGTATGCGGCGGTTTGAATAGGTTATGGGAATATTGGGACGTTTTTAAGGGGAAATTCCGGCTTGACCCCTTAACCAAAAAACGGCTTGATCGCTTTAGCGAAATAAAGCGGGCTAAAATTTCACTGATTGTGATAGGCTCCTTTTTCTTTTTGTCGCTGATTGCAGAAGTGTTTGTTTCCAACCGGCCCCTCGTAATGAGGGTAGATGGAAAGCTGTATTTTCCCGCATACGGCCGCGTTCTTCTTGCGCAGGATTTTAACTTCAGGGTTTCCGACGAGCTGGAAATCCATTACCGGGAATTTGCAAAGCACTTAAAAGAAACAAAACGGGGCTGGGCGCTCATGCCGCTTATTCCGTATAACCCCTTCGAATCGGATAATTCGAGGGCTCCCCTTTCGAAAACCTTTGTAGGCGCTCCCATTTTGGGCCTTGCAACGGATACGATCGGCGCTCCGAAAAAGGAGCTGGCGGAGGACTTTATCTGGGTAGGACTCGGCACGACAGGCGGCGTAAAAATGCCCGACGGAAAATACGTATGGGTCAAGTACGCCGACGCCTCGCTTTCGGCTGCCTCGATGACCGACTTTCCGTCCAAAAAGAAGAACCG
The DNA here is from genome assembly GCA_963540475.1 of uncultured Treponema sp. GTDB lineage: Bacteria > Spirochaetota > Spirochaetia > Treponematales > Treponemataceae > Treponema_B. Next base: position 6,974 of record CAUTPO010000087.1, on the reverse strand, counting down.
TATCGGCATTGCTGCGGACAAGACGGGGGCCGCCGAATCCGTAAACCCTGCCGACTATACATGGCACGAGGTGGGCTTAAGTGATAATATCATCGATATGGGGAATGGGCGGGCCGTTTTTATCGCCTATGCAAAGGGCGAAAAGGGACAGATGTTTCACCCGCTTCCGCCCTCGCTTAAAACGCGGCATATTCTAGGCACCGACCGTATCGGACGGGACGTTTTTGCACGCCTTTTTTACGGGTTTAGGATTGCGATGTCCTTTTCGCTCTTAGTGGCCCTTGCAAGTTATTGTATCGGCGTAACCGTCGGTATTGCGATGGGATACTTCGGCGGTCTTTTCGACACCGTTTCTCAGCGGTTCATCGAAATTTGGGAGCGCATTCCGTATCTGTATATGATTATGATTTTAAGCGCCGTGTTCAAACCGACCTTTTTGCTCTTCGTGCTTATAAACATCGCCTTTACGTGGACGGGCAAAACGTGGAATATGCGGGCTATGACCTACCGCGAACGGGAGCGCGATTACATTTTGGCTGCCCGCTCAATGGGAGCAGGCGCGTGGCGCATTATGACCGTACACATTTTGCCGAACGTTATCGTCATCATCGTAACCTCGCTGCCCTTTGTTATCTCAGGCGGCATTGGAACCCTGACTGCCTTGGATTACCTCGGCTACGGCTTGCAGCCGCCGACCCCCAGCTGGGGCGAACTTTTGAGCGTCGGAACGGAAACCTACGCCGAATCCCCATGGATACTCTCGTCGGCAGTGGCGGGCTTTGTGTTTGTGCTGGTGATGATCACCTTTGTCGGCGAGGGCTTGCGGGACGCCTTTGACCCGCGCCGTTTTACCGTATATAAATAGCCGTACGGCGTTTATATAAAAAAATTTATGGAGGAAAATAAGATGAACAACCTGAAAAGAAGCGTATTGTATGCGCTTTTGATTTCGGCCTTTGTGAGCCTTGCCGTATCCTGCGGTGGAAGCGGAACGGCAAGCGGGAAAGGCGGGGCGGTTGCCGCTGCCGAAGCGCAGATGATGGAGGAAATGCAGGCCGGACTGCCCGATTTTTCGAGCCCGACGATGACCGATCCGAACGTCAGGGTCGAAGGAATGCCCGAAGAAGTCGTGTGGCTTACGAGCTACCCTAAAGATCTGAGTTCAAAATACACGAAGACGGGCGGCACATACCGGTACCAGATTACCGAATACCCGACTACGTTTAGGACGATGGGCCCCGAATCGAACCTTTCGACGCGGTCCCTCTTTTTGACGATGGCCCCCTTTATCGACCAAAACCCCGAAACCTACGAGCCGATGCCTTATGCCGCAACGCATTGGGCCTTCGGCGCGGATAACCAGACCGTTTATTATAAATTGCACGAGGGTATGCTGTGGTCCGACGGTGAAAAATGCACCGCCGACGACTGGGTTTTTTCGTACGAAATGAGAATTTCACCTAACCTTGAAGACCCGTTTTACAATAAATATTGGAACGACTACGATGTAAAAAAGATCAACGATTACTGTGTTGCAGTAAAATACCTGCCCCACAATAAAATGACTAAGTCGCTCCTGCTCGAGTACACCAATTTTTCACCGCGCCCTAAGCATTTTTACGGCGGCAAGATAGACAAGGGCTGGTACAACGAGTATAACTGGAAGGCCGAACCGACGACCGGCGCCTATTACTTTAAAGAAGAAGACAGCGTCAAAGGCGAGCTTTTGGTCTTTGAGCGGGTCGAAAACTGGTGGGCACGCTCGTACCCCTATTACAGTAAACGCGCCAACTTCGGCCGCCTTGAATACAAGGTTATTACCGGCGGTACAGCAATTATGCAAAACTATCTGCTGAACGGCGAGCTGGATGTTATGTATTTGAACATACCCGACCTGTGGCGCTCCTTTGCGGCAAAAGAGCCGGTAACGAACGGATATATTGACCGATGGGTAGTCAATTTTTTGCCGCTGCAGGGCGTTTGGGGGATTTTTCTTAATACGACCTTCCCCTTATTTAGCAAAAAAGAGGTGCGTCAAGCCATGTATTACGCAATGGATATACAGGGAATGATCGATCAGGCCCTGTACGGCGAATACAAACGCTACCACAACATCGGAATCGGTCATATTTGGGAAGGTATAGAATTCGATGATGATACCATCCGTAAGCCCGACTTTGATCCCGATAAGGCGCGGGAGCTTTTGGGCATAGCCGGCTACACCGTTACGGGAAGCGACGGCATTTTGCAAAATGCGAAAGGCGAGCGGGTATCTTTCGAGCTCTTATATGCTGCTCCCAATCATACCGAACGCCTGAGCATTCTAAAAGAACAGGCTAAAAAGGCGGGCGTCGAAATGGAACTGAAACTGATGGAAAGCGGCGCCTTTAATACCATTCTCAACAAAAAGCATCAGGCATATTGGGGCGCACTCTCTACCTTGGCCTTGCCCGAATACAATCAGTTATTTTCCAAAGAAAATGCGGAGAAGGTTTCTACAAACAACTCCTTCGGCTGGTGGAGCCCGGAAATGGAAGCGCTTTTGGCAATAGAACAAAGTTTTCCGCCCATTAAGGAGGCCGCCGAAAACAGCAAAAAAATACAGCGGTTGGCCCACGAAGAAGCGCTAATTATTCCCAATTATTACCTTGACTTTGAAAGATACGGCGCGTGGAAGTGGCTGCGCTTTCCGTGGTGGGGAAACAGGCGGCTTAATGTCAAAGAAGATTCCATCGAGAATATTACCTACAGCAATGCGTGGATCGACGAGGATATTAAGGACGAGGTGCTTGCGGCGATGAAAGACGGCAAAACCTTTGAACCGCGTGTCTGGGAACCGAGTAAACGCTATGTAAAAGAATAGGGCATCTCTAAAAAACTGAAGCTTTTAGAGGTTCTTAGATCAATATACCCCGACGCTCTGCGTCGGGGTATTTAAACCTTCCGCACGAATAAAAAATCAACCTGTTCAGGAAACTTGCCTTTCGGAAACAGGCTGCCTTAAAATGCGATGTTCAAAACCGTGCTATTTGTGCGGTTTTGAACCCGCTTTTACGTGTTGCGGATACACATATTTGTGCAGAATTATTTTTTAATCCGTATTTTCTTCGATAAAATTTTTGCGCTGACTATTGTAAAGCTTTGCAAATAAGCCGTTTTGAGCCATAAGGCTTTTAAAATCTCCTTTTTCTTTTACAGTTCCTTCATCAATAACGATGATGCTGCCGCAAAACTGCACGTTTCCCATACGGTGCGTTACAATAAGTGAAATTTTATCTTTGGTTTGCGTAAGAATACTATTCATAAATTCGTTTTCGGCTATCGGATCGATTGCGGAAGTCGGCTCATCGAAGAATATCACATCGCTTTTTTTTATAAACGAACGCAGGGCTGCCAGTCTTTGTTTTTGTCCGCCTGAAAGTTCCGTTCCGCCGTATTGAATTCCCAAAACAGCTGAATAATTGTTTTTAAGTTTTTGCTCGAATTCCGCTCCCAAGCATTGTATTTTTCCGGCTTTTTCTTTTTCATCTTCCTTTGAATGTTCCGGTCTTACAAAAATATTTTCGTTTATGGAATACCCCGGATACAGTGCAAAATCCTGAAAAAGCACGGATAATTTTTCTCTGTATGATGTAATATCTATGTCGTACAAATTATATTTTCCGTTGATAATAATGCGTCCTTTTTGTGGTGTATAAAAGGCAGCTAGCAGTTTTATCAACGTGGTTTTTCCGCTTCCATTTTTTCCGACAACAGCATAGGTATTGTTTTTATCGATAAAAAGCGATAAGTTTTTTATAACATAGTATTCTGTATTGTTTGCGGTTGGAACACCTTCTTGCCGGTATCCGAAATATACATTTTTTAATTCGATCGACTCTATTTTTTCATTTAAAACGATTTTTTTGGAATTTTGTATTTCAGTTTTATCGGATGGACAATGCCAATCGATTATATCGAAAAAATTTTTAAAATATCCCATTATCGTAAAATACCATCTTCCGTACATTGCCAAATCTTGAATTTCGTATTGACTATACATAAAGGCTTGTACGTATCCTGCAACAGTACCGACTGCCATTCTTTTTTTTATGACGATAAAAATCATAAGAAAAAACATACCGGCCGTAATCAGTGCGGAAACAAGACTTGCAAGTAATTGTAAGAATAAGGCTTTATGTGTAATTTTTATAATCTTTTTTAAATAACCGTCTCGAATATTCCGGTACACAGTTTTAAAATTTTTAGTAAACCCAAATAAAAAATTATCTTTTGCTTTTTCGCCCTCAAGTCCGTGTTTGATGTATGTTGCGAGTTTTAATTTTTCAGTTTGCAGTTTTTCCGTTTCGCCCCATTGTTTTTTTCCTCCCGTTTTCGAAATAAAAAAGACGGGTACTGTGGAACAAAACATCAAAACAGGCAGCAAATAATCCGCAGAAAATAAAACGGCAAGCATACTTGTCAAACCGATAATTCTTTGAAAATTCTGTATTATGTTAAAAACATAGTTTTGCGGCCGCACCTGTATCTGCTCTCGAACCATATCGACTTTTATGAGGTTTTCCTTGTTTTCAAAAAAGGAAATGTCTATAACGGCCGATAATTTTTCCGAAATTCCGGTCATAATCGCCGCCGAAAATTTTTCGTTTATTATAACCATTAAAGCATTTTGCAATTTTACCGCCACTTCCGAGACAACAGCAATTACAGCCCATATTGAAACCCATTTGAAAATTGTGTCAAACGGTTCTTTGTGTGTGTTTTGTAAAAAATCAGCTATAAGATTTACCAGCTTAATCGAAATAAAAACCCGCAACGAAGGCAAAATCCCTGCAATAACCGTAAGAACAATAACGGCGCTTACGCGTATCGGTGCAGCCCTACACAACAATACGAATGTGCGTATAAACGGTTTTTTTTTCATATAATCCAACCGTCATTCAATTTTTGTTGATCTATATCTTTCGAACTGTTTAAACAGTTTCTAAGAGTCCGGATATTTTCTTTTATATAGTTATCATCAATTTTATCTAATTTAGTTTGGATGTTTTTAAATATTGAAGTTGAAAATGCATTTTTGATAGTATTGTTTTGCAGATCGAATAAGTTGTTCGAATTTCCATCTCTGTAAAAAAATGGAATAAGCCCTTGTTTTAAAGCGGAAATTTCACTGTCAATTATTTGTTTTTTTATACGGTTATTAAAAGAAGCAATGTGGCTATTATTTAATTTTTTTGTGATAGTGCACCAATAGGCTTCTTTGTCTTCTAACTCGGAAGGCTGCCAGCTTCTGACATAAATAAACTGATAAAATGCCGTAGGCCGTATGATGTATCTATAATTAAATTCATCAATATATTTTTTATTAAGAATAGTCTTGAGCTTAGACTTATTTATTATAATCTTTTTCATGGCTTCTTTAAAAGATTTTTCAATAGGATTCAGATAATTTTCAGCCCGTATTACTCCGCTTTTATCATATATTCGATTGTGTGATTTATAATTACTTAGTTTTCTATATTTTACCGTAAATTCATCGGTGCCGTCATTTAATTCGTCACATATTTTATAAAAACAATCTGAAGGTTCACACGGGCTGGGTTTCAAAAGAAATTTTTTATTGTTTTTTAGCGTTATAAGTATTGTTATTATATGATTTGAATGCAGATCGCCAAGTTCTATACTTGCTTCTTTGATAGCATCTTCATTAGTCATGAGGTTTAGATGCTTTAAATCGTTTATTGCTTTTTCAAGACTGCTTTTTGTTATCATAATGAATGATTCAAGGTATTGATTGACCATAGCTAATAAATGATGATTATTCAATTTTTTCAATAAATGTGAGTATGGCGGAGTAAAATAGTTATTATAAATATTTCTTAATTTTAATTGTTTTCTTTTAAAAATATATAATGCCAGAGATGGTATAATGCAGGTTTCAATCTTTTTTATTAAGTTAGTATTATAATTGTTAATAAAAGTTGAAATATAATCTATGTCTTTTTTCCATTTTTTGTTTATTAAAAAAGTCTCATAAAATTCATATCTTTTATCATCAATTTTTTCATACATTTACTGTTTTGTCCTCTATCTCTACTATAAAGGCATTATAATTACCGGTTAATTATAAGGCTTAAAATTTAATTAGCAGGTTCTTGTTGCACAAGCTTTTGAAGAATCTCCGTTTGAACACCGGCAACAAAGAGCATTTCAAAAAAATTAAAATCTAGTTCTGTTAATCCCGTTACAACGGCTTCTATCATGCTTTACCCTCCTAATGGTATATTTGCAAAATAAGTCTTTGCAAGGACATGCAATAGTTGTAATCGCTATGAGTCTATTATATAATATCTGGTATAAGTTTATCAAGCGGGACAATAAAAATTGCTCGCTTTATGGAAAGAATAATATTCAGGTTAAAACAAATCCGCTTGCCCTTTCACGGGCGGGCATTGGTGTTAATGCCCGCATATTTGCAAGTTACGCCGACCACTGCTCGCTTTCCCGCTGCAACCGATACATCTCGCGATAAATGCCGCCCTTTTCCATGAGCTCGGCGTGGGTACCGGTTTCGGCAATCGTCCCCTTATTGAGCACGATAATCTTGTCGGCATTTTCAACCGTGCGGAGGCGGTGAGCGATAACGATAACGGTTTTGTTCCGTATCAGCGTACTGATGGCACGCTGGATAAGCGTTTCGTTTTCCGGGTCGAGGGCTGCAGTTGCCTCATCCAAGAGGATGATCGGTGCGTCCTTTAAAAGAGCACGTGCAATGGAAAGCCGCTGGCGTTCCCCGCCTGAAAGGGTATAGCCGTTTTCACCGATTTCCGTGTCATAGCCTTGCGGCAGTTTTTCGATGAACGAATCGCACTGTGCGGCTTTTGCGGCAGCAAGCACTTGTTCTCTTGTAGCGTTTCGATTGCCGATTAAAATATTGTTGTATACCGTGTCATTGAAGAGTACGACATCTTGAA
>CAUTPO010000086.1:0-9634 GCA_963540475.1 uncultured Treponema sp. | reverse complement strand
TCGCATTTTAAGGCAACCTGTTCTGAAACTGAAGTTTCCGAACAGGTCTAATATAAAAACACTCTTTGCATCTTCCGCCCGCCCTACCCGCCCTCTTGACCGAACCGAACCTTATTTATTATATTTACTTATTCTTTTTAAAAATTTTTGTTTTTAAAAAGATCATGTTCGGTAAAAACGTTTATATAAAAATCGCTTTCAGTATTTATTTAAACGCGCAAACCCGCCGCATGGAGACTTTATGGACGTTTTTGATATCATAGGCCCTATCATGATAGGCCCTTCCAGCTCGCACACGGCAGGAGCTGTACGAATCGGATACCTGACGCGGGCGCTTCTTGCAGAGCCGGCGATAAGGGCTGACATATACTTGCACGGCTCCTTTGCGCACACCTACAAGGGTCACGGCACAGACCGCGCCCTTGCTGCAGGCCTTATGGGAATGAAACCTGACAACGAACGTATTCGAAACAGTCTTCTTATCGCAAAAGAACAGGGTTTGGAAATCATTTTTCACACGATAGATATTCCTAACGCCCATCCCAATACGGCCCTGCTCGAAGTAACCGGCATCGACGGAAAAAAACTATCGGTTCAAGGATCTTCGATAGGCGGCGGCAACATCATCATCACAAAAATAAACGGTAAAACGGTCGAAATTACCGGCAAAACCCCTGCCCTTATCGTGGAATACAAGGATATCCCGGGACAAGTCGCCGCAATAACCTCGATTACAGCAAGGCACCGCATCAATATTTTTCAAATTCACATCGGACGCGATTACCGAGGCGGAACGGCAGCCATGTGTATACAAATGGACGGCCTTAGCGTCGATAACGGCTTAAAAGAAGAAATAGTCGCACTCGAACACGTCTATGGAGCCATTTTAATACAACCTATTTAAAAGCGACACAAAAAGGAACTTTCGTATGGAATATAAAACAATAGCGGAGCTTGTCAACACGGCGGCCGACAAGGGTTTGAAAATTTCGGAACTGGTTTTAAAAGATCAAAGCAAATTTTTGGAAGAAACAGAAGCCGAATGTTTTGGAAGAATGGAAGAAAATTTAAACGTAATGCTCGAAGCAATCGAAAAAGGGACCAGCCCTTCCATAAAATCAACCAGCGGTCTGACGGGAGGCGACGCGTATAAAATATATGAAAGAGAAGAAAACGGCCAAACCCTGTGCGGACCGCTTATAACAAACGCCATACGGATGTCCATCGCCGTTTCGGAACTCAATGCTGCAATGGGTAAAATAACGGCAACCCCCACGGCAGGCTCCTGCGGTATACTTCCCGGTGCAATCGGGGCCGTTATAAAAGTAAAAAATGTAAAAAAGAAAGATGCCGTTATGGCCCTTTTTACGGCGGGAGCAATAGGTCTTGTCATCGCTAACACGGCCTCGATTTCGGGAGCCGAAGGCGGCTGTCAAGCCGAATGCGGCTCGGCTTCAGCCATGGCTGCCGCCGCAATAACGGAGCTCTGCGGCGGCAGCCCCGAAGCGGTTATGCACGCCTGTGCAATCGCGATAAAATGTATAACGGGGCTTGTCTGCGACCCCGTTGCAGGGCTCGTCGAAATTCCGTGTATAAAACGGAATGCTTCGGGCGTAACCCTTGCATTTACGGCTGCGGAAATGGCCCTCGCCGGCATAAAAAGCATGATTCCTGCCGACGAAGTTATTCAGGTAATGAAAAAAGTCGGCGATTCCCTGCCTGCCGCATTACGGGAAACGGCCGAAGGCGGCCTTGCTGACACCCCCACCGGCAGAAAACTTCAAAAAGCGGTGTTCGGTGAACAGTCCGCAAACACGCATAATTGCTCCGCCTGCGGCGGCTGCAAAGCATAGTGCTCATCTCAAAACCGATTTACCGGTAAAAAAGGCGCTTTTTTGAATTTACAAAACCTTTTCGACCACGTAGGTAATCCCTTCACGGCGCAGCACCCGCACCCGGGCACCGGCTTCTATATCGCCCGATAGAGAAACGGCATTCCATGTCGTTCCGTTATATTTAATGCGCCCCTCCCTCGTGTCCGAAACGGGTTCCAACACATCGGCAAATTCAAATATGTGCTTATCCTGCTTCTTTTCCGGATAAAACATCGTCCCCTTAAAAATAAGCGTAAACCGTTTCCGTAAAAAGACCAGAGAAAGAATCGAAAACACAAGAAACAAGGCTATTTGCAGCCAGACCCTGTTATTGACAAAGGAAATCAGCGAAACACCTGCCGTGCACACACAGCCCAGTCCGAAAAAAATAAGAACAAGCCCCGGGACAAACAATTCAAGCCCGACACACACAGCCCCGGCGATTAGCCACATCATCCAATAGTCCATACACTTCTCCCATAACGTACGTGCTCGTCCATCTCTTGCAGGACAAACACGATTATGACAAACACGATTGTATCGAAAAGATAAAAAATTAACGCAGAAAAAACGAATTTTTCTGCGTTATCCGATTTAAAAACAACAATATCCTTTCAATATCAAAAGACCGTATCTTTTAGTCTTTAATATTATAGCGTTTCTTAAACCGGTCGATCCTACCGGCCGTATCCACCAGTTTTTGTTTTCCCGTAAAGAAAGGATGGCACTGCGAACAAATTTCAACCTTGATATCCTTCACGGTAGAAAATGTGTTGATGACATTACCGCATGCACAGGTAATCGTCGTTTCTTCATATTTAGGATGAATATCTTTTTTCATAAAAACCTCCCAAGAAATCTTACTTTAAACCCTTATCAAAAAAAAGTTTTTAGAAGGGCTAGTATATCATATTTATTCTTTTTGTGCAAGACCGGAATTCATCGATTTTAAAAAGGCCTCGTTGTTCTTGGTTTTGCTCATGCGCTCGATTAAAAGTTCGATGATATCCACATCGTCCATAGGATTTATAAACTTACGCAATACCCACATAAGCTGAATTTCTTCTTCGGTCAAAAGGAGTTCTTCTTTGCGCGTGCCCGACTTTTTTATATTGATTGCAGGGAACAGCCGCCTATCGGACAGTTTTCTGTCCAAATTGACTTCCATATTGCCCGTACCCTTGAACTCTTCGAAGATAACCTCGTCCATCTTACTGCCCGTTTCGATAAGGGCCGTTGCAATTATCGTCAAACTGCCGCCTTCTTCAATATTTCGGGCCGCACCGAAAAAGCGCTTAGGCTTGTGCAGCGAATTGGAATCCACACCGCCTGAAAGCACCTTGCCCGAAGTCGGCATCGTCTGGTTATAGGCGCGTGCGAGCCTCGTAATGGAATCCAAAAGAATAACGACGTCTTTTTCGTGTTCCACCAGCCGCTTGGCCTTTTCCAATACCATTTCGGCAACCTGCACATGGCGTGTCGCCTGTTCATCGAAGGTAGAAGAAATAACTTCGGCATTTACCGTGCGCTCCATATCCGTTACCTCTTCGGGCCGCTCGTCGATAAGCAGGACAATAAGGTAGACCTCGGGGTGATTTGCGGTAATGGCATTTGCAATTTTTTGCAGCATTATCGTTTTTCCCGTCCTCGGCGGCGCTACGATCAGGGCGCGCTGTCCCTTTCCTATCGGACAAAACAAATTCATAATTCGCGTCGAAAGCTCTTCTGTCGTAGTTTCAAGATTCAATTTATCTTTGGGATACAGGGGGGTCAGGTTATCGAAAGGAATGCGCCTTTGGGATTTTGCAGGATCATCAAAGTTGACGGATTCGACCCGTAAAAGGGCAAAATACCGCTCACCTTCTTTGGGCGAGCGTATCTGACCGTACACCGTATCGCCTGTTTTTAAATTAAAAAGCCGTATCTGGCTCGGAGAAACATACACATCATCGGTACCCGATAAATAGCTGTTTTGGGGCGAACGCAAAAAGCCGAAACCGTCGGGCAATATTTCCAAAGAACCGGAAGCAAAAATCGTACCGCCTTGGTTGGTATGATTTTTTAAAATATGATAAATGACTTCCTGTTTCTTCATTAAGGAGATTTCGTCTTCCGCAACACCGTATTTGACTGCCAGTTCCCTCAGGTTATGCATCTTCATCTTAGTTAAATCGTTTATGACTATTTTCGGCAGGTTATCGGAAGAAGGGAGTATTTCTTCGGTTTCGGGTATAATTTCTTTCGTTTGAGTTTTTTTGATCGAAACGGCTGATCTTTTTGTCTTATTTATCGGAAGGTCATGCAGGGCATCCTCGTTTTTTTTATACATTCGCGGACGAACCAGAACCCTTTTTTCGCTATTTTCTTCGGTCTGTTCCGCAAAATTGTTACCGGTTATATGTTCGGGCGAAGGATCCGCTCCAAACAAGGTTTCGCCGGTAGCTTCGGGAACATTCTTTCTTTTTCTTACCGTCATTGGATTTTTCTCCTAATTATTATATATTTCAATGTGTCTTTTAGCCTTATGCCCGTAAAATAAAGGGCATAAGCAAAGGAATACAAAAAGATTAAAAACTTTAGATTTACAATGCTTTTTTTGTCAAGCTTTTTAAAGATTAAAACGATTAATCATATATATCGAATAGACCCTTACTGTATCAAATTTATGTTCTTTTGTCAAGACAAAATTTTATGCAGAAGAAGATGTACACACAGCATTTTTTTGACCCGATTAATCCCTTATTGGGGATTAATCGGGCAGTTCTTAAAGCATTTTTTCTATGTCAGCCTTTAAAGCCTCAGGCTCCACAGGCGATTCATAGCGGCTGACCGTGCAGCCGTCCCTACCTACTAGGAATTTCGTAAAATTCCATTTGATGGGCTTTTCACCGCCGGCAGCCTGTTTTTTAAGAAAGGTAAACAGCGGCTCTTCATACTCCCCGTTAACCTCTGTCTTTGCCATAACGGGAAAGGTTACACCGAAGTTAACCCTGCAAAAATTTTGGATTTCTTCGTTTGTACCGGGGTCCTGATTTCCGAATTGGTTGCAGGGAAAGCCCAGTACGGCAAATTGTTTGTCTTTGTACTGCTGATATAATTGTTCCAAACCTTGGAACTGCGGCGTAAAGCCTCAGGCACTGGCCGTGTTTACAATAAGCAGGACAGAGCCCGTATACTGCGATAAGGCAACCGTGTCGCCGCCAACTTTTTTTACCGTATAATCGAATACCGTCATAATAACTCCTATAAAAACTGTTTGTAGGATATGTGAATATCCTACAAAAAAGCTTTTAGCCCTGCCTTTGCAACAAGGCAAAACGCACATAATCTATACCGTATAAAACAAGGACGGGGTAAAAAGTTTCACTCTTTTACCCCATATCCGCATAAAAACCTATCGAGCGCTTATTTTCTGCCCCTTTTTTTAGAAACAGCGGTTTTTAAGTCCGTTTTTTTCGGCCTTCCGGCTCCCGTTTTTTTTACAACGCCCCTCCGTTTCGGTGCGGGCGTTTTTGTTTCCGTTATCTTTGCAACGGGCGCGGCCTTTTTTCTGCCAGGCTTAGCCTTGGAAACGGCAACAGGTTTTACGGCAGGCTTTTTTCCGCTGTCCGCGTTTTTTCCATCCCTCGCCGCTGCCGGTTTTCTGCCGCGCGTTTTTTTCGTTTCGGCGTTCGATTCGGCGGCCTTTTTCACACCGCGCCCTCTCGTACCCGCAGGCTTTCTACCGCGCGTTTTTTTCGTTTCGGTATTCGATTCACCGGCCTTTTTCGCGCCGAGTCCCCTTCTTCCCGAAGAAGTCTTTTCAGTAATTCCCTTCGGTTTTCGCCCTGCTTTCCGCGTCTTTTTTGCAAAAACGTTCATTTTTACAGGTTTCGGCGTCAATTTAATACCTGCCTTTTCGGCGTTTTCAAGCTCGGTTTGGGCAATCGAAAGAAGCGCGATGGGCACCGAATACGAGGAACATGAAACGTAGTTAAGTCCCGCTTCCATACAAAAGCGTACGTTTTCGGGAGCGGCACCGTGTTCTCCGCACAAGCCTAAGTGCACATCGGGGCGGGTCAGCTTACCGCGCCGAATTGCAATTTCGATCAAATCGCGGACACGGCTGTCCAAAATAGCAAAGGGATTGCCGTCGATTAAATCGTACATCGTATAATCGGGCATAAAACGGTTAAAATCGTCACGCGAAAGTCCCAGCGTCGTCTGCGTCAAATCGTTCGTACCAAAGGAGAAAAACTGCGAATATTTGGTAATTTCGTCGGCGCTTAAGGCCGCAGCAGGAAGCTCAATCATAGTCCCAACCTTATATTCAAGGCTGCCCGCCTTCATCTGTCCGCGAACCTCTTCTTCTATTGAATGTATGCCCTGATAGGTGCGGCCTTCAATCTTTTTGCCGTACACAATCTGCTTTAATTCGCGGAAATTCATAATAAGCGGAATCATTATCTCAGGCCGTACATCGACCTTTTCTTTTTTGAGTTTATAAGCGGCTTCGAAGACTGCCCGCACCTGCATCGCATAAATTTCGGGGTGCGAAATGGCGATTCGGCAGCCGCGGTGTCCGAGCATCGGGTTAATTTCGGAAAGTCTGTCGATTTTTTCCTTTAATTCTTTTTTATTAACGGTCTTTTTTTCCGAAGCCAGATATTTTACGAAAGCACCTAATTCGGCATCGTTATGCGGTAAAAATTCATGTAAGGGAGCATCCAGTAACCGGATTGTAACTTCCTTGCCTGCCATTATTTTAAAAATCTCGTAAAAGTCTTCGGTTTGCACCTTTTGCAGCTTGGCCAAAACCTTTTGCCGTTCCGCTTCCGTTTCGGCTACAATCATTGTACGGAACAAATTGATTCTTTTTTCGTTAAAAAACATGTGCTCGGTTCTACATAAACCGATTCCTTCCGCACCGAAATCAAGAGCAAGCTGTGCATCCTTCGGGCTGTCGGCATTGGCGCGCACATAAAAGTCCGAAACAAACCCCTTGGCCAAGGCGATAAAATCCAAAAGACCTGAGGTTTCAGGATCAGGGTCGATAAGTTCGGCCTTTCCGAAATAAACGGCGGAATTGCCGTAATATGGAACATTTAAGGTAAGATAGTCGCCCTCGTTTACGGTAACGCCGTCAATCACCGCCTTTTTTTGCATAATTTTCATATCGGGGCGCACCAAAGACGTTTTACCGTATTGGCGCGCAACGACCGAAGCGTGGGCAGAATAACCGCCCTCGTTGGAAATAACGCCCGTTGCAACCTCGATAGCCTTTACGTCCCCCGCATAGGTTGCAGGCATACACAGGATACAGCGCGTATCGCGGCCCTCGATTTGGGCTACTCTTTTCGCTTCGATTAAAGAATCGGCGGTAAAATAAACCCGTCCGACAGCCGCGCCGGGTGCACCGGCAATACCGCCTGCAGAAGACTTCAAGCCCCGCGTACTGGAAAGATTAATAACAGGGTGAAGAATTTCGTTTAACTGCCCCGGTTTTACGGCGCGCACAGCGTATTCGGCATCCACAATTTTGCGGTTATAAAGATCAAGGAGCAAATGAACCAGCGAAATAGTACTCTTTGCTTCCACCGATTTTTGTTCGATCAGCCACAGTTCCCCCGCTTCCACCGTAAAACGGATATTGCGGATATCCTTGCTGTGATCCTCCAAAAGCCATGCAATTTTTTCAAGCCGTTTTAGGTATTCGGCTTTCATCGAATTGATGTCCTTTCCTTCCGCCTCCGCCTCATCGAATTTCTCGACAAAAAATTGCCCTTGCAGCTTTTTTTCGCCCGTTACGATATTTCTGCTGAAAAAAGAGCCCGAATACGAATCCTTACCATAGTTTCCGTATACCATCGGCTGAATCAAAAGGGCAACATCCTTATTATTATCTTCCTCCAGCCGTAAAAGCCGGCTTATCATACAAACCGATTCTTCAAGCTGAATGTGCGCATCATCAAAAAAGCCGTCCGGCAGATACTCGGCGTATTCTTCCATTATTTTTACAGGACGTGCCGTACTACTTGAAGAAGCAAGAGCCGCCTTAACCTTGTTTACAGCCTCGGAAAGCCATTCTTGTTTTTTCGGTTCTTCTTCCAGCTGTGCAATCTTATAGGCAATGTTCAAAATACCGTTTAGCAAAAACAAAACCTCGTGTGCGGCAAAGGCTTCGCCGACCTTTTCCTGAAAACCGATGACCGTTTTTTTGGTCAGCCCGAAATTATGAAGGGTCGGATAGTTTGCGATCAAAAGATTAGGAGAAATAACCAGCTTTAACAACATCGGGCTTTCTTCATTACCGTAGGTTTTGCGAACCTCTTTTCCAAACTTTTCAAGATGGGGAGCGATTGCCGTACGCAGCTTACCCTGTTCCGTGCCTAAATCCTGCATAACCGACGAGTCGACTATAACACCAGGCAAAATAGGCAGCTTTAATTCCGCAAACTCGTTCGCCTGCCTTCCCCTAATACCCAGTAAATTCTTATCGACTTTTTTGCCGACGGTTTCTTTTTGATTAAAAAAATGTATATGATCTGATAATCTCATCTAACCCCTCCATTAAAACAGATTTAAAACGGTATCGGGAGAACCGCGTAAAAAGGCTTCGAACATGGGACTTGCGCCCTGTTTAAAGTACTTCGATAATTTCGATAAATCCTTAATTTCCTCTGCGGAAACGGCAAACTGAATGGAACTGCCGTGTTTAACCTTTCCCCATTTAAAAAGCGTATTAATATCGACAATCCGCTCCCCGTCGTAAAAAATCATTACTGAGGCGTTCGGGTACTTTGCCGTATAACTGCGGATAATGCGCTTCCACGCTTCAACATTTCCGTTATGAAACAATTCGTTCGAAACGGGAACGGACACCAGCTGGCTCATCTTCTTCGGGCCGGTTGCGATGGCGGCAGGCCGCTCGGAATAAGAAGATGCGGCGGCGGACGAAACAGGCTGTTCCGTTACGGCGGATTTCTTTAAACCCGCTCTTCCGCGCCTCTTTTTTCCTGCCGTTTTTGCAGCACGCCGCGCCAAAGGCTGCTTGGGTTCCGCATACTTAAACGGCCCCGTTTTTACCGAAGCGGGCACGGAAACCGCTTTTTTTTCAAACAACTTTAAAATTGCCGAAACAACCGCGTCCGCCGCCGCAGGATCGATTGCTCCCTTATCCTGTTTTCCGACAAAAATAAGCAAAAGCTCGTGTTTTTTAAACTCTTGAATAACGGCCGCCGCCTGCGAATTTTTGGGGTTTACGGCAATAAAGCCTAAATCGGGATGCTCGTAGCCCAAAACGATATCCACTCCGGACCATGTGCATACATCCTTTACAAAGGCGGAGGCGTCCTCCAAAACGGCGGTAATGTTTTTCGAAACAACCCTATACTGCCATTTATCAGTTAACAGCACCGATAAAATCGCCTTAACCTGCTCGGGCTTTATCGTGTGTTCCATTATCATTTCGTTTATCATATCCGCCGCATTTTTGGACGGAGCAAGGTTATCGGTAATTTCGATAACCGCCTGTATATGACTGACGGAAAGATTAAAATCGGCTCTTTTTGCAAGCGATACAAAAGCACCGGATTTGTTTACCATAATATACTCCTTTTATGAACGGAGGCTCCAAAGCAAAAAAAATGCTTAAAACCTATTTATGCCGTTTTCATAATAACTTGCAGACGGAATATAATAGACCTGTTCGATAACTTCGTTAGCAAACAGGTCGACGAGTTCTAAATCGCGCAAATAGCACGATTTAGAACATCGCATTT